>JAFUVV010000033.1 GCA_017477435.1 Prevotella sp.
AAAACGCTGCAATTACCTCTGTTTCAATTCTCTGCCGCGATTCCCCTCCCCAGGGAGGGGTTAGGGGTGGGCTTTGCTTTTTCATCAACCCAATGGGTTGACGTCATCAAAGGGCCCAAGTAACAGTCTTAAAGGGCCCATCTAATGCCATTAAAGGGCCCACTTACCAGCACCAAAATCACATTCTTCAATCCTTAAATACTTAAATTATTCTTCTCTTTTTCCTTTTTCTTGTACTGTTTATCGTTTTTCGTCATCGTTTCTTTGTTTTTTTTGTCTATCGTTATTGTTTTTTCGTTATCGTTAAAATAGTGGTTTCAATTTGTCACTTTTTCATCTTTTCCAGCTTTAACACAAAAAAATCGCATGATTCTTTTGCAGTTACGCACCAATTTTCTAACTTTGGGGCAAAATCTGAGAAACATGAACAGGACGAATGCTATTAATTTAAGTTTTAAACAAGCAAGAATAATAGAGCAATCTATAATTAACAGCTATGGATTTTCAAGATATGGAGGGCAGTTGTACAACATAAGGAACTCCATTTCTCCAAAATATTGGCATGATTTTGGGATTAGAGTTGTAATATCAATAAAATAAATTGTATGAAAAGGATTTATATTAAGAAGGGAGACATTTTTTGTATAAATATAGATAATAAGGAGAAGGTTTTCTTCCAATTTCTCACAACGGATATTACACAGTTAAATAGTTGTGTAATACGTGTTTTCAAAAAAAAATATTGCATTAGTTACACCCCCACTATTAATGAGATTCTTAAAGATGAGATTGATTTTTATGTTCATACTATTATTAAATTAGGTATAAAAAACAATGTTTGGGAGAAGGTGGGCCATAGCATGGATTTAGGGCAAACAGATAACATAATGTTTAAAATGGATGCCAGTGAAAATCGTATTGTTCAAAAGTCGTACAATTGGCTTATATGGAGAATAAACACCCCTATGATACGAATTGGTGAAATGAAGGAAGAATATAGACATTTTCACTATGGTCCAGTTCTTCCTTATACTTTTATTATAAATAGAATTAAAACGGGTGATTTCGGATTTCCGATACCTGAGTAAAAAATCAGATTTAAGTTATAGTCAAATGAGGATTTCCTATAAAAGTTGCAGAAATCTTGACGGCGGTGCTCTATCATAAGGAATCGAGGGAGAACCGCGACGAGCTGCTGTTCATGCAGGCGGACACCCTCGGGAGCATACGCAGGATATACGGCAAGACGGGCTCGACGGTGTATTTGAGGCTACATACGATGCTTGGGGTGCAAAATAACACTATAGTTATCTGCCTATGGCACGACTTGACGGCATGAGGGAGTTTTGTTTGTCGGTGATAAACACAAAATAAACAGAAAGAATTGGTGGGGCGGAAGAATGTTGCTGACTTTGCAACATCATGCTTTGCATGTTGATTGAATTCTTCGCATGTTGCCTTTGTATGTTAATATATTATTTTTTTGAATGATTTTTTTGAAAAAAATAGGATGTTTTTGCAAGAATTTGTTAATTTTGCAGAATATAGTGACTAAATCATGGACGAAGAATTTAGGAAAACGATAGACCTCGACGCTGTTCTGCGTGGCAAGATGGGCGCCAAGGCAAAGTGGGTGCCACGATTTCTTGTGAATTGGTTGAAGAAAACCATCCACGAAGACGAAGTGAACCGCTTCCTCTGGGAAAGCCGCGACAAGGTAGGCGTCGACTGGCTTGAGGAATGTGTGCGCTATCTTGACATGACGCTCAACATCGAGGGCATGGAGAACCTTCCTCCTGCCGACGACGGCCGGCTCTACACGCTCGTCTCGAACCATCCGCTGGGCGGTGCCGACGGTGTTGCGCTCGGTGCAATCATCGGCCGCCACTTCAATGGAAACTTCCGCTATCTGGTCAACGACCTGCTACTCAACCTTCCAGGACTTGCTCCCGTGAGCATTGGCATCAACAAGACGGGCGGCCAGAGCCGATCGTTCCCCGCAATGGTGGAGGCGGGTTTCCAAAGCAAGAACCACATGCTCATGTTCCCGGCAGGACTCTGCTCGCGCAAGATCGACGGAAAGATAGCCGACCTGCCGTGGAAGAAGACGTTCATTTCAAAGAGCGTAGAATATCAGAGAGACGTGATTCCCATTCACTTCAGTGGACAAAACTCAGACAAATTCTACAACATAGCCAACATCTGTAAAAAATTAAACTTGAAATTCAATGTCGCCATGCTGTTCCTCGTAGATGAGATGTATAAGAACGTCCACAAGACCTTCCGCGTGGCAATAGGCAAGCCGATACCCTGGCAGACATTTGACAAGAGTCACACGCCGACAGAATGGGCACAGATTGTGAGGGAAGGAGTATATAAACTGTAAGATGCCGACAGAGAAGAAGAATTATTATGGAATATATATCAGAAGAAATTATTCAACCCGTTGACAAAGAGTTGCTTATCTCGGAGCTTACACCAGAGAAGCAACTGCGAATGACCAACAAGAGTCATAACAAAATCTTCATCGTCACCGCCCACGATTCGCCCAACGTAATGCGCGAGATCGGTCGTCTGCGTGAGCTTGCCTTCCGCGAGGCAGGAGGTGGCACGGGAAAGGCAATAGACATCGACGAGTTTGACACCTGTGAGAACTGCTACAAACAGCTCATCGTCTGGAATCCAGATACATGCGAGATAATAGGAGGCTATCGCTATCTCTTCGGCCGCGACTGGGAAATGGATGATAACGGACAGCCGCGGCTTGCAACAAGCCACATGTTCCACTTCTCGGAAAAGTTCCTTAAGGAATACATGCCATACACCGTAGAACTCGGCCGCTCGTTTGTCTCCCCCGAGTATCAGAACGTGAGAAAGAACACGAAAAGCATCTTCGCACTCGACAACCTCTGGGACGGCATCGGAGCGCTCACAGTGCTAAACCCCGATGTGAAGTATTTCTTCGGCAAGGTGACAATGTATCCGTCATACATCCGACGCGGCAGGGATATGATCCTGTATTTCCTTAAAAAGCATTTTGGCGACAAGGAAGAGCTGATTGTCCCGATGAAACCGCTGATTATTGAAACCGACGAAAAGGAACTTGCAAAGATTTTCACCGAAGACGACTTCCGCTCCGACTATCGCATACTGAACCGCGAGATCCGCAACTTGGGCTACAACATCCCGCCGCTTGTGAATGCATACATGAGTCTGTCGCCGACAATGAAACTCTTCGGTACAGCCATCAACTACGGCTTCGGCGACGTGGAAGAAACGGGTATCCTTATCGCTGTCGATGAAATCCTCGAAGAGAAACGCGTCAGGCACATCGACTCGTTCATAGCAGAGCATCCAGAGGCGCTTAGCATCACGTCGGGAGCAAACAACGTAGTGTACAAAGAGAGCGAAAAGTCTCGATGAAATGGGCAATTTTTGTATTATTTTCATTATAACCTAAAACACCAAAAGCATGAGAAAACTTAAGTCAACAGTCATGGCAATCATTGCCCTGATGGTACTCGGAAGTGTAGAAAGCAACGCACAGACACCACGCCCGGAATATCCGCGCCCGCAGTTTGAGCGTGCCGATTGGGTCAACCTGAATGGCACTTGGACCTACGCGTTCGACTTCGGTCGTACAGGTGCTGAAAGAAAATGGAACGAGCAGAAGAGCTTCGACAACAAGATTACTGTGCCGTTCTGTCCTGAAAGCAAACTCTCTGGAGTGGAATACACCGATTTCATCAATTCCATCTGGTATCAGCGCAACATCAATATTCCCGCAGGGTGGGATGGGAAGAAGATTTTCCTGAACTTCGGTGCCGTGGACTACGATGCTACAATCTACATCGACGGAAAATATGTGGCCAATCACAAGGGTGCCGGCTCGTCGTTCAGCATCGACCTCACCAATAAAGTGAAGCCCGGCAGCAGCCACAACCTCATTGTCAGGGTGAATGATGATCTGCGTGGCGGACTTCAGCCCGGAGGCAAGCAGAGCACCGGATACTACTCTGCAGGATGTAGTTACACACGTACTACCGGCATCTGGCAGACAGTGTGGATGGAAGCAGTGGCAAAGGAAGGCCTGAAGTCGGTATTCGCAGTGCCCGACATCGATCAGAAGCAACTCGTCATACAACCGCAGTTCTATACAGAGAAAAATGCTAACAGCCTGGTTGTTACCGTGTACGACGGCAAGAAGGTTGTTGCCACAAAGACCGTACCTGCAACAAACAACAGCGTCGTGGTGCTTCCTTTCAAGAACCTGAAACTTTGGACACCAGAGACACCAAACCTCTACGACGTAACGTATAAGGTCGTTAGCGCCGGCAAGACAATCGACGAGGTGAAGTCGTATGCCGGAATGCGTAAGATACATTGCGAGGGTGGATACTTCTACCTGAACAACAAGCCCTACTACCAGCGCCTCGTGCTCGACCAGGGATTCTATCCCGACGGTGTATGGACAGCTCCTTCCGACGAAGCCCTGAAGCGCGACATCGAGATGTCGAAAGAGGTAGGCTTCAACGGAGCACGTCTCCACCAGAAGAACTTCGAAGAGCGTTACTTCTATTGGGCTGATAAACTTGGCTATATCACTTGGGCGGAGTTTGCCAGCTGGGACCTGAACGTGAACAACGAGCTTGCTGCGCGCAACACCATCAGCGAGTGGACCGAACTCGTGGAGCGCGACCGCAACCACCCATCTATCGTCACATGGACACCGTTCAACGAGACATGGGGCGCTGCCGATACCGGTGCTTATCCGCGTATGATGATCGACCTGTACAACATTACTAAGGCCATGGACCCCACACGTCCCATCAACGATGCCAGCGGTGACTGTCATGTGCTGACCGACATCTGGACCGTGCACAACTACAAGCGCGGTCAGGATCTGCAGAACGACCTTGTCTTCAAGGCAGGCGAAGAGCCATATCGTAACATCAACATCAACGACCGCCGCCATCAGAACTTCGCCCGCTACGACGGACAGCCGTACATGGTCGACGAGTTCGGCGGACTGGGTTGGATTAAGCCCGAGGAGCGCAGCTCGTCGTGGGGATATGGCGCACAGATAGAGACCCTCGAGGAATTCTATCAGATTCTGAAGGATGAGGTGGAAGCGCTGAAGGCCTCGAAGCACGTGGTCGGCTTCTGCTATACACAGATTACCGATGTGGAGCAGGAGAAGAACGGTATCTACTACTACGACCGCACTCCTAAGTTCGACAGCAAGCGTCTGAAGGAGATATTCGAAAGCATTCCTTCGGTCATCGAGAATCCTGTCGACCTGATACAGCCATAATTGGCGGAAATGACAAAAATTGCCGATTTTATCGGGAGTTTTTGTTTCCGCTGCAGGGAAAAATGCCTGACAGTATATGCAATATAAAATTATCGGGTGGCAAAGTCATATTGCCACCCGATAATGTTTTTGGTAGACGGACATAAAAAACCAAGTATTAGTTTATGGCCACTTTCATTGCCTTGCTTCCTATCCTGACAATGTAGATGCCATTATCCAGTGGGATGCATTCATTCCCCGACATGACCTCTCTTTTCACGCATTCTCCAGCCGGTGTGTAAATGCTTACGAGCTGGTTGTGTGCATCAAGAATGTGCAATTTGCCGTCATCTGAGAATACACAGACGGGCTCCTGTTCGACGTCGGTGATTCCATCTGGTTCGGGTAGCTTGGAGTAAAGTTGTGATTGTGGAATTGCCACAGGATAGCTATGTACTCCGTAAATACTCCATCTGAGGTTGATGTGTGCTGTTCCGGCATTCTCGAAGTATAACAATTCAAGGTAGTAGAATTCGCCATCCTCGAGTCGGGTGTTGAATTTCCATGTTGGTTTGTCCCAGTTGAATCCAAATCCTGGCTGACCGATGTATTCGTTGTCGTATTTTCTTATGGGATTTGATAGGTCGCTCAGCTTATATAGTTTGAATGAAAATGCATCGTCGCAATAGACGAGGTTGAAAGTATAGCGTGCTGTTACCGGTGCAAGCAGGTATCCTGTCCATTTAACAGAGAAGCTCTCGTCGTCGCAAGGTGTATTAAATGGGTTTCCCCAGTCCCAGTCGAATTCAATTCGTGGGTCGACACGTGTGAACCTATATTCTCCCGGCTGGTCTTGTTCTGGAGATTTATGAAAATCGGTGTTGCGGTAGATGGCGGGAATCGGATTTCCGAAGTCGGAGCTTCCTTCCCAATATTCTCCTGTGATGCCGTCTCCATTGCCGTTGAAGACATTGTCTTCTGTTGCTTCTTCCGCGTCGCCATAGTCAGCCGACTGCCTTATTGAATATTTCTGGTCTAATGCCTTAAGTTCTTCGAAAGGTTTCTTTACTATTTCTTCGATATCCGGCGATCCATATGCGTCGATGAGTCTGTTCATTGGGTCGAGATGTGCTGCAAAGTTCCAGTTCAGGGTTTCGAAAACACCTCCTGTGCGTCTCGGTCTGTCGGATGTGCGGATGGTAAATGCCTCCATCTGCAATCCTTCTTGTTGTCCGGGGAAGAGTTCCTGATAGAGATTCATCGATTGCTTGGTGTTGTGTGCGGCAATGCGTGCCACTTTCAGCCAGTGTTCGTCGCCGGTAATCACATAGAGGTGGAAATACTGGAAGGCCGTCCATGCGAATCCGAGGTCGGAAGCTGAGTGTGCTGCTGCGATGTTGTGTTGTCCTACTATCGATTTGTCGCTTGGCCAGAGGGTGGGCTCGGTCCTGTCTATCTCTACGGGAACTTCGTGCATATAAGTATATGTTTCAGTATATTTTGCCGATTGTATTGCGGCATCAAGCCATTTCTGTTCCTTTGTCAGGTCGTATATGGATAGGAATCCCTGCAGGGCTTGTTGGCCGGACTCTGAATCGACATACTGTGGGTTGTCGATTACGCATGCCACGTAGGCATAGTTCTTGTGGTTGTTTTCGTAAGCCCATTCTGCTGCGCGGATTGCGGTGTCGAGGTATTTCTGCTCGTTGGTGGCAATGTATAGTTCAACGAGATATCTCACGGCGCATATTGTCTGGTTTTTGTTGTCTTTTCCTCGAGGATGTTTGCCGTCTATTATTATATACGGCTGATATTCCATGTAGTAGCTGCCGTCTTCGTTTTGGTTCTCCACGAGCCAGTCGCCGAATTTCTTGCATGCCTCTATCCATTTCACTTTGTTTACTCCCTCTGTTTTTCTGTAGAGGCACCACGCTTCGAGCACTTCTGTGAATCCTGAGCATGCTTGCCGCATAGAGCATTCTGTGTATTCCCATTTGTCTTTTTCCGGATTGCTTCTGAATCTGCTTTTTGGGAATCCGAGAGTTGACAGTCCTCCTTGTGCCCAGAAGTCGATCACGTCGGTGCCGTGCTTTTTCCAGTCGGCATTGTTTGAGTCGATACCTGCTCTCATCAATGCGAGTCCTGTGGATGGTTGTAATCCTACGAATCCGAGTTCGTATGTTGTGCAGTCCATGGAGAAGTCGTTAAGTTTTATACTCCATGGGAATCCTGGTGCTGTGACGGTGACATCTTGCTTCGACTCTCTTTTTATTGGTGAGAGATAGTAATAGTCCAGTGTGTTGATGAGTGCGTCGTATGCATGCTTAAGGTCGGTTTCATATATTGTTGGGTTATACAGGTCGAAAGCAGTGTTCCATGCGTTCGATACGCTTGTAGCATAGTCGTCGGTTTTTTCTATTTTGAAATAGACGGAATATTTATGGTATTTTCCTCCGTTGATGAATGGGTGGTATCGTGGTCCTAATCCCCCTGCGTGCTGGTCGTTTCCTGGCCATGTGGTCAGTGCTGTATATATTTTTTGCGGTCGCTGAAGTGTTATTCCTACTCCTCCGTACTGATAGTCTTGGCTCACTTTCATTCCGCTGGCGTCGTTGATGCTCGTCGAGCTTGGGCTGTCGGTGCTTATGATGGTAAGGGCCACGCCGCTGTTTTTGTCGCGCATCATCACCACGGGCAGAGTAATGCGGTCGTCGCGATATTGGAAATCTTTGTCGCTGGCGTTGATGCTGCCTGCCGGCATGTTGCCTTGTTCGGTGAAGCAGGCGTTATATAGCACCGCTGGGATGAATTTGTCGAGATTCTCGAAGTCGGTGGCATCGGCAGAGTGTAGTCCGAAGCTCGAGTAGAACCCAGTGGTCTCGTCGTCGGTTGTGGTATTGATGTCGATTGATCGCTGCAGCGAGAATGCTCCGTCGCCCTTGGCGGTGAATATGTCAGTGACGAGTAGTGTGACGTTCTCGTTATGTACATATTCTGCCTTGAGTGTAAGCGTGTTTTCGCTTTTCGTTACCGAGTTGTAGTTCGTGTAGATTTTTTTCCCTTCAAAAGTCAGGCATAGTGTGGGATTGCTGCTGTCTTCGTCGTTGAATGTCTGTCCGAATCCGGCGAAGGACACTTTGTATTTCCCGTCGGCTGTCTCGTCGACGTTCATTGTCACGTTGCCCGAGGTGAGTTTTTCGCTGCTCCATGCTGTGGTGGCTGCGAGGGCAAGTAGTAGAAGTAGGTTTTTTTTCATTTTCATTGGTTTTTAGGTTTTGTGTCCAATCTGTGTGGGTGTTGTTCTGAATTAAATCACCGGCAGCGATATGCCGTTTATTTTCTGATAGATGTCGAGTGCGTAGACGTCGGTCATGCCGCTTATGTAGTCTACTACGGCCATGATGCGAGTCTGGAGATCGTCGCTGTGGATGTTGTACTGGCTGCTCACCATGTTTATTATCTGTTGCGAGTGGAATCGCTCGGGGTGCAGTGCTGCTTCGGTCATCACCTGCATGAGTGTCTCCATTATCTTGTATCCGCTCAGTTCGACGGTGAGTACTGGTCGGCTGTTGTAGATTTTCTCTACCGACATGCGTGTGCAAGCCTTGTAGGCGTCGGCCACTCGCGGCGTGATTTTTTTCACGAGCGAGCCTTCGAATTCTCCGTTGAGGATTTTCTCTTCGTTTGCCACAAAGGCGTCGACGCATTCATTTACAAGCAGTCCGATGACTCGTGCACGCATGTAGACCACCATTTCGTTCTCGTCGCTGACGCCTTCGGCCACGATGCGGTCCTTTATCTTCTGCTGCGTGTCTGGGTCGAAGAAACTCAGCAGCATGCGCTCCGTTTCGGCGAAAGAGAGTATCTTCAGTTTGTGGGCGTCTTCGATGTCCATTATCTCGTAGCATATATCGTCGGCTGCCTCGACGAGGTACACCAGCGGATGGCGTGCCCATCGCTCGCCTGTGGCCGTCTGTTCGATGAGCGGGATGCCGAGTTCGTCGGCTATGCGCTCGTAGATTTCCTTCTCCGAGGCGAAGAACCCGAACTTCCCGTGGCTGCCGGCCATCCATGAGGGCCGCGGATATTTCACCATTGCCGCCAGTGTGGAGTAGGTCATGACGAATCCCCCCTGCCGTCGGCCTTCGAAGCGGTGGGTGAGCAGGCGGAACGCGTTGGCGTTGCCCTCGAAGTGGGTGATGTCGTTCCAGAACTCGTTGCTCACTTTTTCCTTTACTTCTATTCCCGGTCCTTCGGTGAAGAACGTCTGCATTGCTTTTTCTCCGCTGTGTCCGAAGGGTGGATTTCCGAGGTCGTGAGCCAGGCACGCAGCCGATACTATTGTTCCTATTTCCTCGAATAGCGTGCCTCGCAGCTCGGGATGCACGGCAGTGAGGCGTCGCGCTACGTCGTTGCCGAGCGACATGCCCACGCTCGACACTTCGAGGCTGTGGGTCAGGCGGTTGTGCACGAAGATGCTTCCCGGCAGCGGGAACACCTGGGTCTTGTTCTGCAGCCGGCGGAACGGTGCCGAGAATATCAGGCGGTCGTAGTCGCGCTTAAACTCTGAGCGGTCGTCGAAGCGGTCCATGTGGCGGTGTTCCTGCCCGAGACGCTTGTTGGTAATCAGTCGTTTCCAGTCCATTATGTTTTGTTTCCTATGCTTTTTTCCTTGCTTTGTATATCCACCCTGCTGCGGTACATGGGCTTTGTACTCTCAGTACACGGGCCTTGTACTGCCAGTACAAAGGCCTTGTACTCCGAGTACATGGCTTTTGTACTCCAGACGAGCCATTCGCCTGACTTCGATGAGTATACTTTGCAAAAGTAATGTAAAAAAGAATAAAAACTCGTTTTTTAGTGGTTAAAATTTACTGATATGGCAATAATTCACTATCTTTGTCGATAATTTGGACAACAGGTAGTATTATGATAGAAGTAAAAGTTGTAAATAAGGGCCATCAGCCTCTTCCTGCCTACAGCACCCCTCAGAGTGCCGGCATGGATCTTCGTGCCAATCTCTCCGAGCCTGTCACGCTCCGTCCCATGGAGCGCCGGCTCATCCCGACGGGTCTCCACATTGCCCTTCCCGAGGGATATGAGGCACAGGTGCGCCCCCGCAGCGGCTTGGCCCTGAAGAAGGGAATCACGGTGCTCAATTCGCCCGGCACCATCGATGCCGACTATCGCGGCGAGGTGGGCGTGCTGCTCATCAACCTCTCGCAGGAAGACTTCGTCGTCAACGACGGCGAGCGCATCGCCCAGATGGTCGTGGCACGACACGAGCAGGTCGACTTCGCCACGGTGACCGTTCTCGACGAGACAGAGCGCGGCGAAGGTGGATACGGACATACAGGAGTGAAATAGTGAAACCAGTCAAGATATCGATGCATAACTTCCTCTCTGCACTGCGCAGAAGAGGCTTTGCGGCTGCGGTGACGCTCGTGGTGGCGCTGTGGCTGATGTCGTCGTGCGTGGCGATAGCACCGGCACTTATGGGCAGCATGTCGGGGGTATTGGCCGGGACAACAGCCAATAAGACGGCAAAAAAGCATAAAAAGACGAGCAAGAAAGATGCTGAGAAATATCAGGTCATTCCTCGCGAACAACGTCTCTCTGCCAACGACCGCATGCGCTTCGACTACTTCTTCCTCGAAGCTGTGCGGCTGCAGAACGCCGAGAAGTTCGACGCCGCCTTCGACCTGCTGCGACGCTGCATCGAGATCGACTCGCTCGCACCCGAGCCCTACTTCAAACTCTCTGCCTACTACACCGAGCTCAACCAAGATACGCTCGCGCTCGCCTATCTCGAAAAGGCCGAGCGGCTGAACCCCCACAACGATACATACCACGAGAATGTCGCGCGATATTATATAGGTATGAAGCGCTACGACAAGGCCACCGTGGCCTACGAGAACCTCCTGCGCGACAACACCCAGCGCACCGACGTGCTCAACATCCTCCTGCAGCTCTACACGCAGAGCCGCGACTACGACAATATGCTTCGCACTATCGAACGCATAGAGCAGGTCGAGGGAGTAAGCGAAGAAACCACACTCTCGAAGATGCGCACTTATGAGCTGAAAGGAGATAAGGATATGGCGTTCAAGACGTTGAAGGCACTCTCCGACAAACACCCGAGCGACGTCAACTATAAAGTCATGCTCGGCAACTGGCTCATGTCCAACGGCGACAAAGAACAGGCCTTCGGCATCCTGAACGCAGCCCTCGCCGACGAGCCAAACAACGGATATGCACAGAGCTCCATGTACGACTACTACAAGTCGGTGGGCCAGGACTCGCTCGCTACCATCCTCCGCGACGACATACTCCTGAGCAACCGCACGCCGATGAAGACAAAGCTGACCATGCTGCAGCAACTCATACGCGACAGCGAAAAAGCCGGCGGCGACAGCACGGAGATACTCTCGGTGTTCAACAGGATGATGGCTGCCAACCCCAAAGAGACCGACGTGGCACTCCTCGAGTCGGTATATATGACCGTGAAGAAAATGCCACAGGACACGATCAACCAAGTCTATCGCCACATCCTCAGCGTGGAGCCCGACAATGTCAACGCACGGCTGCCGCTCATCGAACACAACTGGAGACAGCAGAACTGGCAGGAAGTGGTCGAGCTGTGCAGCACCGGAGCACAGTATAATCCCGATGAAATGGCGTTTTATTACTACATGGGACTCGCCTACTACCTCCACGACGACGAAGACGGAGCACTCGACGCACTCACACGAGGCGTGGCACAGATAACCGACAAGACAAATCCCAACCTCGCAAGCGACTTCTATTGCATCATGGGCGACATCCTACATAAGAAAGGACGCGTCGGCGAAGCGTATGCAGCCTACGACAGTTGCCTCCACTGGAAAGAAGACAACATGCAATGTCTTAACAACTACGCCTACTTCCTTAGCGAGGAAGGCGGCGACCTGAAAAAGGCAGAGGACATGAGTTTCAAGACCGTCAAGGCCGAACCCACCAACGTCAACAACCTCGACACCTACGCATGGATACTCTTCCGGCAGGGACGCTACGAAGAGTCGAAGATATACATCGACCAGGCACTTCGCAACGACACCGACTCCGTGCCTAATGCCGTCGTCATCGAACACGCCGGAGACATCTACTACATGACCGGACGCACCGATGAAGCACTGCAATACTGGCGCAGGGCATTCGACACCGGCGAGGGAACGGCCATACTTCCAAAAAAGATAAGACAAAAGAAATACATTCCCGATGAAAAGAAACAGAAATAGAAAGTCGTGCATCATGCGCTCTCTGACGCTTCTCGTCAGCATAATGCTGCTCGCCTCCTGCGGCTCTAAGCACAATGCCGTCGGCGAGAGTGCCGTGACAGCACTGGGCGGTGATGCAAAAGCCGTCGACGAAGCACTGCTCGAGAAAGTGAATGCCAACAGCGTGACAGAAGAGAATATCGTGGGCAGTATGAAATTCACGCTCGACTTGAACGGCCGCACAATCTCGGCACCCGGCTCGCTCCACATGCGCAGAAACCAGATAATACGTCTGCAAGTGTTCGTACCACTGCTCGGGTCGGAAGTAGGACGCGTCGACTTCACACCCGACAAGGTGCTGTTCGTCGACCGACTCCACAAAGAATACATCGAAGCCGACTACTCTTCCATCAGCTTCCTGAAGAACAACAACATCGACTTCTATACCCTGCAGTCGCTGTTCTGGAACCAACTCCTCGTACCCGGGGCCGACAAGGTGACCTCCTCCGACCTGAAACGCTACTCGCTCAACGGCTACAAGACCGCCGGACGACTCGACATCGCACTCTCCGACGGTAAGCTGAACTACGAATGGTCGGCCGACAGGCTCACATGCCTTATACAGCAAGCCCTGCTCACATACGAGAGTCAGACACGTGGAAAATCGGAAATGACATGCAACTACTCCGACTTCGTCAGCCTCGGGAAAAAGAAATTCCCGTCCACAATCGTCTTCACTATGCACACCAAGGCCACAGGCAAAGAGCGGAATGCAACGATGACGATGAAACTAAATAGTGTCAGCAACGACGCAAAGTGGGATGCAACCACCTCACTGTCGGGAAAATACGAGAAGATAGAATCGTCATCCCTGTTTGATAAAATACTGAAAATGTAGCGATGCGCCGACTATTCATCATCCTCATAGCCATCCTCCTCGCCATGCCGACACCGTCGCAGACGAAGAAGACTTCCACCGCAGCAAAGAAGACAACCGCTGCGGCGAAGAAACAGCCGGTCCAGAAGAAGACTACCACCACTACAAAAAAGAAAACCACCACCACTTCGTCGACGAAAAAGAAGACCACAACGCCGACAAAGAAAAAACAGACCGCTGCCAAACCCACCTACACCAACAAGAACATACAAGGACTGCAACAGCAACGCAGTGAGATACAGCGTAAAATCCGGCAACAGGAGCAGGCACTCAAGGCAAACCAGGCCGACGTGAAAAAACGCCTCGACAACATCATGCAAATCAATGCCGACATCACGGCACACAAGAAGAACATCGAGAACATCGAGAAAGAGATCGGTACCCTCGACGCCGACATCAATCTGCTCACCATACAGCTCGACAATCTCCAGTCGCAACTCACGCAATATCGCTCGCGCTACATCAAATCGATGAGCTATCTCACACGCAATCACACCGTTGAAGACAGGCTCATGTTCATCTTCTCCGCCAAAAACCTCGCACAGATGTATCGCCGGACACGCTTCGTCAAGGAGTACGCCGACTATCAGAAAGTGCAGGGCGAAGCCGTGAAAGCCAAACAGGAGCAGGTGAAAGAGAAGCACGCACAGCTGCAGAGCGCCAAGGGACACAAAAACACGCTCCTCGAACGTGGTAAGAAAGAACGCACCGACCTCGAAGCACAGCAGTCGGAACAGAAAAAGATGGTCAGCACACTGCAGCGACAGCAGAAGACCATACAAGGCGTCATCGCCCAGCAGAAGCAGAAAGATGCCAAGCTGAATTCAGAGATCGACCGCCTCGTGGCTATTGAGATAGAGAAAGCCCGACAACGCGCAATCGCCGAGGCAAAGAAGAAAGCCGAGGCTGAGGCCGCCGAGAAGAAGCGCAAGGAGGAGCTCGCCCGCAAGAAAGCCGCCGCCGCTGCCGCCGCAAAGGAGAACGAGCGCCTCGTAGCCGAGGCCCGCAAGCGCGAGGCAGAGGCAAAGAAGAACATGCGCGACGCACAGAACAGCGGCGACGAGGCCGCACGCCAGCGGGCAGAGCAACAGCTCAACGAGGCCGAATCAAACCGCAAGGCAGCCGAGTTGAAAGCCTCTGCCGACGCTACACGCAACAAGAAAGACATCGAAAACACCACCCGCCGCAACGAACGGGAGACATGGCTGAGCTCCTCAGACCGCAAGCTCAGCGGCAGCTTCGAGGCAAACAAGGGACGCCTGCCAATCCCCATCACAGGCGGATACCGCATCGTCAGACACTTCGGACAATACAACGTGGAAGGACTGAAAAACGTCAGTCTCGACAGCAAAGGCATAAACATCAAGGGTCAGCCCGGCTGTCAGGCCCGCTCCATCTACGACGGCACCGTAGGAGCAGTGTTCAGCTACGACGGCGCATGGGCCGTGATGGTCAGTCATGGAGCATATATCTCCGTCTACTGCAACCTCCGCAGCGTCAGCGTGAGCACCGGACAACGCGTCTCTACCCGTCAGGCTCTCGGCACCGTGGGAACCGACAACATCCTGCAGTTCCAGCTCCGACACCGCACGGCAAAGCTAAACCCCGAGGCATGGTTAGGCAGATAAGGGAAACGGTAACGCATGCCTTATAACGATACAAGCCCCAAGCAGATACGAAATATGGCCGTCTGCTTGGGGCTTTATCTTTTCCTTAAATTATCTTACCTATTTTGTACCGCAACTATCAAAGTCAGATAGCGACACTATCAAGCACAGATAGCACCACTATCAAAGTCAGATAGCGACGGTATCTAGCACAGATAGCACCACTATCAAGCCCAGATAGTAATGATTGTTGCATCGAAAGGCTCGGATGAAGTATTGTCACAGCTGCAGTCCGTCGAGCAGGCGGATGTAGGTCTTGATTGCATCGTCGATTTCTTTGTCGTAGATATATTCGTCAGCCGTGTGCGACCGGCTGCTCTCGCCGGGTCCCATTTTCAGCGATGTCCACGGCATCAGCGCCTGGTCGCTGAGCGTCGGCGAGCCGAAAGGCGTCTTCCCGATGGCGATGGCGCGGGCCACAAATGGGTGGTCGGGGTCGATGTGCGAAGGGTTGAGGCGCATGGAGCGCGGCTCTGCGTCGCTCTTCACGTGGCTACGGATGATGTCGAGCACCTCTTGGTTGGTGTAGAGGTCGTTGGTGCGCACGTCGACGGTGATGTGACATCGGTCGGGTACTACGTTGTGGGCGTTGCCGCCGCTGATGGCTGTTGCCTGCATGAGCGTCGGTCCGAGCAGTGGACTGACTTTCTCGAAAGTGTATGTGCGTATCCAGTTGAGGTCGTCGATTGCCTCATAGATGGCGTTTACGCCCTCTCGTCGTGCTGCATGTCCGGCGCGGCCGTGGGTGGTGAGGTCGAGCACCATGAGTCCTTTTTCGGCGATGGCGGGTTGCATGCCTGTGGGTTCGCCGACGATGGCGAGGGCTATGGGTGGCAGGAGCGGCACCATGTGCTGCATGCCGCCGGTGCCGGAGATTTCCTCTTCGGCTGTGGCGAGGAAGATGAGGTTGTAGTCTTGAGTGGTGCCGTTGAGGGCTATGAAGGTGTGGAGCAGGGCAACGAGTCCTCCTCCGCAGTCGTTGGAACCGAGCCCGTAGATGCGTCCGTGGCTGTCTGTCTCAGGCTTGTAGGGGCATCGGGTCCACGAATCGACGGGTGCTACGGTGTCGATATGTGCGTTGAGAAGGATTGTGGGCTTGTCGGGATTGAATCCTTCGGACTTGCACCACACGTTGTTCTTCTCTCGCGTCGGACTGAGTCCGTGCTCCATCATCCATCCGGCGAGTTTTCTGGCGGCTTCGTCCTCGTGGCGACTCGTGCGAGGGATAGCGATGAGACTTTTGAGGAGGTCGGTGGCTGAGGGGAAGAGGTGTTGGGCGTCCATGAGAAATCCTATTCTGTGGTGTTGGTGATATTATCCAGTTTTCCGTCCTGCTTTAGTTTCTCGACGTATTTGTCGATCTTTACCATTTCCCTGGGGATGTCGATACGCTGCGGACAGTGCGGCACGCATTGCCCGCATCCTATGCAGTGGCTGGCCTGACGCAGGCGTGGCACGCTGCAGTCGTAGCCGATGAGGAAGGCTCGGCGCTGGCGGCTGTACTCCTCGTCCTGACGGTCTTTGGCGATGTTTCCTTCCTTTATGCACTTGTTGTAGTGCACGAAGATTGAGGGAATGTCTATTCCATATGGGCACGGCATGCAGTAGTTGCACTCGTTGCAGGGGATGGTGTTCAGGTCGTAGATGTCGCGTGCGATGTCCATGAAGAACTCGTTTTCGTCGTCGTTGATGGGGTGGAGCGGGGCATAGGTGCGAATGTTCTCCACGAGGTGTTCCATGTAGGTCATTCCGCTGAGCACGGTGAGCACGCCTTCTGGTGTTCCTGCGAATCTGAAGGCCCATGCTGCGACGGTGCTCTCGTGGTCTCTGCGCTTCATTTTCCTTACGATATTGTCGGGCACGTTTGCCAGTCGTCCGCCGAGCAGCGGTTCCATGATGACGGCGGGTATGCCGCGTTTGTGGAGCTCGCCGTAGAGGTAGACGGCATCGGTGTTGCGGGAATTGATCTCGTTGGCGTATTCCCAGTCGAGATAGTTGAGCTCTATCTGCACGAAGTCCCAGTGGTAGCGCCCTTCGTCGTGCCATTTCAGCAGCATGTCGAACACTTTCACGTCGCCGTGGTATGAGAATCCGAGGTTGCGTATACGGCCTTTTTTCTTCTGTTCGACGAGCCAGTCGAGGATGCCGTTGTCTATGTAGCGTGCGTTGAATGCCTCCATTCCGTCGAGGTTCTGGCCTTTTGAGTCCTGCGCTCCCATTCCGATGCCGTGCATGAGGAGGTAGTCGATGTAGTCCACCTGCAGTTCTTTGAGCGAGTTTTCGAACATTTCTATCGACGCCTCCCGCGGCCACGACTGCGGAGCGAAGTTGCTCATTTTCGTGGCGATGAAGTATTTGTCTCTGGGGTGTCGGCTTAGTGCTATTCCCGTGGCGTGCTCGGAGCGTCCCTGACAGTAGGCCGGGCTTGTGTCGAAATAGTTCACTCCGTGGTCTATGGCATAGTCCACCTGGCGGTTTACCATCTCCTGGTCGATGCCGGCCTCGGGGTTTTCGCGTCCCGATCCTCCCCCTTCCACGGGCAGACGCATCATTCCGTAGCCGAGGAGCGACACGCGGTCGTGGGTATTTGGGTTTTCGCGCATGGTCATCTTGTCCTTCGGGGGCTCGGCGGCGTTGCCGTCATTGCTGTTCCCCTTTCCTGTGCATGCTGCAAGCAGTGCCGACGAGCCGATGGCACCGCTTCCTATCGATTTGAAAAACTCTCTTCTCTTCATGGGGGTTAGATTTGTTTATGTACTTCGTGTCCTTCTACGTAGATTGCGCTGAGCGGCCGCGCTGGGCAGAGATTCTCGCATGCTCCGCATCCTATGCAGCGTGTTTCGTCGACGGTGGGTATCCATGCTCCGAGCTCATCGTCGGGGTCGAGTGGTACCATCTCTATTGCTCCCGTGGGGCAGTGGCGCTCGCAGTTGCCGCAGCTGACGCCATCGGTGACGGGAATGCAGTTTTCGCGTATCCACACGGCGTGGCCTATCTGCGTGCTTACCTTCTCGGGCAGTGCTATTGGCTGTATTGCCCCTGCGGGACACACTTCAGAGCAGCGGTTGCATTCTGGGCGGCAATATCCGCGCTCGTAGCTCATTGTGGGTTGCATGAACTTCTTCAGGTCGGTGGAAGGTCGCAGCACTTCGTTGGGGCATTGTGCCACGCATAGCTGGCATGCCGTGCATCGTGTGGCCATGTTCTTTGCCGAGAGCGATCCTGGGGGAGTGACGGGCGTGGTGCGGTGTGGTGCCACTTTCTTCTCTATCGCCGCCAGTCCGCCGTCCACCTTCTGCTTCTCCTGTCCGATGGTTGCTGCTGTTGTGGCGATGGCAGCGCCCACGAGGAATGCGCGCCGGCCCTGGTCGGGAGTCTCGGCGGTGGGAGCGTCGGTGGCTTTGGTTTCGACAGGCTTTTTGGCGGCTTTCTTCCGTCGGCAGTAGTGGAGCGCGTCGAACTCGCACATCTCTAGACAATCGCCGCACACCACGCAGCGACTGTGGTCTACGCTCATCGCCTTGAAGTCGATGCACGCCGCTTTACAGTTGCGGGAGCATTTGCCGCACTTGCGGCATTTCTCCTCGTCGAACTTGATTTTCAGCCATGAGTTGCGCGAGAGGAAGCTGAGTATCGTGCCCACGGGGCAAATAGTGTTGCAGTATGTACGGCCGCCTCGCCATGCCATCACGGCGATGATGACAAACGTAGTCGCGGCGATGGCGAACGTCGGCAGGCTCTTTATCCATACCTCTGTGGAGTAGAACGCGTAGCTGTCGAAGTGCTCGGCGATGGCTGCCAGCAGGTTGTTGCCGGCCTCATAGACGGGGCGCAGCAGGTTGGTCACTATGCGGCCGTAGCTGCTATAAGGTGCCAGCAGGGCTACCACCGACCCTATCCCCGCAGCAAAAGCAACGATGAACACGGCCAGCACGCCGTATCGTGCCACTCGCTTCTCTCGAGAATAGCGGTAGCGGTTCTTCTTCCGTCCCCATCCCTGCCATGCAATGATATCCTGCATGATGCCCAGCGGGCAGATAACGGAGCAGTAAATACGTCCGAAGATGAGTGTCAGCACTACGAGAGCGACTATCACCACGGCGTTGAGTGCCATCAGTGCAGGCAGGAACTGAATCTTCGCCACCCATCCGAGCCACGTGTGAAGCGTGCCGGTGATGTCGAGAAAGAGCAGGGTGACAAGAGTAATCATCACCGTTGCAATCGCAATTCTTATTTTCCTTAGCATAATATCTTTGTAAGATTTCGTTTGTTGAATCTCAAATCGTTGCAAATTTAAGAAATAAAATTCTAATTCTGCGCATTTTCCAAGCCAAAACGGCGTTTTTCTACAAAAGACATGGCATTTTCTTCCGTTTGGCCTGCCGGCAGTACAAAGTCTTTGTACTCCCAGTACATGGGCTTTGTACTCCGAGTACATGGCTTTTGTACTGCGAGTACATGGGCCTTGTACTGCAGCAAGGGGGAACTGCATGGAGCGCTTGTGGATTGTGTTTCTCTCAACTTTCACTAACTTTTTCTTCGAAGAAGTTAGGCTTCGTCTTGGAAATAAAAATAAAATTCTTTGACTTTTATTTTGTTCTTCCCTCGGTTTGCACTAACTTTTGCTGGCGCTGAAGTTAGGATGCGTTTCGGCATAAAAAATAAAAAACTTTCGTTTTTATTTTGTTCTGCCCTCAACTTTCACTAACTTTGCAATATTACAAAAGAAATGCTTATGAAGACCGTTAGCCATCTTTCGTCGATTGTACATGAGCAGGCCGACCGCTATGGGTCGCGCGAGGCTCTCATCTTCCGTTCCTTCGGTTCGCTGAAATGGAAGAGCGTGTCGTGGAAACAGTTCTCGATGCGAGTGAAACAAGTGTCGAATGCAATGCTGAACATCGGACTGAAGCCGCAAGACAATATCGCCGTGTTTGCGCAGAACTGCATACAGTATCTCTATACCGACTTTGGCGCCTACGGCATCCGCGTGGCCTCGATACCGTTCTACGCCACAAGCTCGGAGCAGCAGATACAGTTCATGATCAACGACGCGCAGGTGAGATTCCTTTTCGTAGGCGAACAGGAGCAGTATGACAAGGCGCAGAAGATATTCTCGCTGTGCCCCACGCTCGAGCGAATCATTATCTTCGACCCGAGTGTGCGCATGAGTACCCACGACCCCAACTCGCTCTATTTCGAAGACTTCATCCGCCTGGGCGAGAATCTACCACGGCAGAGCGAGGTGGAGGAACTATATCGGCAGGCCAACGACGACGATATATGCAACATCCTCTACACGAGCGGCACCACAGGGGCAAGCAAGGGAGTGATACTCACCTACGGACAGTATCGCGCCGCACACACGGCCAACCTGAAATGCGTGCCCATAACAGACAAGGACCGAGTGATCACGTTCCTCCCACTGACGCACATCTTCGAGCGCGGATGGTGCTACCTTTGTCTATATGCGGGCGCGCGAATAATACTGAACACCTATCCCCGAGAGATACAGCAGTCGATGCGCGAGACACACCCCACGTGCATGTCGTCGGTGCCACGATTCTGGGAGAAACTCTACGTGGGCGTGAAAGACAAGATCGACAACTCCTCGGCCATGCAGCAGAAAATATTCCGCCATGCACTGGCAGTGGGACGGAAATACAATATAGAATACCTCAGCCACGGCCGGCGCCCGCCAATCGGACTCACCCTCGAATATAAGACGCTCAACAAATCGATACTGAGCCTGGTCAGAAAGCAGATAGGACTGGAGAACCCCAACTTCTTCCCCACCGCCGGCGCTACAGTGTCGCCAGAGGTGGAAGAGTTTGTCCACTCCATCGGACTCTCGATGATCGTCGGCTACGGCCTGACGGAAAGCCTCGCCACGGTGTCATGCGACCACAAAGGAAAGCCGTTCACAGTAGGAAGCGTAGGACGGCCGATAGAAGGCATTGAAATAAAGATAGGCGAGAACGACGAGATACTCCTCAAAGGCCCAACGATAACACGCGGATACTATAAGCGCGACGACGCCAACGCTGCAGCATTCGATGCCGACGGATTCTTCCATACAGGAGATGCAGGATATATGAAAGACGGAGAACTCTTCCTCAAAGAAAGAATCAAAGACCTCTTCAAAACCTCCAACGGAAAATACATCGCACCACAGGCACTCGAAGCCATGCTCCTCGTCGATAAGTATATCGACCAGGTGAATATCGTTGCCGAAGAAAGAAAATTCGTCTCAGCACTCATCGTGCCCGACTTCCATCTGCTCGAAGAATATGCAGCCGACAACGGAATGAACTTCGAGTCGAACGAAGAAATGTGTGCAGACCCGAGAATCGAGAAGATGGTGATGGACCGCATAGACACCCTGCAGCAGTCGCTCGCACACTATGAGAAAGTGAAACGCATCACACTGATGCCCAAGCCATTCTCGATGGAAAACGGAGAACTGACAAATACGCTGAAACTGAAACGCTCCGTGGTGAACAAGAATTACAAGGAAATAATCGACAAGATGTATGAAGAGTAGGATACTGCCGGAATAGGCAGCAACCCGAAAATCAGAAACATTATATATGATAACTTCAGACCAACTGAAAGACGTACTCGAAAGAGCAGATGCCCTCCACCGATATCTGAACATTGAACAGAAACAGGTGGAATACGAAGAAGAACAACTGCGCACTCAGGCCCCCGACTTCTGGAACGACCCTGTGGAGGCCCAGCGGCAAATGAAAAAAGTGAAGGGCATCGAGAAATGGCTGAAAGGCTATGCCGAAGTGAAAAGACTGGCCGAAGAACTGCGGCTGGCATTCGACTTCTATAAAGAAGAAATGGTCAGCGAGCAGGAAGTAGACACAGACTATGCACAGGCAATCAAGGCCATCGAAGACCTCGAACTGAAGAACATGCTCCGCCAGAAGGAAGACCCGATGGAGTGTGTGATGAAAATCAACTCCGGCGCCGGAGGCACAGAAAGCCAAGACTGGGCACAGATGCTGCAGCGCATGTATATGCGATGGGCAGAAGCCCATGGATACAAAGTGACCATCTCCGACCTGCAGGAAGGCGATGAGGCCGGAATAAAGAGCGTCACCATGCAGATAGTAGGCGGCGAATACGCCTATGGCTACCTGAAGAGCGAGAATGGAGTGCACCGACTCGTGCGCGTCAGCCCGTTCAACGCCCAGGGAAAACGCATGACAAGCTTCGCAAGCGTCTTCGTCACACCGCTCGTCGACGACACCATAGAAGTGTATGTCGACCCCGCAAAACTCTCATGGGACACCTTCCGCTCGAGTGGAGCCGGAGGACAGAACGTGAACAAGGTGGAGTCGGGAGTGAGACTACGCTATTGGTACACCGACCCAGATACCGGCGAGGAAGAGGAAATACTCATCGAGAACACCGAGACACGCGATCAACCCAAAAACAAAGAAAAGGCCCTCCTGCTCCTGAGATCGCAACTATACGACCGGGCAATGAAGAAAAGACTCGAAGCACAGGCAAAGATAGAAGCGGGAAAGAAAAAGATAGAGTGGGGTAGTCAGATACGAAGCTACGTCTTCGACGACAGAAGAGTGAAAGACCATCGCACAAATTATCAGACTACCGATGTCGACGGAGTGATGAACGGGAAGATAGACGATTTCATCAAAGCCTATCTGATGGAATTCCCCACCGTCGATGAAGAAGATAATTAAAAACAATAAGATAAACTAACCTAAGGCCCGCGCCCCAGTTGTGGCCGCCCCGCCGAAGGCAGGGAGAAAGTGAGGCAAAAGATATGAGTCAGAAAAGTAAAGTGAAAAAACAACTTCGCGAACAGAAGGAAGAACAGCAAGCAAAGAAGATAATCATGTGGATAGCAGTAGGATTGCTGGCCATCGCAGCATTCTTCCTCTTCTCAATGATGTAAAAATGAGCGGTCTTGAGATAGAACGCAAGTTCCTTGTAAAGAAAGGTGCCGACTACAAGAGCGTAGCGCGGTCGTGTAGCCATATCCGTCAAGGGTACATACCTGCCGAGGGAGCTACGGTCAGAGTGCGCACTCGCGACGACAAGGCTTTTCTCACGATAAAGAGCAAATCAAAAGACGGCGGTCTCTCCCGATATGAATTTGAGAAGGAGATAACGCTGGAAGAAGCCGCGGAGCTGCTCAAACTTTGTCGCGGCGGAGTTGTAGACAAGCGTAGATACCTTGTCGAAGCAGGGAAACATACGTTTGAAGTCGATGAATTCTTCGGCGAGAACGAGGGTCTCGTGATGGCCGAAGTGGAGTTGTCGGCGGAGAATGAAACCTTCGAAAAGCCCGGTTTCATCGGGAAAGAAGTGACAGGCGACCGACGGTTCTATAATTCCCACCTTCTCAAGTACCCTTTCTCCATCTGGAAAGACAGCCTGCCAGAGGAATACCGATGAAAGACGAAATTGCCGAACCGATACTGTCGGCAATCCAATCGAGCATTTCCCCGCTTCTATGCCCAAACGTCAAGTAGGCTTGGGCTAGTTCTGTCATTGCGCCCATCGCGATGGGGAGAACGAGTGCCGCAATCGCAATCTTCTTCCATTCCATCGTCTTGTGGCGGTAGGAATACTCGGCAATGATCACTGCCGAGAGAATCATAAACATCAGAGCATGTGTCCACTTGTCGCCAAGGCTGATGTGGCTTATCGGTGTCTCACCAATCGGAATCAGACAAATCACCCATATAGCAGCGGTTATAAAGCTGGAAAACGGATATAATTTAGCTATTTGAAAGAATTTTCTCATTTTTGCTTATAATTTGCGTGCAAATATAAGTATTATTTTATAATTTTGCAGAAGTTTTTTCGAAAAATAATCAAATGGCTAATAATCGGGTAAACTTTGGAAGTAAGCTGGGTATGATACTTGCCACTGCAGGCTCGGCGGTGGGGCTGGGCAATGTGTGGCGCTTTCCGTATATGGCAGGAGAGAATGGCGGGGCAGCCTTCATCCTGATTTATTTAGGTTGTGTGCTGCTTTTGGGCATTCCGTGTATGGTGAGCGAGTTTATCATCGGCCGCTATGGGGCGAGCAACACGGCTCGGGCATATGCGAAGCTCGCTAATGGAACGCCGTGGAAGTATGTAGGATTCCTTGGTGTGCTGACAGGTTTTCTGATTACGGGCTATTATGCCGTGGTGTCGGGCTGGTGCCTGCAGTACATCTATGCGTCCTTTGTGGGCGAACTGCATGGCGATTCTGAGTATATCTCCCGCTATTTCAATGACTTCTCACAGAGTCCGTTGCGTCCGGTATTCTGGACTGCCGTCATTTTCTTCCTGACCCATTTCATCATCAAGCGCGGTGTGCGGCATGGCATTGAACGGGCATCTAAACTGCTCATGCCCACGCTCTTCATCCTCCTGCTCATCATCGTGGTCGTGTCGTGTCTGCTGCCAGGTGGGGAGTCGGGAATCAGCTTCCTTTTCAAACCAGATTTCTCAAAGATCGACAGTGGTGTGTTTCTCAGCGCCTTAGGGCAGTCGTTCTACTCGCTGAGCATCGCCATGGGTTGCATCTGCACGTTTGCCAGCTACTTCAGCCGGAAGGTGAATCTTCTCGGGTCGGCTGTTCAGATTTCGATTGTCGACACGTTGATAGCAATCCTCGCAGGACTGATGATATTCCCCATCGCATTCTCGGTGGGAATAAATCCCGACAGTGGCCCGTCGCTCATATTCATCACCCTGCCCAATGTCTTCCAGCAGGCATTCTCGGGAGTTCCGTTCCTGGGCACGGCGATGGCTCTGATGTTCTACTCGCTTCTCTCTCTGGCTGCGATAACATCGCTCATCTCGCTTCACGAGGTAAGCACTGCTTTCCTTCATGAGGAGCTGAATATCTCGCGTAAAGCGGCATCTCTCATTGTCACTGTTTCCTGTTTCGTCATCGGAGCCTTCTGTTCGCTCTCGCGTGGCGACTTTGCTTTCCTTTCCATCGGAGGGAAGTCGCTTTTCGATGTCTTCGATTTTGTCACCGGACAGATATTCCTTCCCGTCGGCGGTCTGCTCACGTGCCTGTTCATCGGGTGGTATGTGCCGAAGAAGACGGTGCGTGCCGAGTTTACCAACCATGGCACAACAAACACGCGACTGTTTTCTGCCTATTTGTTTGCCGTAAGGTTCATCTGCCCTGTGTGTATCGTCCTGATATTCCTCCATCAGTTCGGATGTCTTGATATATTCTTGCATGGTACAAAGTAGGGGACGTTTCAATTCGCGCATCGGCATTGTCCTTGCCACGGCAGGGTCTGCTGTAGGGCTGGGAAACATATGGCGTTTCCCTTACATGGCAGGTCAGGACGGCGGGGCAGCCTTCATTCTGCTTTACATTCTCTTCACGCTCATGCTTGGCATACCGGGTATGATAGCCGAGTTTGTCGTCGGGCGGCACTCGATGTCGAACGCGTCGAGGGCCTACAGGGTGATGTCGGGCCGCAGGTCGTGGGGACTTGTCGGGCTGCTTGGGGTAGTCACGTCGATGATCATTCTCGGCTTCTATGCGGTGGTGGCGGGATGGTGTCTGCAGTATTTGTTCGTGTCTATTGCCGGCGGCATACATGGCGACGTGACCTACGTTGAGCACTATTTTGCCGAGTTTTCATCCGATGCTGTTCTTCCTACGGTGTTGACCGTTGTTTTTATCGTTCTCACGCACCTGGTAGTCACCCGTGGTGTGCGTCGTGGCATAGAGCGGGTGTCGAAGATACTCATGCCCACGTTATTCATCCTTCTTCTGATTATTGTGGCGGCATCGTGCTCGCTGCCAGGCTCGTGGCGTGGAGTGACGTTCCTCTTTCATCCCGATTTCTCTGTTATCAACCATAGCATCATGCTCGATGCGCTTGGGCAGTCGTTCTTCTCGCTGTCGCTTGGCACGGCATGCCTCTGCACCTATGCGTCGTATTTCAACCGCGAGACCAATTTGGTGAAGTCGGCCGTGTCGATAGCCTCTATCGATACAGTCATCGCCATCCTTGCCGGACTGATGATATTCCCTGCGGCCTATTCTGTCGGAGTGAACCCCGACAGCGGCCCGTCGCTCATCTTCGTCACCCTGCCCAATGTCTTCCAGCAGGCCTTCGGAAGCATCCCGGCGCTGGGCTACATTATCTCGATAATGTTCTACGCACTCCTTTCGCTCGCTGCCCTTACGTCGACCATCTCGATGCATGAGATCGGGACGGCGTATATCTACGAAGAATTTGGCCTCAGCCGTAGTCGCGGAGCGTGGGTGGAGACGATAGTGTGCTGCGTGATAGGCGTGTTCTGCTCCCTGTCCATGGGCGCTGTCGACGGTCTGAAAATTGCCGGTATGCGCGTGCTCGACTTCTGCGACTACATCACTGCGCAGATCATGCTGCCGCTCGGTGCATTGCTCACGTGCCTGTTTGTGGGGTGGGTGGTGAAGAAGCAGACCGTCAGCGACGAGTTTACCAATGGCGGTGAGAGCAATCAGAAGTTTTTCTCTTTATGGATGTTTGCCGTCAGGGTGATCTGTCCGTTGTCGATCATCGCGATATTCCTTCATCAGCTTGGTATAATATAAGCGGCCTGCCGCTATCCCCGTGTGCGACAGGCCGTTGTATAAAAGAAAATCTCCACACCGACAAAAGTCAAATGCGGAGATCAATGAAAGGAGGAGTGGTACCTCCAGGAATCGAACCGGGGACACACGGATTTTCAGTCCGATGCTCTACCAACTGAGCTAAGGCACCATTGCTTTCTTATTTAGCGGTGCAAAGTTAAGATTAAAAATTGATTCCCACAAATTTTTCTCGAATTTTCTTTATAAAAATGCACGAGTTTAAGAAAAAAGGTGTAATTTTGCACCGCTTTTCCGCTTGGAAAGCATTCGGGGTGTAGCGCAGTTGGTAGCGCACTACGTTCGGGACGTAGGGGTCGGGCGTTCGAGTCGCCTCACCCCGACAAGACAAAAGACAGTGTTCGTAAAGAGCGCTGTCTTTGTTCGTTTTCAGGGACGAATGGCTCTGAGCCAAATGTCGCCTCACCCCGACAAGACAAAAGGCAGTTGAATTTATTTCAGCTGCCTTTGTTTGTTTTCAGGGACGTATTGCTCTGGGCCAAATGTCGCCTCACCCCGACAAGCTAAAATACAGTATTCGCGTGGGATGCTGTCTTTTTCATTTGGCGCGGGCGGGGGATGGGGTCGGGAGCAGTACATGGGCCTTGTACTTGGAGTACATGGGCTTTGTACTGTGAGTACATGGCTTTTGTACTGTGAGTACATGAACCTTGTACTCTTCTCAGTATGTTTGTCTGACAGTGCAGATGATGCTTTATGTTGCAAAAAGACAGCAGACCGATTTGTGGTGTATCGGTCTGCTGACATTCTTCTTTTTTTAGGATTTTATCGGATTTTTCCCCGATTGTTTTTTCTTGGTTTTGTTTCTGCCGGTGGTACTGGCTATATTCCTTCTGTCACTTGCCGCTGTGTGCTTGTCTGAGCGAATCGGAATAGTTCTGTCTGTGCGGGCAGTGTGCGGTCGGCGAACCAGTATACGTGGAAGTCGCTGAAGTTTTTCAGTTGTGCTGCCATGTCCGATGCTCGCGATGTGTCCCATGTTGTGCAGAAGATTGGTCGTCCGAATCGGTAGCAGATGCTTATGAGCCATCGTGTCTCGGCCGGTGCCATGTTGGTGGCGAAGGAGATGACATCGCTCAGGCACCATATCTTGTAGACGAGGTCGGACGTGCTTCCTCCGGAGTATGAGAGTCGGCTCCATCCTCCTGTGACGCCGTGTACGAGTGCTTTCCATGGGTCGAAGCCTTCCTCGAATGTCTTCACGCTGACGACTGGTGTCATTGTGAGCGGCTGGTTGGAGTATTGGTTTCGTGCGTAGCGGAACACTTCGGTGATGATTTCCGAGAGTCGTTGTGTGTCGGTGATGATTCGTCCGGGCTGGTCGTAGAGGTCCCACGCCTTTATGCGTGTGTCGCAGTAGAATCTGTTTACGACGTCGCCGACGTATTTTGCCAGTTCTGCTTTGTCGGCAGTGGCGTCGTTGTCGTCGAGCAGCACGGGCATGACGGTCATTCCTCTTCGCTGGGCTCTGCTGAGTTGGTTGTCCATGTTTTTGAGGAAGGCGTCGCGGTCGGCTTTCCAGTCGTTGTATTCCATTTTTATCCTTATGGCGTTGCAGTCGCCCTCGTTAGGCATGTCGCCATTGATGTTTGCTCCCGTGAGCGGTCCTGCGGCCATCCATCGCCATGCTCGCGCGTGGTCCCATCGGTCGGTTTTCTCGAGTCCAGGGTCGAGGTCTTCGCCGGGCTGGGCGTAGCGGTAGTTGCGTATGAGCTCTATCTCGCGGGCATCGTAGATGTCTCCATCGCTGTAGAGCACGTTGTGGAACATCGGGTCGTAGGGGTCGTAGGTGGATCGTGTCCAGCGCGCTTCCCAGTTGCGGTCGTTGACGTAGAGCCCCCAGATGTAGAAGCTTGCCTTGTATTTTGCCAGCACTGCCAGCGTGCGTGCCACTCCCGAGCCGTTGACGCGGGTGAGACATTCGGTCGACACGATGGGCCGGTCGCTGATGCTCTTTATGTAGTCGAGCATCTCGTAGATGTTTTTACTGAATTGCAGAGAGCAATCGTAGGAGTGGAAGTTGTGGATGTCCATCATTGCTTCTACCTCGGTCGTGCGTTTCAGTGCTTTGTTGTCGGTGTTCGGCGATGCCCATATTATCGACGAGGTGATGGGTTGCGAGAGGTTTTCGTCGCGACACCAGATGACCATTTTCTCGATGAGATCCATTTCGCGGTATGTGAGTGGAATGTCTTCGAATCTAGGTTCGTTCCAGAGGTCCCAGAATGAGATTTGCTTCTCTCGTGCGAATGGTCTTACCACGCCTCGCACCTGCTGTTCAAACTCTTTGATGATGTCGGCTGAGAGTTCTTTTTCCGCATTGCGCAGTCCTGGTACAGGTATTGCGAGGACCGGCGATACGGTGAGCCCGAAGAGCTTGGCGTCGGCTATCATGCCTTGGATATATGCCACGCGTTCCTCCGTATTGCGTCCTCCTACCCAGAAGCGAACGCTGTTGAGCCCCAAGTCGGCGGCCTTCTTGAGTATCTCCTTGCGGTCTTGGCCGGGATAGGCAGGCTCGGGCTGGTTGAATCCCTTTATCACTCCGATGCGGTTGTACCACTCCCAGGCCTGTTTTTCTGTCCATTGCTTGCGTCCTGCCTGCATCGACAGACAGCCGACGAGCAGTGCGATGACAAATAAAAATCTTCTGTTCATAGATATTTTTCTGTTATTATTTCTGAATATACTTTTTGCCGTTTCTGATGTATAATCCCTTTACTGGCTTCAGTATGCGCTGCCCTTGCAGGTTGTAGTAGTAGCTGCTGTTGCCGCTCTTCACGTTGGTGTCGTTCTCTATAGCATCAATTCCATCCGTCTGGTCGGTTTTCTTCAGTGTGAAGATAGCTTTCGAGTGGGCACCCGTCCGCGACATTATGAACGTGATAGCAGCCTGTCCGGAGAAGTCGTCGGGAGCATTGTCTTTGATGGAAAACTTGAAATTGCTGAAATCGTCTACTTCTATTATCACGTCGGGGGCAGCCTTAGTGCCCCATTCCGGATAGAGCGTGACGCCGTCGTGATAGATATCGCCGTGGATGAGCACCGACTTTGTATACTCTCCCGACGTCGACAGATAGTCTATCCTCATTGCGAGCATGGCCTGACTGTTGTTGTTGGACATCTCGTCTGACGTGACAGTCGTCACCTGCATGTTGTCGGGCAGCTCGTCGGCAATCACCCCAACCATTGTGCGAGCCGTGTTCAGTTCGTTTGAAGAGAGTCGTGCCGTCCAGGTCTTGTCGTCGAAAATGGCATAGGCAGCGTTATTAGCATGTCCTGTCCTGTATTTCTTGATGTTCTTCACCTTTGCGAAGCCGTTTGCTGGCAGTGCTTCAGCATCGGCCTCGGCCATGAGTCTGACGAAGAACACACCGCGACCTTCCACGATGCCATCTACAGTCATACAGCCGTCTTTGGCTTCGAAGGCGTTGATTTTGTCGGGAGTGAGGTCGTCGTCTTTCGTCTCATAATAGCTGTTGCGCGTCTTGTCGATGCGATAGACTTCCATGATGCCGCTGCTGAAGGGGATATTGTCTATTTTCAGATTCACTCCCTGGCGTGTATCTCCCGGGTTCCAGAGCACGACAGCGACGTATTTGTCGGTCTTCGATGCCAGTCCCTGCAGGGTAGAACTTGTCGAGATATTGCATCTGTCTATCGGCATCCATCCGAACAACTTGAAGGCATTGAAGAGCGCCTTGCGCTTTCCGGTGTCGCCGTCGATGAGTCCCATCTTGTCTCCATGGCCTGCTTCCAGCGTCTTGCCCGTCGACACGTCGGCAGCATCGATATATTGAGCCCAGGTCTCGTAGTCGAGGTCGGTGTACGACATGAATGTCGGGAGTGCGTTGAAGAATGTCATTGCCGCTTCAGCCCGTTCAACAGGCCCGTCCTTTGCGGTGTTGGCGCCGGTAGTATAGGGAGCATATTCGGTCATCAGCATTTCGGCATCTTTCTTTCCGAGGGTTCTCAATGCTGTTCTCATTGCGTCGAGTTGTCCTGTCGGGTTGCCGTATGCGTGTCCTGAGATGAAGTCCAAGGGCCAGCCTTTGCTCTTTGCATTACTGACCAACTTGGAATGCCATCCCGTTCCGGCACCAGCGGGACCGCCGATTTTCACGTCGTTATCGGCTTCTCTGATAGCCTTGGAAGCATATTCATAGATTTTCAGATAATCGTCTATCGTTCCTTTGAAGAATATATTTGTGAGGTCGGGCTCGTTCCATACCTCTATATATCTGTTGTCGTAGCCCTTTTCTTTCCAGTGAGCTGCAAAGGTTTTGTTTATCTCTCCCCACGTGTCGTAGTTGGTGGGAGGCATCTGCCAGTCGCCCGGGTTGATGATTGTCGGCGAATATCCGTGCGAGAAGATCATCGAACTGCAATGTGGCTTCAAGTTGTCGAAGAAGTAGTCGAGGCCTTCGAAGTCGTATTCGGGTGCTTCGGCAGTTCCTGTCACGGCGGGCTGTCCGTAGTAGCTGTCCTTGCCCCATGCTATTTCATATCTCATCGACCGTGTGTCCAGCTCACCGAGCTTGGGCAGATCTCTGTCGAGCCACGGCTTCATGGTGAGAGGAGTCTGGTAGACACCGATTTTCTTCTCAAGTGGGAATTCTGCCCATGATGCCATGTCGGCTGTGGCTTCTGCTGTCGGGAGGGTCGTTGGAGTGTCGCCGGTTTTGCCGTAGAATCCTACGTCGTAGTAGAATCCTCCGGTGTTATTCTTCGCCCACACGGCCAGGACGTGCTTTCCCTTGGTCAGCAAGGCGGCCTGTTCTGGCGACAGTTTGAAGTAATGTATGTAGTTCCACTCGTTGCCCCATACTATCAGGGGCACGCCGTCGAGATAGATAGCCCCTTCATCGTCGTGTCCGCAGGCCAGCCAGATGTCTCTGTCGGAGATGTCTTCATCGAGTTCGAATGTTCTCCGGAACCACACATTATAGATTCCGTCGTTCACGTCGGAGAAGGATGTTCCGAGGGGTGCCGTGCCTTGGTAGACTCCGAATCCTGTGTTGCCGATCGGGCCGCGCGAGGCAGTCCATTTCGAATCGTCGAACTCGAGTTTTTTCCAGTCGTCGGTGGCGGTAGGGTTGGTCTTCGTATATTTTATGTCATACTGTACTCCGGAGCGTGCACTTGGCAGATAGGTCACGTTCCAGTCTACGCTGAGCGACGTGATCTGGTCGTTTCCGCCGTTGGGATAGTCGCTTTTGGGGACGATCATAGTGCCGTCGACCACGCTGAGTACGCCGTCGGATGAGAACTCCATGTCGGCGATGTAGGTGCGTCGGGGATGGATGGAGGTTGTGGAGTTGTGGGCATGGAAGGCAATCTTCAGGTTGTCTTCTTTATCTCGGAAGAGGGTGTGATGCCCTGTACCGACGAGACCTCCGTATCTTTTCAGGATTGGGTTGCCCGAGTATTTCGTCCAGGGCCCGTTGATGCTTGTGGCGGTTGCATATCCCACGGCGTAGTCTTGGCTCTCGTAGCTGTTTGCGGAGTATGTGAGATAGTAGACGCCGTTGTGTTTCACCACGTTTGGCCCTTCTGTCACGCGTGGCCAGATGTTTTCCCATGCGTCGGTCACGTTGATACATTTCTTCAGTGTCGACGGTATTGGCGTTGCATAGTCGTCTTCGAGTTGCACCTGCCATATGCAGTTGCCGTCGTTGAAGCGCACGAAGAACATCCAGGCCTTGCCGTCGTCGTCGAAGAATACCGATGAGTCGATGCACTTCTCCGATGCGAGTGTGTTCCACATCATCATCGGTCCGTGCTGGATGAACGGTCCTTTGGGCGAATCGGCCAGTGCGACGTAGAGATGCTCGTTGGCTGAATAGTACATGTAGTACTTATCGCCCAGATGGTATACTTCCGGTGCCCAGAACCATTGTGTCTCGTTGGTGTTGTTTTTGCTGAGGGCCAGTCCGCCGTGCTTCCATGTCTTCAGGTCGGTGGAGCTGTACACTTCTATTCCGTTTGCCGAGCGTGTGCCGTAGGAATAATAGACGCCGTCGTCGAGGAGTACAAATGGGTCGGCGAAAGGCAACTGGCTTGTCTGCGCCATTGCTGCGGCGGCAAAAGCTGCGATGAAAACTATTGAAATAAGACTTTTCTTCATGTTTGTTTGTCGTTTAGGGTTAACTTTTCTGGCTGCAAAAATACAAAATGTTTGTTTGGAAAACATGTACTCATGTCTTTTTTTCATGTACTTATGTCTATCGCTTGCGTTGTGTCACGATTTGTTCGAAGTGGAATTTGCTGGCTTTCTGGCTTTCGATGTCGGTCGTTGCAAACCAGAATACGTGGCTCAGTGCAAATCTTTCGAGCGTGGCGTCGATGTCTTCGTCGGTCGGTGCTTCCCATTCGGTGCAGAATATTGGTCGTCCGAATCTGAATGCTACGCTCGCGATCCATCCCACCTCTGCTGCCGGTTGCGACGTGGCGAAGGCAGTGATGTCGCTGAGCGACCATATTTTGTAGACCAGTTCCGACGTGCTTCCTCCGCTGAAGCGCAGTCGGTTCCAGCCGTCGTGGTTGCCATGTGTGAGAGCATTGCGATAGTCGAAGTCGGGCGCAAACGGGCTGACGTCGACTGCTGGTGTGACGAACATCGGCTGATTGGGGTATTCGCTTCGTGCGGCGGTGAAGATGTCGTCGATGAGTGTGGTGAGAAGTTTCGTGTCGTCGGTGTCGCGGCCGGGGAGATGATACAGTTCCCACGCTTTTATCCGTCCGTCGGCGTAGAACTGGTGAATCACGTCGGCCACGTAGTTGGTCAGTTGCTTGCTGTCGGCACTGATGTCTTCGTCGGTCAGTAGTGTCGGTACCACCGTCATTCCTTTTTCTGCTGCCTGCGAGAGCATTGCGTCGACGGTGGCAAGATAACTGTCTCTGTCTGATTGCCATGCCTCGAATGATAGTTTCACTCTCACGGCATTGTAGCCTTCGAGATGTGAAAAATCGTCCATTCCATCGGTGTTTTTCCCTTTTATCGGTCCGCTCACCATCCACTGCCATGCCCTGTTTCCCGACCATCGGTCGGTCGTTGGGCGCCCGGGATCGGCGTTCTCTCCCTTTGCTGCGAAGTGATAGCCTTGCAGTGCCTCTATGTCGCGGGAGTCGATCACGTCGCCGTCGGCATAGAGCACGTTGTGGAACATCGGGTCGTAGGGGTCGTAGGCCGACGTGTGCCAGCGTATGTCCCAGTTGCTGTCGTTGGCATAGAGTCCCCAGGAATAGAAGTGGGCGCCATATCTTGTCAGCACTGCGAGCGACCGTGCCATGCCCGAGCCGTTTGTGCGGGTGAGTATTTCGGTGCATACCAGCGGGCGGTTGCCTATCTCCTGGAGCTGCCGTATGAGGTCTTCGCCGTTGTCGGGCTGCGAGCGGGCCAGTTCATAGGAGTGGAAGTTGTGCAAGTCCATCTTGCTCTCGGCCTTTCGGCGCCACTCGTGCTCAATGGGACTTTTGTCTGTCGTGTCCCAGAAGATGCTCGAGGTGATTGGCTGTGTGGCGTCGGCTTCATGGCACCAGTCGGCTATCCGGATGATGATGTCCATCTCCAGGCGTGTGCGGTCGTCGTCCCACACGTCGGGCTCGTTCCACACGTCCCACATCACGATGCGCTCCTCGCCGCGGAAGGCGCCGACGAGGCGCTTGATGAACTTCTCATACTGCTCCAGAGGCTGCTCCTCGCCGCGGTTGTAGTGCTCGTAGAACCAGTCGTGGATGTTTCTCACCACGGGCGACACTGTCATCCCGCACTCCCGGGCGTCGGCGATCATTGCCTTCAGCCCGGCGATTGCCTCTTCGGCGTTGCGGCCGGGAATCCAAAATCTTACGCTGTTGAATCCCAGCTGTTTCGCACGTTTCATTATCTGCAGGTTTGTCTGCCCGGTGTAGGCAGGCTCGGGTTGATTAAATCCTTTTATCACCCCTACGCGCTTGTGCCACTGCCATGCCTCCTTCTCTGTCATTTGCCTGCGATAGGCCGATGCCGACAGGGAGAGCACGAGAGCCAGCAGTATGAGCAATGTTTTCTTCATGATAGCGGTATGATGGTTTTGAGTTATCTGTTTCTATATATATAATAAGGTGTGGATGGCTTGTCCCGAAGAATTCTTCGCCGGCAGTACATGGGCCATGTACTTGCAGTATCTGAACCATGTACTCCGAGTACAAAGCCCATGTACTCGGAGTACAAGACCTTTGTACTGTCGTCGTCAGTCGTTCATGGTGCTGCCGTCACGGTTTATCTTTATCCTCAACTTGTTTTGTCGGCGGGGTTTCAGCTTGATGATGCTCTTTCCGTCTGCCTGTCCCCATTGGCCTGTATGCACTACGATGGCTGTACAGTTGTCGAGCAGTGGTTCTACTGTGAGGTCGGCCCACTGTCCGCTCTCGTCGACGTTGAGAGTCATAGTCAGCGGCCCGAATGGTGTCTCTATCTCGCGGAGCGATGTCTGCATCCCTGCTCCGAGCCACTCCTGCGGCAGTCCTTCGAGCAGATGGAGTTCTGTTCCCCTGTCGAGTTCGAGCAGGTGGCAGGCCAGTCGGATGAACTCTGCGCTGGCCCAGTTGTGCGGCATGTCGCCGACATTATTGGCTTGCATGTCGCGCGGATTGTGCTCCTCGCGCCAGTTGTACATCGTCGAGGCATGGTTGGCAAAGGCATATAGTGCGTCGGCTGCCTTGCCTCCCTCGCCGCTCCACAGCCAGGCATGGCCGTAGAAGCTGGCAAAATAGTTCCATATGCCGTCGATGATCCATCCTGTGCCCATCACCATGCCCTCCTGCAGGGTGGTTTCCAGCATGCGCATAGTGCCCACGGCAATCGAGTCGCCGATGTCGAAGACCTGACCGGGATAAATGCTCTGGCAGAACGTCCACTGCGCCCGTTGCGGCAGACCCCTCTGCTCGGGCTTCATCATATTGTTGAGATATTTGTTTCCGAAGCTGTCCACATCCAGGTCCCTGGCTGCTGCTTTGCGGAAGACGCTATAGAAATCGTCGTACTCCTTGCGCCATTTCTTTGCGTCGTTCTTTTTTCCGAGCCAGTCGGCTGCCGTTATCATTGCCTTCATGCCGGCGAGCGACCACAGCGTGTTGGAGTATTCTGGCACCTTCTCTCCGCCGTTCAGCCCTCCGTCGATGAAGCCCGGCGGTATCAGTCCGTCGTCTTCGGGGAACTCGTTTGTCAGTGTCTGTTCGCGCAGGGCATGGGTGTTGTCGATGGTGCGCGAGAGGTTCTCCCAGTGATTCAGAAGCCATTGCTTGTCTTGGGTGAGCATGGCGTGGCGCACGCAGGTCCACAATATGAGGCCATTCTCTTTCCAGAACGTAGGTTGCAGTTTGCGGAATCCGCCGTCTTCCCGCTGGAACGACAGGCTGTACTCTATCCCTGCGCGTGCCTCGGTGCCCTTGCCGAGCATGGCAGTGGCTTCGGAGAGGAAGGCACCGTCGACTATCCACAGGCCGCGATACCATGTAGGACCGACCTGCAGGCTGATGTTACCGTCGACAATCTCTCGCGCCTGCCATATCCCGCGTATTGAAGCATCGAGAAGATTTTGTATCTCTGCGTCGGGCACAATGATGTGTCCATAGGGTATCTGCTTTGTCTCCTCCCAGTATCGGCATACGGCTGCATAGTTTCCGGGTATTTCCTGCAATGTGCTTTCAGGGCTTTTCTCCATGCGTGTTGCCAGTTCCGAGGCGAGCCCGTTGTCGTAGATGCCGGCTATCCACACCTCGCCGCCTGCGGGTATGAAGATAGGTTCAAGCTCCACACTCGTCTTCAGGTCGGTCATGTTCTGTCTCACACGTATTGCAGGCCGCGACATCGTGAAGTGCTTCGTAGAGTCGATGGTTATCACGTTGCCTTTTGCTTCTACCTTGAACTGCGAATTCACATACACCACGGGGCGTATCGTCTTGGCTGCGGCACTCGAGTTGCTTACCTTGGTCAGTACGATGTCCTCCCTGTCGCTGGTGAGAGGGTGAGTCATCTCGGTGCCTGCGACGGCCCCCTTTGCGCTGGAATAGATGTACTGTTCTACGCGACTCTTCTCCCTACCCAGCGTGCTGGGCAGGACGACTGCAGGCACACGGGCCGACACAAGCTTGGCCGGTTCAAACTTCTGGCTTTCGTCTGCCAGCATGTGAACCACCGTCTTGAAGCCGTTGAAGAACTTTCCATTGCCGAAACTGTAGAGCAATTGTCCTTGTGGGCCGACCAGTGTCTTGAAGCTGTCGTCGGCAAAGGCAGGGGTAGTCTGGGCCCACTGCGGAGCAAAGCGGTAGTCGACGTATCGCTCTTGTGCATTGGCATGTGATGTGTTAGTACATATGAGAATGGCGAGGAAGAATGTTTTTAAAAAATAATTCTTCCTTGGATCAGATTTTCTGAGTTTTTCTTTCATCGTTAGTATTTAGTCAGGGTTAGCGTCTATAGGTTGATGGCATCATTTCCATCGCATTGTCAGGTCGACTGTGAGCGGTCGGTGGTCGGAACTGAGAGGGTCGTCGACGACCGTGCTGCGGCGCACTTTCGCTATTCCGATGCCTTTCCTGACCATTATATAGTCTATACACTCCGTTGGTTTCGGTGCAGGGAATGTTTTCGCTGTGGTGTCGTTGAGAATCTGGAAGTTGCTCTCGAAAGCGCCGATCACTTTGCTATCGGGCTCTGCATTGAGGTCGCCGGCGATGAAGAACGGCTTTCCGCTCTTCGCTGCCTCGCGACTGATTATCTCCACCGATGCCAGTCGAGCCTGCTCGGTGAGGTCGAGATGAGTGCAGGCATAGACATACTTCTCCGTCTCCACGATGAGCAGCATGCGCGGTTCGCTCCCCGGGAGCGGTATGCGACGAACGCTTACGGGTTTCTCGCGGGTGAGCATCCCCACACCGTAGCCACCTCCGGCAAAGCTGATTGCTGTTGCCCACACGGGATGCATGCCCGTCAGCCAGGCGAGTTGGCGCAGCTGGTCGGCGTAGAGCGTGCGGCCATTCACGCTGTCGAGTTCCTGAAGAGCGACGGCATCGGGATGTGCAGAGGCGATGACGCCTGCTATCCGCTCGGCCGACACAATGCCGTCCATGCCTTCGAGATGGCGAACGTTGTAGCTCATCAGCCGAAGCTTCAGGTGCTTGCCATTGCCTTTTGCCGCAGTGGGTAGTGAGAAAACAAATAGAAGAAGTATCGGCAGCAGGATCGCTGCAATGGATGCTCCACCTGACCTCCCAAAGGGGAGGGACTTTGTCAGCCTGGAGTGTAATAATGAAAGTGTAGAGTGCATGCCTCCTGCCTCTTTGTTAATTTGTTAATATGATAATCTGTTAATCTGTTCCCGTGTTCCATCCTTGCCTCACTTTCATCGGTGTGCGCTTGTCGGAGAGAACCTCGCTGCTCGCAGCACGGCGGTCGAGCTTCGCTTTGTGTAGCGTGAAGTCGGGGGTGTTGTATGAGAACATCAGGCGGTCGTAGTATCTTCGTGGGTTCTTCTGCGGCAACAGGAACGGCTTGCTCACGCGACCCTCATCGTCGATGGATGCGAGATACAGCAGCGAGAAGAGTCCGTTCTCGCGCCGTGAGGTGAAGACAAACCAGTGGGAATCGAGAGACCAGTTGTGATAACTGTCGGCTCGCGGGCTGTTGGCTTCGTCGATGGGGCGCGATTGTCCTGTCGTCAGGTCCATCAGCCATTGTTCGCTCTCGTTGTGCCAGATAGGGAAGCATCCGTAGTCGCAGAGAGTGAACATCAGATAGCGGCCGTCGTAGGAGGGACGGGGGTGCACTGCGCTCTTGCCCATCTGCACGGCATTGAAGAGTGTGTCGACGTGGTCGCCCCACTCACCGCGGTCGGCATCGAAGGCGATGGAGCAGATGTTGTATTGTATCTTATTATAGTCGGTGCCGATATCCTCGTATTTGCGCGAGGTGCAGAAGTAGAGTGTCTTCCCGTCGGGGGCGAACACTGGATAGCTCTCCATCCAGTCGGGTTGCTTCACCAGCGGCGATAGTATCAGTTCGTCAGTCTCCACGTCGTAGATCTGCAGGTCGCTGGCGTAGTCGAACACTTCGATGCGCTCGTTGTTGACGGCATGGAATATCTGTTTGGTGTCGTTGGTGGAGAAGGCGATGTAACGTCCCGACGGGTGCCAGTAGGGGTACACACACGTTCCGAGGGTCTCCTCGGTCTTGGTGTTGAGCCATTTGCGGCCGTTTTCCGTTTGTACCAGCGTTGCTCCGTGCTTGCCTCGGATGTGGAACACGAATCGGTCGGGATTGGTGCGCCAACTGTTGTGGCAGTTCATGCATCCTGATTCTATCGAACTGTTCTCCAATATTGGCGACTCGTCGAAGTTGGCAAGTTGCCGTTGGTATAGTCCCATGCGTCCCCATATCTCGTAGCCGGGTGCGATGCGGCGGTAGGTCAAGCCCCATGCATCGAGTTTATGCGGACTCACGTTGATATTGAAGTCTTTCCAGGCGTGCCACTTGCCGTTTTCCCGGGTGCAGACCGTCACTGTCAGCTTTTGCCCTTTGTTGGCTTCTATGAGTTTGTGCCAGTCGTCTATCGGGAAGTCGGCCCGCTTTCCATTGACGTGCAGCGTCTTGCCGCTCTTGCCGCTGACGGTGACGTCGATGCGTTCTGCACCGGTCACTTCGAAGTTGAGCGGCGCAATGCCTACGGGAATGGTCACGTCGGTGTAGTCGGGGTATATCGCCGGAAGTTTCGACTCTCCGATGGGATTCTTCGGGCTGTCGGTGCAGGAGAATAGCAGCAGTAGGACAGTGAGAGCTGCGAATGTTTTCAAGGTGTGTGTATTCATGGTCTTTTCTTGCTTTTTATGAGTGGTATGGCTGCTTGCATGTATTGGTTGGCAAGGAAGTTGTCGGGGTTCTGCTTGTAGAGCGACTCAAGGATGTAGAACAGTCTGTTCGGCTGGAAGATATAGTCTTCTGTGCTCCGTAGTGAGCGCAGCCGTCCATAGAGAGGATGGTTGTTGATGGCATCTTCGTTGCCCAGCAGGAGCAGTTGCTCGTTTGCCCAGCCGCGATAGTAAAGGGTTTTTGCAAGTTGATGCAGGTATTTTCGTGCCACGTCGTACTGTCCGTTCACGATTTCAATTTCTGTCAGCCGCTTCGTGAGGCGTGTGCTTTTGTTGTGGTTGAACAGACTTTCCTGGGAGTCGTAGAAGAATCTCTGCGCTTCGTTTACCATTCCAATGCGGAAGAGTATCTCGCCGATGACGTTTGAGGAAAGGTTGTCGCGTTGCATGAAGAGGAACAGGCCTTCTGCACCCATCTGCGGATAGTCGAAGAGATTGTCGGCCAGTTGTCCTCTGATGGCCAGTGCGAGGTCGCAGCAGGCCACCGACATCGACGAGGAGCGATTGAACGTGTCGGTGTCGGTGAGTATCTTATCCCACTGCTCGGTGTAGACGAGGGAGTCGTAGCTGATGAGATAGTTGAGGTCGGTATTGTATTTCTCGGCTGTCAACTTCATCCCGACGGCGACGAGCGCCACGGTGATGGCCGACGTGATGATTGGTTTCATCTTCCAGCGGGGCAACAGTGCCATGGCTGCAATTGCTGCAGAGGTGATCCACATGGAGTGGATCTGCAGGCTGGGTATTTCGGTGGGGACGCTGTGGTAGGGGATTCCCTTGAATATACGCCAAAGGGGGTAGGGGGTGTAGAATGTCGAGATCCAAACGACTGCAAATGTCCACGCCGTCAGCATGGCTGCCAGCAGACAGCAGCTGGCTGCCTTCTTCTCTCTGATGCCAATTGCCACGAGCATTGCTGCTTCGTAGAGCGCTACGATGTAGGCCGTGGTGCCGAAGAGATGGTAGAACACTGCGATGTATGGCAGGAGTATCAGCGCGTTTTTCCTTGTCGGCCGGAAGAGCAGGCACGACAGGAGTGCTGCTGCCATGGCAATGGGATACGACAGCAGTGTGTCGGCATAGCTCATGAATGCCAGCAGCAACAGTGCCGGCACGAAGCTTATCGGGAACGCTGCGTCGCCTGCTCCGTCGCGGCGGGCAATAGTCCAGCTTAGCCTGTGCACGGCTGTTGCCAGCAGTGCGATGATGACTGCGCCGACCCATGGGGTGTGATAGAACTGGGTGAAGAACTCGCCCAGATAGCGTGCCAACCCGCCGGGGACGGCGATGCGGTCGATGAAGTACTCGCTGGTGAACTGGAACATCTGCCCCCACTCCTGATATATGATCAGGTGGGTCTGCTTCAGGACGTAGAAAAGGAAAACGGCCACGGCGAAGAGACACGAAAGGATGGCCTTCCATGGCACCTCTACCGTGGGCGTTTGTTTGACAGTCGGTTTAGTTTTTCTTGACATTTCTTTGGATTGAAAACATTTGTTTTATTTCAATACTCCGAGCTCTTTGCCCACCTTTATGAAGGCATTGATGCACTTGTCGAGCTGTTCGCGTGTGTGGCCTGCTGATATCTGGACACGTATGCGGGCCTGCTCTTTGGGCACGACGGGGTAGTAGAATCCGGTGACGTAGATGCCCTCTTCCTGCATCTTTGCGGCATACACCTGCGAGAGCTTTGCGTCGTAGAGCATCACTGCGCAGATGGCGCTCTGTGTGGGCTTGATGTCGAAGCCGGCGGCCATCATCTTGTCGCGGAAATAGCCTACGTTCTCCACCAGCCGGTCGTGCAGCTCGTCGCTCTCCTTGAGCATCTTGAACACCTCGAGGCTTGCTCCGATGATGCTCGGTGCCAATGAGTTAGAGAAGAGGTAAGGACGTGAGCGCTGGCGCAGCAGGTCGATAATCTCTTTCCGTCCGGTAGTGAATCCGCCGAGAGCGCCTCCGAAGGCCTTACCCAGTGTGCCGGTGTAGATATCCACGCGGCCGTAGGTGTTGAAGAACTCGCTCACTCCGTGGCCGGTCTTTCCCACGACACCTGCCGAATGGCTTTCGTCTACCATCACGAGAGCGTCGTATTTCTCGGCCAGATCGCATATCTTATCTATCGGCGCCACATTGCCGTCCATGGAGAACACTCCGTCGGTGACGATGATGCGGAAGCGTTGCTCCTGTGCCTCCTGCAGGCATCGCTCCAGGTCTTGCATGTCGGCGTTGGCATAGCGGTAGCGCTTTGCCTTGCACAGACGCACGCCGTCGATGATAGAGGCGTGGTTCAGAGCGTCGCTGATGATGGCGTCCTGGTCGGTGAACAGCGGTTCGAACACGCCGCCGTTGGCATCGAAGCAGGCAGCATAGAGGATGGTGTCCTCGGTCTTGAAATAGTCGGAGATGGCAGCCTCGAGCTCCTTGTGGATGTCCTGCGTACCGCAGATGAAGCGCACCGACGACATTCCGAAGCCGCGACGGCCCATCATGCGCTTGGCACCCTCGATAAGACGCGGATTGTCCGACAGTCCCAGATAGTTGTTGGCGCAGAAATTGAGCACTTCTTTTCCTGCAACATCGATAGCTGCCCGCTGCGGGCTCTCAATCAGGCGCTCCTCTTTGTAGAGGCCTGCCTCACGAATCTCAGCAAGTGTCTGCGTGAGATGTTCTTTCATTTTTCCGTACATAGTAATATTGATTTAAGTTGTCGTTTCTCTCTGCACAACGGGAACGGGGTCCCCCTTGTAAAATTCAGATACAAAGTTAGTGCAAATCGGAGACAATGCAAAAGAAAAACAATCTTTTTTTAACCCAAATCGGTCATTAGACTTTATGGTAGAGATGCATTTGTTTTAGCCAGATAAGCGGTTTTATCTTTGAAGGCGTAGCGGGCTACGTCAAAAAGATGAAAGCGGTAAGATGGCAAAACAGGGACAGCTATAGCATAAAGATAGTTATTTCAAACTATGATATCCCTTTCCTTGGTCTGATGATCGATTTGGGTTTAAAGGCCATTTTCTATTGCCCCTATCTTAGTTATGCTGCAGTACATGGCTCATGTACTCCGAGTACACGAGCCATGTACTGCGAGTACAAAGGCCATGTACTGCGAGTACACGGGCCATGTACTGCGTCCGATGTGCCTATCCTCCAGCCGCAGGCGCCACGCCCGCATGGTTATGTCATACCATCTGCCATTCCATAAAGAATTTTTTTGTTGATAAATATTTTATTTATATCTTTGCAAGGAAATTGTTACAACGAAATCAAAAATACAATGAAAAAACGTCTTCTTACTCTGTTGGTACTCTTTGTGCCATTGATGTCATGGTGTGAAACCGGCAACCCTGCACGGAAAGTTAATCAGGTGGACTTTTCGCAGGTGACAATCAGCGACTCGTTTTGGGCTCCACGCCTCGAGAAGCATGCATCTGCGACGTTGCCTGTATGTATCGACCAGATAGAAAACCAGACCGGACGCATGCAGAATTTCATCAATGCTGCCAACGGTACGGGCAGTCACTCCGGCATCTTCTTCGACGACAGCGATGTATATAAAGCAATGGAAGGCATGGCATACTCGCTCGTGGTCAAACCCGACGACGCCCTTGAGGCCAAGCTCGACGAATGGGTGGACAACATTGCCGGCGCACAACAAGACGATGGATACATAAACACGTATTTCACATTGACCGATAATCCGCGATGGACTGACATGGACAAGCACGAGATGTATTGCGCCGGACACCTGATAGAAGCAGGAATAGCTTACTATAAGGCGCGTGGCAAGAGTAAGCTGCTGGATGTGGGCCGACGGATGGCCGACCACATGATGACAATCTTCGGACCAGACAAACGCCACTGGGTGGCAGGACACGAGGAGATAGAACTCGCACTGGTGAAGCTCTATGAGACCACCGGCGAGAAGAAATACCTCGACTTCGCCCACTGGCTGCTGGAAGAGCGTGGGCACGGATATGGCTCAAAAGGAGACGGCAGCAACAACTGGAACAAGAACTACTATCAAGACTCCATGCCAGTGAAAGACCTGCGGAAGATTGGCGGGCATGCTGTGCGCGCCATGTACCTCTTCTGTGGCATGGCCGACGTGGCATCATACATCGATGATGCCGACTATATGACTGCCCTCAACGCGCTATGGCACAACACCGTCGACTGCAATATGTACGTGACCGGTGGAATTGGCTCGTCGGCAGCAAACGAAGGATTCACCCACGACTACGACCTGCCCAACGCCACAGCCTATTGTGAGACGTGCGCCTCGGTGGGCATGGTGCTCTGGAACCATCGCATGAACCTCCTCACAGGCGAAGGAAAATACGTGGACGTCATGGAGCGCTCGCTCTATAATGCACTGCTCGCGGGCATAAATCTCGCGGGCAACAGATTTTTCTATGTCAATCCCCTGGAGTCGGATGGCAACCATCATCGCCAGGCTTGGTTCGGAACAGCCTGCTGCCCAAGCAACTTGTCGCGATTTCTGCCTTCGCTGGGAAGCTACATCTACGGAACAAGCGACGACGCACTATGGGTGAACCTGTACATCGGCAACGAGGCCGTCGTGACCGTAGGCGAGGATGAGGTGAAAGTGACGATGACAACAGACTATCCATGGGACGGAAATGTCAGCATATCCCTCGACCGACCACTCAATGGCAAACAGTTGCGACTGCACATACCGGCTTGGTGTAAGAACCACAGCGTAAGCGTCGGAGGCCAGAAAGTAGAGACATCGATGGAAGACGGCTATGCAGTGCTGTCAATTGGCGAAGCGACAACCATCGAACTGTCGCTCGACATGCCTGTTGAAATGGTAGAGGCCGATGAACGTGTAGTGGAAGACTTGGGATGCAGAGCCATCCAGCGCGGACCACTGGTGTACTGCGCAGAGATGGCAGACAACTCTTCGGCAATCTTCAACAGTTTCCAGACAACGCCGGAGACAACTTTCGAAGAGGGGAAAGTGAGCATGCTCGGTGGAATACATCGCATCACCGCGACCACCAATGGGAAGGCTTTGCGAATGATTCCATACTATGCATGGGATAACCGTTCGGCAGGCAAAATGATGGTATGGCTGCATAATGAAGACTACGACAATTATCATAAGAGCGTCACACTTAATCCGTCGGTCGTCACTAACGATTGGGGATACCAGTATGGAAACCTCATACCTCTCGATATGAAGAACGACGGACAGCAGCAACTGCTCATCAGCGGGTGGTTTAAATATGGTACTGAGACACCACGCTACAGTGTGATCCTCGAACCAGACGAGGGGGGCATCTGGCACGAAAAGACATCTCCGTTTGTCATCGGCGACCGACCATCGTTATCGCCTTGCGACATCGATGGCGATGGCAATATGGACATCGTCATCTTCGAACAGACAGGAAACACATCTGACGGTATTTACCGCGGAAATGGCGACGGCACATTCACAAAGATGGGAGTAAGGTTTGTATCACCTCGCGAAGGGCTTCCCAGCAACTACACCTCTCACTTCTCCACCCTGGCTGGCGTCCTCGCAGGCGATATTGCCGACTTCAACAACGACGGACTAATGGACATCGTGGCCATCGGACATCAGACGTCGCCCACAGCAGTGCTCTTAAACCAAGGTGTAACAGGGAATGTAATAAAACTAAAACCCATATATTTCGACAGTGGAATCACTGATCCTGAGCGAGATAAGGTGGACGGGAAACCATACACCGGGCGTAACTTCGACTGCGGAATGGTGTTTGCACAAGACTTCAACAACGATGGATTTGCCGATATACTCATCTCTGCCAACAACTGGAACCGTCAGAATTATGATGCAGATTGGGAGCGATATACCGAAGTCTACCTTAACAACGGCAGCGGAACAGGATTCACACGCACATATTTCGCACAGTCGTACAACGAGAACGAGAACGACAAGCAAAATCCATCGGTCTCTGACGGTGGTGTTGCCATTGCCGATTACAACGGCGACGGATTCCTCGACATCTTCCTGCAAGGCTCTGGAGGATATTTCAGTTACTATTGGGACCACACCTTTATTGTTCTCAACGATGGCACAGGACACTTCGCACCAATGCCATACGAAGACTTTGACCGGCTCGTCATACGCAACTGGAACAGCACCTCGGGCTGTGCTCAGGCTTACGACTGGAATGGCGACGGACTCATCGATATTATATATCAGGGCTGGTGTCCGGATGAGAATACACAGACGGGATATATATGGCAGAACAATGCTGGTGGTGTAGGCCCAGCATTCAACCGTGTGTATCGATGGGCAGGAGGATCAGAGGCGGCCAGCTGCCTAGTCGATTGGAATGGCGACGGCAAAAAAGACCTTGTAAATATAGGAAAATGTGAGGACAATACATTCCTGGAAGGAAAACCTACAGGCCGGACAACACGCATAACCCTCAGCGATGAGCGAGCCACCGAGCAGCCCAACGAGCCCCGTGACGTAAGCGCATACGTCGAAGGCAACATGGTTACCCTTTCTTGGACGCCTGCCGACGGAGCTCCACAATCTACAACATACGAACTGTATTTCCGCAATGCCGACGGAGTCCTGTTAGGATGTCCAAGAGCATATATTGACGGAGAGCGCGAAGGAAAGCGTAAATGCGAAGACTTCGGTAAGTTGGGATGTGTGACGACCGTTACATATACTCTGCCCGATGGACAATACGAATGGGGCGTGCAGGCTGTTGACGGAAGACGAGTTGGTTCAAAATTCACAAAAGGAACATTCACTGTCGGCCAGTCTGACGGTATTGATGAGATAGAAATCACTGCCGAAGAAAAGATGTACGACCTGCTCGGACGTCCTGTTGCGCCCCAAAAAGGGAAAAGGCAAAGTCCGGCAATCTACATAGTAAAGGGAAAGAAAGTCGTAGTACGATAAAAACGAACAAATCTTAAATCTTTTAATGTAAGAAAACTTTTATTAGCCACTATCATTATGTGTCTTGCGCAGCTGGCATGCAGATTGAAAAGAAAAGTGAAGAACGAAGCACGTAAAACGAAGAACGAAGCATGTAAAACGAAGAACGAATTATTCGCTGTGCTCATCAGCAAGCAGCCTCGCAGATGCAATTTAAAAGTTCTAACCGAAGCAGCCCCGCGGGGAGGTCATAGAACTTTAATTGCATTAAGAGAATCAGCGACAGCTAAAAACGAAAAACGAAAAACAAAGAATGAAAACTGGGAGCGCGTGCGTCCCGCCCGCATCCCTGCTGTAAAGTAAAGGCGAGAGCCAGGTGCGCTGCCGTCCCGCCGGAAGAAAACCATTCAGGTATTAATCCTCTTCTATAATATCTATAGCCTCTATAGCTTCTATAGCTTCTATAATATCTATAGCTTCTATCCCCTCTATCTTCCTAGGCCTTCCTAGGCCTTCCTAGGTCCTCCTAGGCTTTCCTAGGCCTTCCTAGGTCTTCCTATAATATAATAAGGTGTAGTTCTCCTCTTTTCCCTTGATATTTGTCAAGAAGAAAATTTTTTTGAATTTTTTCCTGAAAATATTTTGGTGGTTCTGAAAAAGTGTGTACCTTTGCACTCGCTTTCGCCCAATTCGGGGGGAGCGCAATGAAGAAAGAGTTCTTTGATAGGATTACATAACAGAGAAGAAGTAGTACAAGAAGCGTTGGCATTCTTTTCCCTTGGCCTTGGTGCCGTAGGGTTTTGGATGCCACGGGTAATACGAACTTACCGTCA
>JAFUVV010000034.1 GCA_017477435.1 Prevotella sp.
CACGATAAGCCCAACGCAGGTGTATTTTGCTAAACAACTCTTGCTGGTAGGTTTCCCAATACTCAATGGCAGCTTTCTTTTCAGCATCATTGAACCACTGTCTGTCTGTAGTGCTAATCGCAATGTGTTTACCTGCCAAATAGTCCTTCAGTACTTTATCGCTTACAGTTGAAAAATATCTTCGCTTGGCCAACTCAAAGGCTTTACATGAGAATTCTTCTCCCTTTACTATCTCCTTCTGGATGCGGTCGCCTATCAGTTCCTTCGGAAAGAGTTGGTTTCCTCTATTGGCATGTTCAAATACTATGCGATTCACCGATGCGTCATGGCGAAAGAAATCTTTCTGAGCCATATCGTTGAAGTTCTCTCCTTGGCACATACGAAACACGTATGCACTCTGGCGGCCTGGCCGCGACAATGGCTGCATTCCAACTACATCTATACGGGATTGCCCGGGATTTGGCATAGGCATCTCGTTACGCAAATAGAATGCACCGTATGGGTATTTCTCGGTATCTTCTATAACGGAATAGGTATCGGTAGCATCATCGTATTTTGTGGCAGCAAAGAATGCGGCTGTCCAAGGGTCGAGTGTAATATCCATAAACTCGGTCTTGATGCCATAGTGCTGAGCCATGCCATCGTAACCGATGCGGAAAGGGATGGGTACCCAAGTCTTGTCAGGTGCCTGTGCTTGAATGCTATTGGCAAAAAGTGCTGTTATAGGGTACTGCCGTATCATCAACTCCATCTCGCAACGCTTGATGCGCTCCACAAAGATGTCCGCAGCGGTCATCCCCTCACGATAGAGCGAAGGGCGACAATCCTCATGATAACTGCTCTCCCCACGATAGTAGGAGTGTTGCGCAGGAGAAAGCGGCATGAGGATATGTGTGCCATCCTCCATGCGCATCGGTTCAAACATTCCTTTATATGCCCGCGTAGGGAACAGCCCTTTGAAATCGCTGTTCTCATGCATCTCCTCTATCCGTCGCTCCCCTTCCAGATAATGATTGACAATATCCAGCAGGGTAGGAAGTTTGGCTATCTCGTCCGCAGTCATCAGCCTATACTATCGAATTTTCCTTGAACTCTTGAACTGCGCTTCGCGTATCAAATATGCTCCTCCACTCCCCTGAAATGCACATTCAGCTCGTGCAGGTGCTCCAGCAGGGTGCCGAGGGGTGTACCTTCGGTCATCTTGGCGAAGGCGTTGACATCCTTGGGGAAGCACTTGCCACCGTAGCCGAACTTGCCGTCGGGGCCGAGGACGTAGGTGTGGGTGTCGTTGATGTAGCCGGAGAGGAGGATGCCGTAGCGTTCCATCAGGGGGATGATGTCGTCCACGTACAGCTGGTAGTAGCGGGTGTGGAAGCGGGGGTCTTCCTTGAGGTTCTTCTCGTACTGGTAGGTGCATTTGATGAACTTGTTCAGGAAGCGTTTCACGGCCTTGCGGTATTCGGGGTCGTTGACTTGCGCGGCCTCTTGTTCACTGTCCCCTTCGGGACGGGTGTCGCGCCGGACTGTGTCTATCTAAATATTAAAGATTACTTTTATCAGAACTTTTGATATCTCATTGTACAAGTCTCGGTTCACATCGGCCTTGTGGCGGTCCAGTTCGTTCTGAACATCCTGTAACTGCCGGACAGCTACCATCTCCTCCTGTGTGAAATATCCTCTGAATGCCTTATTCTTCGCAAGTGCATTTGCCCAAGAATTAATCTCGAGTTGCCTACCCATGAGAAAGCCCATCTTACTGCCCAAATCCATCTTGGACCACTCAGAATGAAACTGCTCAATCTGACGAACTATATTATTGTCCTGTGTCATTATATTCATAGGTTTATTATAGAAATCACCTCCTCTTGCGGCTCTTGCACTTCACTCTAACATTAAGAGACTTCCTTTTTCGCTCAATTATATCTCTATTATCTTTCAAATTAGAGATAGCATTTTTTAATTGCTCGTTTTCTTCTTGTAACGCTTTTATTTGCACATCTTTTAGTTTTTCACCCGGCACTTTAACACAAACTGCAGACTCGGGCAAGCTTGGCAGTGCATGCCGCTGGATATAAAGAGAGTATCTTTCAGTTATATGAGAAATAAACGGTTCCACGACCCGTCCTTGCCTAAGATGCTTATAAGACCTAAAATCAACGATCTCTATATCTTTAAACTTAAAAGAATAGTATGAGTTATCAACTATAGGCCCAACTATAGCCTCAACATCAAGTTCCTCAAATTTATGATACTTACTAAGAAATTTATCTTTTTGGGCACCTTCTGTTAGCTTTCTGCCATAAATCAAATAAATATATGAGGGTGCACCCTCCCTGAATACGCAGTCACAAGTAGGCCTAATGTTAATTGCAATTTCTTTGTTATCAGGATTACTATGCATACCTTGGCCGTCGACCTTGTCCGGTTCAAACACATATACATCTCCTACAACAGCCATTGCGTCATTCTCAACCCTCATGTATCTTTGAGCCTGTAAAACCTTCAACAATGCTTCTTTGTCAGCATCATCAGTATTACTTTTTATAATAGCGGCATCAAATTCAACAGGAGTCATCCTTGACGCAATATTTTGCATCATCAAAGAGGAAACTTCATCTGCGGCATTTACGCTATCAGCATTCGCACTATCCCAAATTATGCCTGGCCAATATTGGGAACCTTGAGAAAAGTCATTCAGAAGGCCTTCCTTCGCTGTATTGAAGGCTAATAACCACTCTTTAAGGACATATACGGCAGATTTACTTCTTACCCATTCTTCAAGTTCTTCAAACAACCTGAAAGTCCCTGCCTCATTGAACAGTTCTTCTTTTTTCTTTATGAAAACCGGAGAACTGTTCAGCTTTCTTTCGGAAATGCCATTGTCTATCAAACTATCCTTTACATCGTCTTTGTTGCTAAAGATAAAAATAGGAACAGACGTTTCTGACAACAGTTTTCTTACAAATGATGTGTTGGCTCTATTATTGTTGATAATTACATTATCTGCAACTTTCAACGTTACAACCTGCCCATCTATAATACTCAGTGTCCTGTATAGCTGCCAATCAAGCAGAATAAAACTAACTTCCCTAAGGTTACATACTGTTGCATAATCTGGAAGGCTCTTATACTTTACCAGGGGCATTTTCGCTTCTTCCAAGGAAGAAACGATATCAAGTATCTTGTCGTTAACCTCGACATCATCAAGCATGTCATCTATAACAACACCAACTCCTGAAAATAATTTCTTAATATCCATCCTCACTGTCTTTCATAAATGATACCACGAAGTTTGCTCCGCTCAGTTTCTTTTCTTGATGAATATCTGCAAGATGTATAGAATAATCATTGTTACTCAATATGCTCCTAATAATATACAAACCTAAACCTCTACCTTCTGAACCTTTACCAGAAAAAAATGGTTCAAATATATAAGCCTTATCATCGTCTCTAACCCCTGGCCCGTTGTCTGAGAAAATCATCTGAGTAGAATTCCCATCAAGTGTTACGAGAATAGTTTTGTCCTCTCTGTCTATAGTATTAAGCCAGTAAATTGAATTGTCAATCAGATTAATAAGCACCTGTAAAACCTCCGCCATTGTACACCTTGCAATAAGAGGTGAGCCTATTTCTGATACATTAATTCTTATTGAATTATCTTTTAGACTATTATTATAAATGCTTATCACCTTGTCAAGCATATCCTTTACTCGGATATTCTTCCGCGACTGTTTGGACGAAACAAAAAGCTTTTGCATGTCAGACAGTTGGTTTTTCACATAGATAAACATTCCATATAGCTTTGTGAGTTCGTCAAATGCTGAATGGCAATCAAATTCGGGGGATTGGCTTGCTTTCAATAGTCTTGAGAGTGTGTCTATCCCTCTTCCGTACATCAACATTATATCATGACTGGCTGTCTCTACTGAAAGACCCACAGCTGCTAAGGCCTCTGTCCGTTGAGCTCTTTCTAAAAGGTATTTGCGTTCAACTTTATATGTCTTTTCGAGTTGACCAAGTAGTTCCTTGGCCTTTCTATTCTCTTTGAAATAATCTTTCAGGTCATTAATCTCTTTCTCCACGCGCCTGGCCTTGACTACATCAATGTCCTTTTGCTTCTTTTCTTTCTCTAAATAGATTTTATAACTCTGCGTGCGAAGATAAGAAAGGAAAGACTGAATAATACAAATAAAGTCACTTGTGTAATCCTCATCATCAATCAAACCTTCACGATTTGTTTTGTCCTTCAAGTGCGGATTGCCTGTCTTTGTTATCTTGACGCGACCTACAATCTGGTCGTTACTGAAAAAACTACCTGCGCTAATTGTACCTCGACTGATGTCTATCTGCAGCCAATCATCTGTGGAATCGCCATATGGTAGTACACGAATTCCATCACGAAGTAGATAAATTCTATGCTCTCTAATTATCTTTTTGGCTTCTTCAGATAAAGCATATTTCGTATCCTTTGCATTGAAATCGAATATATAAAAATCGAATTCGAAATCTCCAAAGTCTGAAACGGCACGCACTTTATCCCCTTCACCAAAGTGTTTCTTATAAATGCGTTGGCCACGAAAATCTGCGCCTGTGACACTAAGAGTCTTAGGACAGTCGTTTTCTTTAAAACATATCTCTTGTAAATCGGAATAATAACGTCCCTCTGTAATCCTAATAACGGTCTTAGTGTCAAACAGATTTCCGAGAAAGGTTTGTTCCGTTTTGTCATCACCTGTAATATTTTCGTCATCTCGATACAGCCCCACTGTCATATTCTCACCAGCAGAACTCTTATCGCGAGATGATTCACCAAGTATTATCTCATCAAAAAGACTACCAAATCTTAATATGCTTTCTTTGACATCTTCTACCTTCCTTTGCGACCACTTACCACGTAATTTACTTATCTCTATTCTTGTTCCATGAGTATTCTTGGTACCCTCAAATAGAATATTGTTCACAACAACATCATTTCCCACAAATACGCTTGGGGAAGTGGATATTAATTCAAATTGCAAGGTGTCGAGAAAAAGGCCCTCCTTGCCGTCCTTGCCGTCTACGAAGAAATTGTCATCATAATCACTCAAATCCAAACTAACAGAATACTCAACATTTTGTTCTTTCTTGTTTTCGGAGCGAGTGATCAATTCCACCTTCCTGCCCAACTTTAGCATCGCATAACGGCCAATACCTTTTTCACCTTGTATAATCCTTTGTTTTTTGGCAGTTCTCTCACGCTCTACTTTATTTGGAGTTGCAGGATTCATCCATGATTCAGAAATAACGTCTTTGGTCATTCCTATTCCATTATCTTCGATTACAATTTTGGATTCTGGAAGGACTTTCCAATTATCTCCAAACCCCACAAACGTTACCTTAACCCAGTCTGCATCAGCATCGTAGGAGTTCTTCATCAACTCAGTAACAGCAATCTGCTCATTCTTGATGAGCTGGTCACCAAGCATCGTGAGTAGACGAGCGTATGGACGTATCTTTAATTGTTCTGACATAGCGGTTTCTTTGCAAAAATGATAAACTCCTCGGAATAAATTTTCCTGCTGTTCTTATCAGTCGTAAACTTACCAACCGAATCACGGTAAGGGGTCAGTATCTTATTGGAAATCTTGCGACGCTCAACTTCCACATCTTCGAATCCTTCATCCAATAGAGACTCTATCAAATGGCGGGCATTGTCTATCTTAACTCCTTTGTACTCTGTATTGCCTATCACAAACAAAGTGGCTCCACCAGGTCTAATCAATTCATATACTTTCTTGACCGCGTCCTGCATATCTATATAGTATTGTGATACGGAGCGGCACTTTGACTTATCTATCGTATAAAGCTTGAATACAATGTCCTGTCCCGTGTGGTTCAAATGCTTTAAATGCTCTGGCAAATGGTTCTCTCCATGCAAACTACCGATTGTTCCATCCCGAAAGGTGCGATAATCATCGGTATAGCCTAACCATAGGGTGGAAAGTTGGTGCAGGTCAGCATACTCGTAGGACGTGACGTATGGGGGACTTGTGACTAACAAATCCACAAATGAATGCTCTACAGCCTTTGACAAGCAGTTAGTAGTTTCAATTTCAGCCAAACCACCATCTATCTCGTTTACCTGATTGGCTTTTTGCATCATTTTCACTTGAGTGCTGAAAGCAGATAGCACATCGTGTGGCTTTTTTTTCGGGTCAACCTGCGGCTTGATGGATTTTGTAAGCCAGCGAGAACAGGGCTTTAGTATGTTAGAGAAGGCACAAAGGAAGAACTCTCGATAGGTTTCATCATCAACCACAGTCTCTATGGCCTGCTTCAATTTGCTCAAATCTTCTATCTGCTGCTGGGGGAACCAGTATTTTACTCGCTCATTGTTAGCTATCGCATCTCTCGGGTCAAAGGTCTGCAAAGCAAAGTCTTTGACAATCTCCTCATAGTAGGATGCCAAGCAGTTGTCATCGTAATGACGACTCTTTGTACGGGCTATCAACGTGGCCACAGGGTTGATATCGCATCCCCAAAAATGACGTTTTGCCTTGACGGTCTCATAAGCCACGGTTCCACAACCACAGAAAATATCTGCCACCGTATCTACATGAACGGCTTTTGATTCTGCGTATTGAATTGCCTTGGTTGTAATGAAAGCAGGGAACTTGGCAGGATATGCATGGATACGGTGCATCAGATTCTCTGATACATCTCTACCATCCCAATCACTGTTGATTGGAAGAGTATCTAAATCCACTGTCGAATAATTATCAGATGTTACTCTCATAATATGAATATTAGCCCAAGTTGGTTACAAAATTAGCAATTATCAAGGTTACAAAGCGCCAATCACCCCAATATTTTTAGTTATTTAACACATAATAGAGGGAGATCTTATTATTGCTAATATTCATCGTCATTCTCATGAAGCATAATGCTATTTTGTTAGCGTCAAACTTAAAGTAAACTTCTCCACTCACCTCTTATGCGCATTAACCTCTCTCCAGAATGCATGCAGGGGTGAGCTACTGTCGGTATCGCCTTGTAGGATGGTGACAGGGGACAGGTTCATGTCACCACTTATACGCGCTGGATAAGCCCTCGACCCAAGCCTGTCAGTCGTTGAAGTTGCCTCACTGAGGATCCCATATCCAAAAGCGCACGTAATGTCTCTCGTTGTTTTTCCTTATCTAATTCTTGAAAACTGCTGGAGTTGCTCACCCCGGCTATCTTTATAATCTCTTGTCATACCTGATCATCTGAAAGTCGCAAATATGGCTTCTCATTATCGTTTTCTAAGCACTGGACTTCATCATCCGTGTGACAGGGGACAGGTTCATGTCACCATTCCGCTTGCGCATCTTCTCCACGGGTCAAGGGGTCAGACCCTCTGACCCGCTGGTTGGTGAGCCGGTCGAACCGCAACGACATCCAAGGAGGACCCAAGGAACACCAAAGGAGAATCTAAGGAAAATCCCTGCATCTTCTGTGCTTGGATTAATTGGTATTGTTTATTTCGTTTATTCTGCCAGCATCAGCGCACTGATGGGGTAATACACCATTGGCTTGTCGTAGATGGGCAACAGTTGTTTGCTAACACCCTTGGTAATCGGGTAAAGCCGCGTGCCGGAGCCTCCGGCGAGAACTATTCCTTTCATGTTCAGTCTCTCTTGAAGATGTCTCTTGTGTAGACTTTTTCTTTCACGTCGTCGAGGCTGGGGTCGTAGCGGTTGGCGACGATTGCCTGGCTGCGGCGTTTAAATGTTGCAAGGTCGTTCACGACTTCGGAGCCAAAGAATGTACTTCCGTCTTCGAGAGTGGGCTCGTAGATAATCACCTGTGCTCCTTTGGCTTTGATGCGTTTCATGATGCCTTGTATGGAACTGTGGCGGAAGTTGTCGGAATTGGACTTCATCGTCAGACGATAGACGCCAATGACACATTTCTGCTCCTTTTCGGCATCGAAACGGCTATTGGCATCGTAGTAGCCAGCACGTTTGAGGATAGCATCAGCGATGTAGTCCTTACGGGTACGATTGCTTTCTACAATGGCACGGATGAGGTCTTCGGGAACATTGTCGTAGTTAGCGAGGAGTTGCTTTGTGTCTTTAGGCAAGCAGTATCCGCCGTAGCCGAAGCTGGGGTTGTTGTAGTGTGTGCCGATACGGGGATCGAGACCGACGCCTTCGATGATGGCTTTTGTGTCCAGCCCTTTTATTTCTGCGTAGGTGTCGAGCTCGTTGAAGTAGCTGACGCGAAGGGCCAGATATGTATTGGCAAAAAGCTTCACTGCCTCGGCTTCTTTTGTTCCCATGAAGAGACAAGGGATGCCCTTGTCGAGTTGAGAGTTTAGAGTTGAGAGTTTAGAGTCAGTTGACTGTTGAGAGTCCTTAGAAGGGCCGATGGCGCCTTCGAGGAGAAGGGAGGCGAAGATGCGGGCTTTTTCTGTGAGCCAGTCGATGTCGGTGAGTTTATTTATTGCATCGTCTTCTTCCTTGTACTCCTTACCCATGATCTTTGGTATGCCCACGATAATACGGCTGGGATAGAGGTTGTCGTAGAGGGCTTTGCTTTCGCGGAGAAACTCTGGTGAGAAGAGAAGGTGGAATTTCTTAATACCTTGAGAGGCATACTTGACATACAAGCTTCGTGAGTAACCTACAGGGATGGTGCTCTTGATTACGATCACGGCGTTGGGGTTCACTTTCAGTACGGCGTCGATAACTGCTTCCACGGCGGATGTGTCGAAGAAGTTCTTCTTGGGGTCGTAGTTCGTAGGTGCTGCTATTACTACGAAGTCTGCATCACGGTAGCCTGCGTCTTGATCGAGTGTAGCCTTGAGATTTAGTTGCTTATTGGCAAGATAGTCTTCGATATAGTCATCCTTAATGGGTGATTTCTTGTTATTTACCAAGTCGACACGCTCTGGCACCACATCGACGCATGTCACTTCGTTGTGCTGTGCCAGCAGTGTGGCAATGCTCATTCCAACGTATCCTGTACCAGCTACTGATATTTTCATAAGCTTATGTCTTATATTCCGATAGTAGACAAAAATTGTATTTAATTTTATTCCGAAAAGATGCTAAAAATACGAAATCTGCGAAAATATTTTTGTAGGTAAAAATTGTGTTTTAATTTTATTCCGAAAATAAGCTAAAAATACGAAATCTGCGAAAATGTTTTTGTAGGCAAAAATCGTATTTAATTTTATTCCGAAAATAAGCTAAAAACACGAAATCTGCGAAAATATTTTAAAACATAGGTATTTCGTAATTTTTAGAGTAGATTTGTGTTTAGGATTCTAACAGGTTGCATATAAAGTTCATTGAAGTTGCACAAGATACCCAACTCATATCCAGTGATTGTTAGGTAATTGCGAATCTGGGCTTTATGGGCTTCTGTTAATTCACTTACTGCTTTCAGCTCGACTATTATTTTATCATAACATACGAAGTCGGCAATGTAATTGGTGTTGAGTTTTTGATTTCTATAATAAACATCATAGCGCTTTTCGCGTTCGAAAGGAATGTTACGTATTTTCAATTCTATCTCTAATGCTTCTTGATAGACTTTTTCAAGCAGGCCTACTCCTAGTCGCTTATGTACCTCGAAGATGGCACCGACAATATTAGCTGATTCTTCTTTATATATTATCATCGTGTACTGCCTTTGGATTCTTTGTATTCCGAAAAGATTCTAAAAATACGAAATCTACGAAAATGTTTTTGTAGATTCCACTTCGCGAGGTGTAAGTTCTTTTTTTCTGACTCCAAAGAGTGTGTGTTCTTCAAAATCGTACCAGAAGATTCCTACAGATGGCATTTGTTCGTCGAACGAGCGCATGTCGTTCATCTGGGCCTCATGTTCTTTCTCTGATAAATTGGTCATTTTTTTATTTTTATTCCGAAAGTAAGCTAAAATTACGAAATCTGCGAAAACGTTTTTGTAGGCAAAAATTGTGTTTTAATTTTATTCCGAAAATAAGCTAAAATTACGAAATCTGCGAAAACGTTTTTGTAGGCAAAAATACTATTTTCGTTTTTTGGGATATTATATTTTATGTACGATTTGCTCGTAGAGAGTGTGGATAATAGGGTGGGAGAGGGAGACGGGGTTGTTGCGCAGGCGGATTGGGTTTACGGAGGTGGCGAGGGTGTGGATTTCTTCTTCGCGGTTGGTGCTGCTGGGGTTAGCGAGCGACAAGTCGGTCATCATCTGCCGGAATGAGCGGATGGCTGTTGTGATGTCATGTGCTCCCATCGTTGTTGAAATGTCGGTGAATGTCTGCATGAGATAGTTGCGGCCTCTGGGGTCGATGCATTCGTCGGGATGGGCGAGCATATATTCCCAGATGACGGGCAGGCAAACGGCAACGGCATGACCATGGGGAAGACCATAGAGAGATGTGATTTTATAGCTGAATGCGTGTGGCGCGGTGGTCTGGGTGATGTTGATGGCACGACCGCCGTAGTTGGCTGCGAGCATTATTTGTGTTGCGGCATCGTCGTCGTTTTCGAAGATGTATTTCCGCCAGTTTGTTGTGATGAGTTCAACTGCTTTCCTTGAGTATACTTTACTTTCGTCGGTGCTGTTGATACTCCACCACGATTCTATTCCCTGGCAGAGGGCATCCATCATTGTGCATTTCTTCTGATAGAGTGGGAGCGTCTTCAGTACGGATGGTTCCAGAATGGCGTAGCCGGGGAGGATTCCATCGTTGGTGACGGTCTGCTTTGCTCCCTCATAGTACATCACGGCATTGTGGGTGGACTCGCTGCCTGTGCCTGCTGTGGTGGGGATGGCGATGAACGGTATCTTTGTGCCATCGATGGGGAGACGCTGAGATACGAGGGGAGGAATGATGGCTGCACGACCTTCTTCGGCAAGCATAGCGAGTTTGATGCACTTTGCCACGTCGATAGCGCTACCGCCTCCTATTGCGAGAATGGTATCACAGTGGGAGGATTTTAGCAGTTCGATGCCTTTGCAGACCTGTTCGTAGAGAGGGTTGGGGGTGAAGTCGCTGAATTTCACTTTTTCTTTAACATCCAGGGATTCAATTGTTTCCTTGATGTTAAGGAACGGATACGAACTGTCTATGACGAGGAAGAGTCTTTGGCATCCGATTTCTTTCAGGATGCGTGTGAGGCTTTCTATTCCGTTGATAATCTTGTGCATAGTCGTTATTCAGAAAGAAATTCCATCAGAGCTTCTTTGTTTTGTATTGGGGTTGTCGTTGGGCGACCGAGGTCTTTGCGATTGCCTTTCTTTACTTTTACTTCAAGAAGAATAGGACCGGAGGGAGTTGAGTGTTTTTGGTTTTGAGTTTTGAGTTTTGTGGTGAGAGTTGAGAGTTGTTTTTCCAATTCTTCTTTTGTAGAGACGCTGTAGGCTGTTGCGTAGCCTACGGCGCGGGCAATGGCCGGGAGGTCGATGTCGAGACCAACCGTTGGTTGTCCGCCTACGCTGTCGTGTGCACCGTTGTTGAAGACTACGTGGATGTAGTTCGCTGGGTGTTTGGAAGCTACTATTGCCATTCCTCCCATGTGCATGATTGTTGCTCCGTCGCCGTCGAAGCACCACACGCGGCGGTCGGGACGTTCGAGTGCGATGCCGAGTGCTATCTGCGAAGCGTGGCCCATGGATCCGACGGTGAGGAAGTCGCGCTCGTGGCCTTGTTTCATCTGTGTGCGGTATTCAAACAGTTCGCGGCTAATCATGCCCGTTGTGCTCACGATGCAGTCTTTCTCGCCAATGGCGGCGGCGACGGTCTGGATGGCTTCTTCGCGAGAAAGGGGAAAGTTGAGAGCTGAGGGTTGAGAGTTGAGAGTGTAGCTGTCGAATGTGTTCTTTTCAACGATGAGGGCGCAGACTTCGTTTGTGGCTGTCATGTGGTCTACTGCCGTCTTTATCTGTGCAGCGGCTTCAGGTTCGTCCTTGGAGAGGATCTGATACTTGATGCCCATGGTGTCGAGGAGCGGTAGCGTCACTTTGCCTTGCTTTATGTGTTGAGGCTCGTCGTGAACACCGGGTTCTCCGCGCCAACCAATCAGGAGCAGCACGGGGATGTTGTAGACTTCGGGGTCGGTAAGCGATGCCAGGGGATTGATGATATTCCCCTCGCCGGAGTTCTGCATGTAGACCACGGGAATCTTACCTGTGGCGAGATGATATCCGGCTGCGAGTCCGATGGCACCGCCTTCGTTGGCGGTAATGATGTTGTGACGTTCGTCGAGGTTGTCGGCGATGTAGGCACAGATGTTCTTCAACAGCGAGTCAGGTACCCCGGCGAAGAAATCGATGCCGAAGGATTTCAGTGTGTCGATGAAATATTTTGGTGATAACATGAGGACGGATTAACGAATTAACGGATTAACGAAGGGACGAAGGACGATGTTCACCTCACAACCTAAAAAACTTTCGACCTAATAAGTTGAGCACTCAACTAAACTTCAGTGAGGGAATTTATCTTGTGCCTGGGATGAGTTCGAGAATCTCTTTCACGCTCATGCAGTAGTCGCGCGAAGCTTCGAGGGCACGGCCGTGGGAGAGGATGCTCTTTGCGCAGTTGACCATTGCCGGATAGGCGGCACGCAGCAGGTGGTTGGCGTAGATGACGACGTTGATTCCCCACGATGCGAGTTCGTCTTCGGTGAACTGGTTGTAGGTGGTGGGTACGGCAACGAGCGGTGTAGTCTTATTCTTCTCGCGGAAGCGCTGGCAGAACTCCTTTATGTCGTCGCCGCTCTTGTCTTTTGAATGGATCATTATGCCATCAGCTCCCGCCTCTACGTAGGCGAAGCAGCGCTCGAGAGCGTCGTCGACTGTATTGCCTGCAATCAGACTCTCGCAGCGGGCGATGATCATGAAGTCTTCGGTGATCTGCGCTTGTTTGCCCGAGCGAATTTTGTTGCAGAAGTTGTCAACCGAGTCCTGTGTCTGTATGGCATCGGTTCCGAAGAGTGAGTTTTTCTTCAGTCCTGTCTTATCTTCGATGATGACTGCCGAGATGCCCAGCCGCTCCAGGGTGCGTACGGTGAACACGAAGTGCTCTGTGCGTCCGCCTGTGTCGCCGTCGAAAATCACGGGCTTTGTTGTCACCTCGAGGGCATCGTTCAGGTCGTGCAGACGGGTTGTGAGGTCTACGGCCTCGATGTCGGGCTTACCTTTCGCTGTGCTGTCGGTGAGCGAGCTGGCCCACATTCCGTCGAACTCGTGTTTCATGCCGTTCACCACAACACTGGTGTTCTCGATGATGAGACCTGTCAGTCCGCTGTGCGACTCACAGATGCGTACGATTTTCTTTGCCCCGATGAGTCGGCGCAGGCGTTTCAGTCGCACCTCTGGCGTGGTGCCGATTTCCTTCAGCCTCTGGTTCATGGCTGTCGATGATATTCCCTTCGTGTAGGGGATGTCGATTACTTTTCCTCCCCATTCGGCCATGGCCTCGATGATGCGCTGTCGCGTCTGTTTCTGCACACCTTCTTTCCAGTCGTCGCCGTGAACGACGAAGTCGGGTTTCAGCTGTCGGAGGTTTGGTACGTAGTCGAGTGTGGTCTGTGGGATGACCTCGTCTACGCCTTTTATCGAGGCTACGATCTGCGCCCGCTGTTCGTAGGTCAGATATGGCAGTCGTTTGTAGCTTGCGATGGCGGCGTCGGTGAGTACGCCGACGGTGACGCGACCGAGTTTTGCAGCCTCGTTGATGATGTTGAGATGTCCGGGGTGGATCATGTCGGCGCTCATGCCGACGTATACTTTCTTTTGTTGCATAAAGGTTGTTTTATCGGAGAGAATGATTTTTATATTCTCTCGTTTGTTAGAGCATAAATCTGTTTAATCGTCGATGCCGAGAGTTGTTTTTGGTTTGCTGCATACTGAAATGCATGTAGTTTGTGGATGTCGGTACCTGTGAGGTCGACCCATTTCTCCTTCAGCATCATCTCGGCCTTCTCCTTTGCTTCCTTTCCGTAGGCCCCGACGAGCGAAGTGATGTTTATCTGGAACATGATGCCCATCTCCTTCAGCCGTTGATATTCAGCTTTGTCCATGTAGACGTATCGCTCGGGATGAGCGAGGATGGGGCGTATGCCCTTGTGCATCATCTTGTCGAGCATCCCGTGGAGGTCCATTGGCGGGTTGAAATACGACGTCTCTACGAGCAGATGGTCTCCTCTTGGTCCTATCGGGAGGAGGTCGTCGGCCTCGAGCCGTTCCTCGAAGAGGGCGTCGAGCATATTCTCCGAAGCGAGATGGAGGGTGATGGTTCCGTGGTAGGCTTCGGTGAGTTCGCCAAACCGCTGCCGCAGGGCATCGGTGGTGTTAGGGATGTCCTCCATGATGTGCGGCGTAAGCCATACTTCGCGTATGCCGAGCTGCTCGTAGTAGCTTAGCACGGCGAGCGAGTCGTCCATGGTCTTTATGCCATCGTCGACGCCGGGGAGTATGTGGGAGTGGTAGTCGGTGAACCCGTCGAACACTCCACTACGGACGAGAGATTTCTTAAAGAAGTTGAGCATGATTGTTTCTGGAACTACGGAACTCGCGGAGAACTGAGTAGCTAGTTGTTCAGATTAACTACGGAACTCGCGGATAATACGGAACATTTATGATTTGAATTAACTACTGAACTCGCGGAGAACTAAGTAGTTAGTTGTTCTGATTAACTACGGAACTCGCGGATAATACGGAACATTTATGATTTGAATTAACTACGGAACTCGCGGAGAACTAAGTAGTTAGTTGCTCGAATTAACTACGGAACTCGCGGATAATACGGAACTTTTATGATTTGAATTAACTACGGAACTCGCGAAGAGAACTGAGCAATACGAGAAGTAGAGATTCAATATGTGTTGAGCAGTCTCTCTGCTGGCTGCATGTTGACCATGTTGAAGTTTTGAAGAAGTCCTAATTTCAATCCTGTTATTTTGAGATAATTGATGAGTTGTGCTCGATGAATGTCACTGATGACGTCGACTGCTTTTAGTTCGACTATAATTTTATCGTAACAGACGAAATCGGCGACATAATGTTGGTTTAAAACATTGTTTTTATATTCAATTTTAAACACCTTTTCTCTTTCAAACGGGATATTTCTCAGTTTTAATTCAATTTCCAACGCTTCTTGGTAGACTTTTTCAGCTAGCCCTGGACCAAGTTGGCGATGGACTTCAAACATGGCACCATTTATTGCAAAAGATTCTTTTTCGAAAACCATTTTTGCTTAATTCTTATTTATTCTGTTCTTTCCGTTTGTTCTGTAGTTAAAATTTATCTGTTAATTTCCGTAGTTGTAGCCTTTGGAGGCGTAGCCGTACTTGTAGCCGTATTTATAGCCGTACTTGTATCCGTAGTGTCCTCCGCCGTCGGTGCCGTTGAGAATGAGCGACATGTTTTTGTACTTCTGCGTTGTGTAGAGGTTGTCGATCTGTGGCAGCATTGCTCGTTCGAGCAGTCCGGCGCGTACGACGAACAGTGTGCTGTCGGCGTGCTTGTTGATGATGTCGGCGTCGGTAACGATTTCAATTGGTGGGCAGTCGAGGAAGACGTACTCGTACTGGCTGCGCAGTTCGTTGAGCATCTGTTCGAGCTGTGGATCGGCGAGCAGTTCGGCTGGGTTCGGTGGCAGGGTGCCAACGGGAATGACGTCGAGCTCGGCTTCGTCGGTCTTGTTGTGTATGATGAGCTTCTTGTAGTCGTCCACTTGTCCGCTCAGGTAGTCGGAGACACCCGTCTTTGGCTGTCCGAAGTATTCTGAGAGAGATTTCTTGCGGAGGTCGAGATCGACTACGATCACTTTCTTCTTCTTTATGGCCAGGGCTGTCGACAGGTTTGCCGTGATGAATGTCTTACCGCTGTTTGGGTTGGCCGAGGTGAGCATAATCACGTGTCCGCCTTGGTTTTTGCCTTGCATGAACTCGAGGTTTGTGCGCACTACGCGGAATGCCTCGTTGATGATGTTTCGGCTGTTGGCTTTTACGATTATTTCGGGTGCTGTCTTTTCGGTCTTTTCTTTCTTCTCTACAAGCTTCAGGCGTTCTTTGATTTTTGTCGGTATCATTGCCATCAGGTGAGCCTTGAAACCTGATATCTGTTCTTTTGTTGTCTTGCGGTAAGCGAGTGGAATCTCTCCCACGAACGGTATCTTCATGTTGTCGAGGTCGCGACGTCCGCGGACGGTGGTGTTAAGGTTTTCGCGCAGATAGAGCAGTCCGCCAGGGATGAGCAGTCCGAGTGCGAAGGCGAGCAGGAGGGTGTTGCGTTTCTTTGGCGATGTCGGGCGCATGCTGCCACCGAGTTCTGGCGTGGCGATGACGCGTGTGTTGTAGGCAGCGAAGGCCTGCGAGAGTTCGTTCTCCTCACGTTTCTGGAGCAGATAGAGGTAGAGCGACTCCTTCACCTTTTGCTGACGTTCCGACGACAGTAGCTGTCCTGCCTGGCGTGGGTTGCTGCTTATGCGGGCATTGGCTTGCGACTGTGCTGAACGCGATGCGCTGAGCTGCATGTTGAGTGCTGCGATATAGTTGTCGATGGAGTTGAGGATTGTCGAACGCAGCGATGAGAGTTGCTGGTCGAGGTCCTTCACGAGGAGGTTCTCTTCGCTGGAGTTCTCCACGAGACGGTTGCGCTGTAGCTGGCTCTCATTGAAGTTGTTGATGAGCATCTGGATGTTGTGCTCTTCGAGTCCGGCGTTGGCAGGGAGGAGTTGGTTGTTTGCACTGCGTATGTAGTTCTGCAGATAGCGTGCGATGTTGAGCTGGTTGTTGAGCTCCATGATATGTTTCCCTTCGTTTGCCGACTGCTGCATGGCCATTCCTGCCGATGCTGCGAGGTCGGGGATCATGTTGGCACTCTTGAACGAGGTGATGTCGTTGTCGACGGTGCCGAGCTCGCTCTGGATCACTTTCAGGCGTTCGTTGATAAACTCGTTGGTGCTTGTGAGGATCTGGTTCTTGTCTTCAATCCATATCTCGTTGTATACGTTGATGACCGTGTTGAGCACTTCCTGAGCGCGTTGTATGTTAACGTCGCGGAAGATAAGATCGATGACCGTTGCTTCCTTGTCGGATAGCTGCACCCCGAGGTGACTGCGGTAGGCATTGGTGGAGCCGTAGAGGCTGCTGCGGGTGATGTAGAGATTGCCTTTGAATGGTTCTTTGCTCTTGTAGCGCGATTCTTTCACTGTGATCCTCCCTACCGGCGTGTCTACTTGTTTGCCGATAGTTGCCACTACCGGCTTGTCGCCTACGTTCTCGCCACGGCGTGTGAAGTCGGAGAGTTCCACCTGTCCTTTGTCTTTCATCTTCAGAGTGAGTGTGGCGCTCTCGTTGTTCTTCAGTCCGTCGAAGGTGACGGTGACCGGCAGCTGGTCGCCGTAGAGGGTGCGCTTGTAGAAAGCGCCGTCGGTCTTGTAGTCGATGTTGAGGTGGAGTCTCTTTACGACTTCAAACATGAGGTTTGGCGACTGGAAGTTGATGATCTCGTTGTTGATGTTCGAGCGTGAGCGGAACATTCCCAGGTCGGAGATCGAGCTTGTCACGTCGGCATTCACCGTGCGTCCTTTTGAGTCTTGTTTCACGAGCACCGAGGCGTAGCGTGTGTAGACGGGAGGCGTGGTGATGAGATAGTATGCGGCGATTGCCAGGCACACGAAGAGGGAAATTGCGAACCAGTACCAGTGGGACAGATAGAGCGATGCAAGCTCTTTCATCGATATGAAATCGTCGTTCTGGTTTATCTGATTTTGATTCTGAATTGTTTCCATCGTTTTGTTGTTGTGATTACGTTTTATGTTTTACTTGAAGATGAGCACGGCTACCGACGTGAGCAGCGATGCGAGTGAGATCCAGAAGGAGGATGAGCGCAGGTTGTTGCCGTTGACTGTCGATTCGCGCTGGCGCTTGTCGTTTGGTGTGACGTAGACCACGTCGCCCTGCTTGATGTAGTAGGCTGGCGATGAGTAGACCTGATAACCGCGTGTGAGGTCGATGTGATAGTAGTCGTCGCTGTCGCCGTTGTGACGTATTATCGTTACGTTCTGGCGGTTGCCGTTGATTGTGAGGTCGCCGGCGATACCGATGGCATCGAAGATTGTGAACTGGTCGCGGTCGATCTTATAGCGTCCTGGCCGAGCCACTTCTCCAAGCACCGACACGCCGAGGTTCATGTATTCCACGGTCACCACAGGGTCTTTCACCTGTCGGCTCTCGATGATTTTCTCTTTTATGTAGGCTGCCACCTGCTCGCGTTTCATGCCTGCCACGTGTATCGAACCGAGCACGGGGAAGTCGATGTTGCCGTTAGAGTCGACGGTGTAGCCGGAGATATTCTGCGATGATGTGCTTGAAACCGCGTTACTTGCCGTGAGCGATTGTGTCTCACCGATGCGGCGTGTGTAGTAAGGCAGGTTGAAAAGTGCCGAGAGCTCGGGGTCGCGGCTGTTGACGATGATGGATATCTGGTCCATCGGCTGCAAGGTGATGGCGTTTACGTCGGGAAGTTTGATCGACGCGTTGTCGCTCATGTCCTGGAAGTACTGAATGTTCTGAGGCGTGGAGCACGATGTGAATGCGAGTGCTGCAATCGCCAGACTGGAAAGAAATGCTTTAATTTTCATACTTTTTATTGTTTTGTTTTTGTTTATTTCTGTTTTGATTGTCGTTCTTTGTTTTTATGTTTGGCTGTAGTACAAAGGCTTTGTATTCGGGGTACATGTGTGTAGTACTGTGGGTACAAGAAGGTCGTACTCGGCGTACATGGGCTTTGTACTGCTGCCGGGATTATATCTTTGTGATGAATGCCGAGGGTATATACGATGTTACGAGATAGAGTCCGCTTTCTCCGACGATGATTCTTTGTTCGCCGTGGGCTCTCACCACGTAGCCCTCCACTCCTTTGAACTTTCCTTCCGTCACTCTCACTCGGTCGCCGTCTTTGAAGTGACAGTCCTCGAGCCGTGCTCTTCGCACGTGTTGGTCGTCGATATCAGCCACGCGCATGAAGTTCTGCATCTCGCGGTCGGAGATGGTCACGGGGTTCTCATATCCTTGTGGCAGTCCTTCGAGGTGGTTGTAGAAGTAGTGGAGGTGGCGTATGTGGTTTTCGCCGGAGAGTTGTACGAAGGAGTCGGCTTCCTGTCGGCTTGCGCGGATGAAGACGAGGTTACTCACGGGCTTGCGTATCATCTTCACCACTGCTTTGCGTTTCCCGTGACGGCTCGGGTTGACCACTTTCGTGTAGAGGAACGGTACATAGGCTTCGAATCCTTTCAGGCTTATCGCGTCGCGTGCCTTCACTTCGGTGCCATAGGATGCCCGCAGTGCGAACCACTTCCTCTCCGTGGCGCCGTTTCCCTTCTGGGCATATTCTAAGGACACCCCGTTTTTGCGATTTTGTGTCACGGGGGGAGTCGCAGAAGACGTTTCGCGACGTGGTGCTGAAGACTGTTGCTCAGCCGGTGCTACATCAGACAATGCAGGCTTAACAGGATGTGACTCCATTTCTATTACGGGAAAAGACACGATATGGGATTGCTATATATGCAGGTATTTTGTGCTCAAAACAACAATGGTATCATGCTTTTCCTATTGTGAGCGCAAAAGTACGAAAAAAATATATTATATTATATTTTTTCTTGTTAATTTTCCCTTAATATTTGCATAAAGAACGTAATTCGCGAAGTTTTTTGTTGCGAGTGGGTCAGACGGTGGTGTCGGCGGCAGTATCAAGCCCAGATATTAATGCTATCAAGCCCGGATACTAATGCTATCAAGCCTGGATACTAATGCTATCAAGCACGGATACCAAGAGTATCAAAACCAGATACCGCCAGTATCAAGCCCAGATACTGGCGGCAGAAAAAAGGGGTGATGATGTCAGGGAAGGACGATAAGGGCCACGGCGTATGCACTTATTCCCTCCTCGCGTCCGGTGAAGCCGAGGCGCTCGGTGGTGGTTGCCTTTATCGAGATGTTGCCGGGCGACGTGCCGATGACCTCTGCAAGGCAGGCTTTCATGTCGTCGATGTGGGGATTCAGTTTCGGGTGCTCCGCGCAGACGGTGGCATCGATGTTGCCCAGTTCGTATCCCTTCTCGCGCAACATCTGCATGGTCTTGCGCAGGAGGATTTTGCTGTCGATGCCGTCGGTTTCTTCTGCCGTGTCGGGAAAGTGGTATCCGATGTCGCGCATGTTTGCCGCACCGAGCAAAGCGTCGCAGACAGCGTGTATCAGCACGTCGGCATCGCTATGCCCGAGCAGGCCTTTGTCGTGAGGAATCTTTATCCCTCCGAGCCACAGGTCGCGATCCTCCACCAGCCGGTGGACGTCGTAGCCGAAACCAATACGAAAACTCATTCTCTATTATCTCTTAAACAAATCTTTTATTCCGTCCATGTCGAAGGAGAGCGTGAAGCGCAGCGTCTGGTCGAGAGGATTGCTCTTTGCCGTTGCGATCACGTAGCCGGCGTCGAGTGAGAACACGCTCATGCGGAATCCTGCGCCTACCGTGAAATACTTGCGGTTACCCTTGTTCTCGGCTTCGTGGTGATAACCCGCGCGAATAGAGAACTGGTCGTGGTAGACATATTCTGCACCAACGCTCCATTGTATTTCCTGCAGCTCTTCCTTCGCACCGCCGGGAGCATCGCCGAAGCTCTTGAATATGCCGCTTATCGACGATACATCGTAGTAGTCGCGCTGCACTCGTTCGGTGTAGTCGCCACTCGTTTCTCCCTCTTGCTGACGGGGATACGTGGGCACGAGCAGTTTGTTGGCGTCGGCAGCGATGGTGAAGCGGTTGTATTCGTCGATGGGCACCATGAGTGATGCACCAAGCCGGAGGTTCGTAGGGATGAATTCGCTGTTATCATCGCCGCCGAATGTGATCTTACTACCAATGTTTGAGATGTTCAGACCGAGTCCCAGCTGGCACTCGCGGTCGCCCAGATTGAGGTAGTTCTGATAGTAGGCGGAGATGTCGGCAGCAAAGGCAGTGCCGGGTGATGTGTCCTCTGTGTAGTCGTAGGTGAGGTCGGAGTAGATCCATCTCACGGCAGCACCGAGCGAGAAATGCTCGCTGAGCATGAGCGAGTAGGCCACGTCGAGCGACATTTCATAGGGATTTATCGTCATATCGCTCGATCCCGACACGTCGCTACTCGTCTGCACTTCGCCCAGTGAGAAGTATCTTAGCGAGCCTGACACTGCCGAGTGGTCGCCGATGCGATAGTATCCGGCGAGGTAGGCCAGGTCCATATCGCTGACGAGCTGGCGCAGCCACGGCGTGTAGTTGAGCGCCACTCCTGCGCGGGAGATGGTGAACGGGTATTTTGCCGGGTTCCAGTATTGAGAGACAACGTCGGGATCGGTTGCAGCACCCACGTCGCCCATACCGGCAGCACGGGCATCGGGGGCAATGGATTGGGAGGTGACCGACGTGTTCACAGGGTTGAACATGTCGCGCTTGTCTTGGGCTTTGATGCTCATACTGGCTAAGAGCATCAGGCTGACAATCAGTATTCTTGTGAATTGATTCATCGCGGTTGTTTTAATTAATTACTAAGAATATTAACGTAGTCGTTGTTTAATTATTGCCTATGATGATAAGTTTCTTGGCTTTCGACGCTTTGCTACTGCCGTCTGACGACAGTCTTGCCCGGTACAGGTAGACTCCTGTCTGCAGCCGTTGTCCTCCGTCGACGGTGAGATCCCAGTCGACGGTGTAGGTTGCCCCGCTGCTCATGCCGCTCTCTCTGTGGTTCCAGAGGATGCGACCGCTAAGGTCGAATATGTCGATGTCAATGTCTACGGGGCTTCCGCTGCGGTCGTGCTGGATGATGAACGTGGTGTTTGTCGTTGCCGGGTTGTGTGTGCAACTCACGTTCAGGATGTTGGGCTCGAGCCCGTTTGCGACGGTGAACGACAGCTCGGCAACCGACGAGTTGTTCAGTATGTCCCATGCTCGGAACATGAGCTTGTGCGGTCCTACGGTCAACTCGGGGATGTTGTAGAACGTGGAACCACTCTGGTAGCTGCCAAAGTCGAAGGTAAAGTTGTCGTTAAGCACGTAGGTCTTGAGGATGTCGCCGTCGATGATGAGCTCGAGGTTGTGGCCTATTCCGTTTCCTGTGGCGTTGATGCCGTCCTGGTCGGTTATCTCAGCCACGAAATATGGCGTGGGGTTCACCTTTCCTCCGTTGACAAACGACGGGTTGTTGAGGTAGCAGAATATCGATGGTCCGATAGAGTCGGTGCCGTTGATAGCGCTGCCTCCGACGATGAAGTGGTCGTTGGAACCGTTGGCGGTGTTCTTAGTGCGGGTGTCGACGGCAAAGATGTTTATGAGTCCCGTCTCGTCGGAGTAGTTTATGTCTTTGGGGATGGGGAAAGAGAATTCAAACTTGCCTGCCACGACGCTGTCGGAACCGTTGTAGAGAGTCTTTGTCCGGTCGTAGTAGACGAATGGTGTTTTTGTCTCCTTGGTGTCGTTCTGTCGTCCTGAGATTTCTTCGCGGCTGTCTCTCACCATTGCCGTGAACACTCCGTTGAAGTCGTCGGCGTTCTCAATGTGTCCTTTGACGCGGGCGATGGTTCCTGCCTTTAGTGTGGGCATGCTTGTTGTTGAGCTTGTCGGTATGTCGTTGATATAGTCGATCTTAGCCGTCAGTTTCGGTACGTTGAGTGCTATTGCCGGGTCGCCGAGGAGCGAGTATTGCAGTTTGTTCTCTGTCTTGTCGGTGCCACGGGTGATACATTCGTTCTTTGCCAGCCGTTGTGCTTCGCCGAGTGTTGTCTGTTTGCCGTCGACGGTGCTCATTACATGTCGCAGGAATGCTTCGTTGATCACTTCGTTATAGGCTGCATACACTGTTCGTGTGGTTCCGAAGAACGCCATTGTGCCGCCTTTCTCGTTGAGGAGTGCTGTCTCGCCGATGGTGTTGTCGACACCGTCGAACGGCATTATGTCGCACGATGCTGTTATCCAGAGAGGGTAGCGTGTGTTGGTGAAATCGGCGAAATCGTTCAGTCGGAGTATCGTCTCGTGAGAGAGCTGGTTCTCTCGGCCGTGGCCGCAATAGTCGATTATCAGTGCTCCCGATTGCTGATATTGCTTTACTATCTGCGTCACTTCCGGATAGGTGTTTCCTGTTGCCGACGACTCTCGGGTGTATGTGTCCCACATCACTTTTTTCACTACGAATCCAGGGTGCAGTTCGGCCATTTCCTCTGCTGCTCTGTCGACGGCTTTCATGTGCAGGTTGTTGTTGCCGTCGTCGCCGAGGAAGACGAGCGTGTTCTGCCATGGGCCGCAGTTATCGTTTTTCACGTAGGCGATAGTCTTGTCGACAAGTATTTTTGCCTCGGCGTCTGATGTGACGGGGAATCGTCCGACGGCGACGTCGAGCAGGTCGGCCGAGTCGGGATGTCCGCCTTCACCGTCGTCGAGGAGGCAGAAGAATCCGTCGTCGACGTAGCAGTTCACTTTGTTGAACGAGTTTTCGCTTTCGAAGCACAGCAGGTAGTCGTCTGGGTTGAGGCTGCGGCAATAGCTTGTCAGCATGCGGTTGTCCCACACGGCGTCGCCGAAGAGAAGCAGGTATTTCGGCATGTCGGCTTCGTTCTCGGCGCGGTCGTAGAGCATCTTCATGTACCTTCTGTAGGCGTTGACATCGGGTGTCCCGCTGCTGAACTCGTTGTAGAGTTCGTCGGCGGGTACTATCTGTACGCGCAAGCCATCGTTTTCTTCGTGGAATGCCTTAAGTCTTTCGGCCTGTTGGCGCAGTTTTTGGGATGTGGGGATGATTATCACCATGTCGGCAGCCTCGGCTGCATGGTGGTTTTGGTTTGTGATGTTGTAGACGTATTCAGCTGCTGGGAACGTTGTTTTCTCGAGGTCTGGCTTCGGGGCCGGGGTGTCCCATGCGATGGAGACATAGTCGATGCGTATGTTTCCTCCGCTGTTGGCTGTTATCTTGATGGTGTTTTTCTCGGCAGGGCTTTTCACGACATACGTTCTTGCCTCTTGACATCCTTTGTCGTATTCGCCCAGTCTTCTTGTGCGACTGATTATTCCCAGCTCTTCTCCATTGAGTTCCACTGTTGCGCTGAACGGCACCTCGTCGGTCAGTTTCACGTAGATACTTGCGAGTGTTGCGCCGCGGTTGTTGTCGAAGCTGAGTTCTTTCGAGTTGCCCTCGGCTATCACCTCTGGGTCAAAGAGGTTTCTTCCTCCGTGGAACCAGGAGTAGCCGTCTTTCTCATAGAGCGAGTGATAGTCGTCGGCGATGGGATAGTTTTCGGCCAACAGGGTCTCGCTGTCGATGAATGCCGGTTCGTCGGTGCCTTGTGTGATGAAGTAGTAGCCGTAGTCGGAATAGGGGTTCCGGGTCCTGATATTGGTTGTATTGTCATCCCATGATACTGGTCCTCGTGCGAAGAAGAGCCGTTGTCCTCCCACTCTGCACGTGGGCACTTCTTTCAGGTCGTCGGTGGCAGCGAGGTAGTCGCCGTCGAGTATTTCGTTCTGGAGGTTTCCTCCGTAGCCATATAGTTTCACTTTGCTTGGGTCGGAGAATCCTGCTTTGCGTATGACGTCGTCGGTGAGCTGATATATTCCTGTTGCGGGGACGCGTATCTTTGCCCATGTCCCTTCGGCGAGCACCGAGTTCTGTGCGTATCGCTCGGCTTTAGATGCTTTCCGCGGTGCTGCTTTCCGGCTGCCTTTCCGTGGTGTGGACTTCACTTTCAGCATGAAGCTTGCCAGTATCTTGTGTTTTCCGTTCTGAACGACGTATGGCAGCAGGTCGACGGAGAGGAATGCCTTCCGTCGGTTCATCGATATCTGTTGCGAGATGAGCGGCTGCGTTGGTGCTGCCGAGCCGTGGAGTGAGATGAATTTCTCCACCTGTGTCTCGGGCATGGCTACGTACTCGGGATAGGCTATCGCGACGGTGTAGACGGAGTCGGCGTAGTTGTCGGGCAGGGGGATGGTGTGCCTGAACGATGGTATTACGGAGTCGATCCTGACTTGGTCGGCTGTCAGGTTGAAGAAAGTCTGGGCGTGTGCCTGCAGACTTAGAATTGTCAGAATCGCTATGGTGTATATTTTTTTTGTCATTGCCCTTGTGGGTTTTGTTTTTTATGTTTCTTTGATATGGTATTCATCTTCTTTTCATCGGCTATCGGCAGTAGAAGTCGAGCACTTTTCGATCTTCTATGTAGCCTGTCAGATGGTCGTCGGGCTTCACTGGCCCCACTCCTGCAGGCGTGCCGGTGAAGAGCAGGTCGCCCGTTTTCAGTGTGAAGAAGCGGCTGATGTAGCTTATCAGCTGGTCGATGCCGAAGTTCATGTCGGCCGTCAGTCCCTGCTGCACGGTCTGCCCGTTCTTTTCCAGACGGAAGGGTAGGGCGTTGATATCGCGCAGCAGTTCCTTGTCTATCCATTCTCCTATCACTGCTGCTCCGTCGAATCCTTTCGATATGTCCCACGGCAGCCCGTCGGTCCGCAGGCGTTGCTGCATCTCGCGGGCGGTGAAGTCGATGCCCACCGTCAGCGCATCGTAGTATCTGTGGGCAAACCGCTCGGGAATGTTTTTCCCCAGTCGGCATATCCTTACGACGATTTCGGCCTCGTGATCGATCCGTCCCATGTGGTCGGGAACGAAGAAAGGCTTACGGTTCTTTAGCAGCGAGGAGTCGGCTTTCAGGAAGATCACGGGCTCCTCCGTCTTATATAACGCGTGATTGAGCTCTTTATTGTGCTCAACGTAGTTCATTCCAACGGCAAATATCTTCATGTCAGTATGTTTTTTATGTATTCATCGGTGCAAAGATACGTAAAATTGGGAGCAGTGCAAAATAAACTTGTTTGTTTTATATGTTCTGACGTGGTGTGTTATACGACGTTTTCGGTTGAAAGGTTTAAAAACGTAGAGGCGATGAGGCAATGATGTTGTCTTTATGCTCCGGCGGCAGTACATGGGCTTTGTACTCAGGGTACATGAACCTTGTACTGCGAGTATATGGCTTTTGTACTGCGAGTACATGGGCTTTGTACTCTGTCAGATGTCGGCATATGAGTCGGACAAGTGGCTTTGCAAGGGCGGGAAAATGAAAGAATAGCCGTCTGAAGTGTGCTTGTCTGCAGTTTTTTGTGTACTTTTGTCGTGTAGAAAATAAAACGTTATGGAAAAGGATTTGAAAGCAATAGTAGAGCGGGTTGAGCGCATGGAGCGACTCTACGACGAATGGCGTGCGGTGGTTGCCAGTACGGAGAGGATGCTCGACATGTATTCGTCGGCCATGGAGCGCGCCGGGGAGTTGCTGGAATATTACGACGGCGGCCTCTGGCAGAAGGATTTCGAGGCCGACGAGGTGGGAGTGTTGCCTGCGTCACTGAAACGCGGTGTGCTCTCCGAGGACGGGGTGTGGAACCTCCTTACCGACGACAAGGAACTGCGTCGCCGCATGGCTGAGCTCGCCTCAGAGAAATGAAAAACGGGAGACTCGTCGTCGCGACGATAGGTCTCCCGTCGTGCCAGCGTGGCTGGCAATGATTCTTGGATATAAAAAGTTAACTAAAAGCGGTTAAGTCGCGTGCTGTCTATCTTCGACACTCCCGTCGATTTCACCTCTGTCTCGTCGGCGGTGCCCGATAATGTGATGGTGGCTACCCCGGAGTTATGGCACCAGAGCTTCCTGCAGTCGCAGTCGAACTCGATTCTGCCTGAGCCTTTGTTGTCGATTGTGGCATCTTCACCCCTGTATTTCATCTTTCCTTTGAGCACGCCGCTGTTCTTCAACGTGAATGCTTTTGCATCGATTTCGCCGCTGAAGTTCAGTGAGCCTTTGTTCTCTATCGTCAGTGTCTCTTTGGCAGTGAGGTTGCCGCTCTGCGTGAGTACGCCGGAGTTTTCGATGCAGATGGTTCGGCATTTCATGCTCGTCACGTCGGTCTTCAGCGATCCACGGTTGTCGATGGTCATCTTGTCGACCGACAATGATTTTGCTGCGAAGAACAGCACCCCGTTGTTCTTTATTCTGTTTATCTGCGGAGCCGTAATTCTCACGGTCAGCTTTCCTTGCCATCCGCGGGAGGGTTCCTTCTTCTTGAGTACGAGGACGCGTTCGGGCGTGACGTATGCAACGAGGTCGCTCGTGTACTGTTCGTTGCCGGTGATGCTGACGTCGTAGCTCCCGCCTTGGGTATATACGATGTCGGCAGCAATGTCGTTCTGCACTGCGTCGAAGTCGCGGAGGTTGAACGACACTCCCGTGGTGTCTATCATGTAGTCGCCGGAATAGCTTATTTCCCAGTTGTCTTTTTTACTGCTGGCGCACGAAGGGATGATTGCAATCGCGAGTATGACTGCAGCCAGGTTGAATGATTTTCTTTTCATAGGGTTCACGGTTTTCTGTTATACTTTATGATTATTGTCGTTTTTCCTCCCGCAACGTGTTGCTGTGGGTTGTATTTCAGCATGTAGATGCGGTTTTCCGTTGTGCCGGGCGATGTGATGACAATCGTCTTTGTGCCGCCCTCAACGCTGGTGTGGGTGTCGCAAGTCTTTGCCTCCTGTTCGAAGGCTTTCACAAATTTGCTTATCGACGTGCCGTCGATCTTCAGTGTCTTCACCACTTTCGTGACCTGACGCGTTGATGGATCGCGCACGACTGTCGATGTGAACGTCGACATACCGATGGTGGAGTAGTGGTCTACGAGCTCGTCGATGCTGTTCTGCGCCATGCCTGTGAGCGGTAGGGCGAGCATCAGGAGCAGGATTGCTATCGTTGCGTTTCTCATATTTTGGACAGTTTTCGTTATCGTTATCGTTTTTCGTTATCGCTATCGTCGTCGTTGATCAGCTTTTCTATTTTCTCTCGTTCCTCGTCTGTCTGCATTACGCTTAAGACGTCGAGTTCTGCCTTGCGTGCCATGTCGTCGGCTGTCATCAGACGCTCTATCTGTTCGGCCTCGCTGAGGCTTTTCTCTATCTCAGGCTTTAGTTTTCGCAAGTCATCGATGCGTTTGCCGTCGACGATCATATAGCTGCCTTCGTAGAGCGCTGCGAGTTGCTGCTCTTCGTGTCGGCCAGCCTGCGTTTTCACAATTACCAGCAGCAGTATTGCCGCCGCGGCTGCCGCAAAGGCTGTCCACATGTTGCGCCACCTTGCCTTCGGCCTTTTTGCTGTTGCCGGCACTGATGTCGGTATGCTGTCGGCAGTGACAGAGTTGTTCAGTGCGGCGAGGTCGCGGAACATGTCCTGCAGCGGCATAAGGCTCAGGTCGATGTCGTCGCCGGAGAAGTAGGAATAGAGAGCTCGCTCTTCCTCGAGGGTGGTGATGCCGTCGAAGAACTTCTCCGTGAGTAGTTTTATGTTGTCGCTATTCTTCATTGCTGTCATGTGTTTTGCGTGATTCGTACATTCTTATGTATTGCTCTTTTACTGCCATTCTTGCTCGGCTGAGTGCTTTTCTGACAGCTGCTTCGCTGCTTCCTGTCATTTCCGACAGTCTGCTGTTGTCGATGCCTTCCATGTGTCGCAGCCGCAGCAGTGTCTGTTGTGTGTCGGGCAGTGTGTCGATGATGCTCATCACCCTTTCTATTCGTTCCGCTGTAGGATTGTCGTCGCCGGCGTCGGCGATGTTCTCAGTGAGAGTTCCGCGGGTGATATGTTGCTTTCGTAGATGACTGATGCAGAGGTTTCTGACCACGACGACGGCCAGAGGCTCGATGGGCAAGCGCAGGGTGGGGCGCATCTGCCACAGTCGGAGCAGTGCGTCCTGCACGATGTCGTCGGCATCTTTCTCAGAATGGAGGTATCTCATTGCCGTGCTTATGAGCAATGGTCTGAGACGTTGAGCTTCTTTCGTGTATTCCTCTGTGGTCATTCTTTTGCTTCAGTTTCTGTATATAATACGCAGGAGGTGGGATTTTGTGACACCAAAAAACAAAAAAAATAACGCTCGGCCTTTTGGTCGGGCGTTATTTTGTGTCTGTCGGATGACAGAATGATTACTCAGCAACGAGTGTGAAGCGGTGGAAGGCAACGATCTTGAGCTCCTTGTCCTGAGCTGCGAGCCACTGTGCAACAGTAGCCTTGTCGCCGTCGCCGAACTGGAATTCCTGGTCAACGAGGCAGTTCTCCTTGAGGAATTTCTGTACACGACCCTTTGCTATGTTCTGGATCATCTGCTCTGGAAGGTTTGCTGCCTTCTCTGCTGCAGTCTTTTCCTTGATTTCCTTTGCGCGGTCGGCGTCTTCTCTTGTGAGCCAGCCCTTAGCGATGTTCGACTCGATGTGGTCGTCGCTGTCGACGAGGTTGGGGTTGATGCCAGCCTTCTTGAGGGCAGCGGCAACAGCCTTCTCAACCTGCTCTTCCTTTGTCTTCTCAACGGCAACTTTGAATTCCTCGTCGATTACCGACTGTGGAACGCTTGCATCGTCGAGAGCAACAGGCTTCATGGCAGCAACCTGCATTGCTACCTTGTGACCAGCGTCGACGTTCTCCTTGTTGGTCTGTACCATTGTGGCGAGGGTGTGCTTGCCCATGTGGTCGTAGACCTCGATGTTCTCACCTTCGAGTGTGAGGTATCCGTCGAGTTCCATCTTTTCGCCTGTGATGCCCGAGCGCTGTGTGACAGCCTCCTGCACCTTCTGTCCGTCGGCCAGAGTGAGTTCTTTCACTTCGTCGAGGGTCTTTGCCTTTGCTTGGATGGCAGCGTTGAGGATCTCTTCTGTCAGGGCGATGAAGTCTTTTCCGTTGGCCACGAAGTCGGTCTCACACTTCAGTGCGATCATTGCGGCGAAGTCATTGGTCTTCTTCACGAGGACGCATCCGTTTGATGTCTCGCGGTCGGAACGCTTTGCAGCGATGGCGAGTCCACGCTCACGGAGCAAGTCCTTAGCCTTGTCGAAGTCGCCTTCGGCTTCGGTGAGGGCTTTTTTCACGTCGGCAAGTCCGGCACCTGTCATTGCGCGGAGTTTCTTGATATCTTCAATTGTAATAGCCATAATTGTTTTCTGTGGTTTTAATGTGTTAATAATCAAGTGTTGTTTACTCTGCTGCGGGTGCTTCTTCTTCCTTTGCTTCTTCAGCTTTTTCTTCTGCTGGTGCAACGGCTTCAGCTACTTTCTCCACTACTGGAGCGGCTGGTTCTGCCTCTTTGCGTGCACGTCGTGTGCGCTTTGGCTTAGCTTCGGCAGCTTCTTCTGCCTGTTCTGCAGCTGCTTTCTCGTCGGCCTTTTCGGCTTTGCGCTCTTCGAGGCCTTCGTTGATAGCGTCGCAGAGGGCGCCGAGCACTACCTCTACGCTGTCTTTTGCGTCGTCGTTGGCGGGGATGATGAAGTCGATGTTGCGTGGGTCGGAGTTTGTGTCGACCATTGCGAAGACGGGTATGCCAAGGCGGTTAGCTTCGCGTACGGCGATGTTTTCCTTCAGTACGTCGACCACGAAGAGTGCGCTTGGCAGGCGTGTGAGGTCGGCGATTGAGCCGAGGTTCTTCTCGAGCTTGGCGCGCTGGCGTGTGATCTGGAGCAGCTCGCGCTTTGAGAGGTTGGAGTATGTTCCGTCTGACATGAGCTTGTCGATGTTCGCCATTTTCTTCACAGCCTTGCGTATCGTTGGGAAATTGGTGAGCATTCCGCCCGGCCAGCGTTCGATGACGTATGGCATGTTTACCGATGTAGCTTTTTCGGCTACGATGTCCTTTGCTTGTTTTTTAGTAGCGACGAACAGAATTTTCTTGCCAGATTTTGCGATCTGCTTGAGTGCTTCTGCGGCCTCGTCGATTTTCACTACGGTCTTGTTGAGGTCGATGATGTGGATGCCGTTGCGCTCCATGAAGATGTAGGGAGCCATTGCGGGGTTCCATTTGCGGCGGAGGTGTCCGAAGTGGCAACCTGCCTGAAGGAGTTGGTCAAAATTTGTTCTTGACATGTTCTGAATTGTTTTAATGTTTTGTTTACTTTCTTTTTAATTCTTTTTGTTAGAATCAGCCGCTGGGTAATTATACTGGCAACGTTGTGGCTGCCGGTATAAGTCGCAGTGGTTTAGATACTAAACTGTTCAGAATATCTTTCATCCGACGTGCGGCTTTTTTTATGAGGCTGCATGTCGTCGATATGATATTAACGCTTACTGAACTGGAAGCGGCGGCGTGCTTTTGGCTGACCTGGCTTTTTGCGCTCGACTTCGCGGGAGTCGCGTGTGAGGAAGCCTTGGTCTTTGAGGGCCTTCTTGTCGTCGGCGTTGACTTTTACGAGTGCACGTGCGATTGCGAGGCGGAGAGCCTGGCTCTGTCCTGTGTAACCGCCACCGTCGAGGTTGGCTTTAATGTCGTACTTTCCTTCTGCTTCGAGCAGTGCGAGTGGCTGTTTTACCACATACTGCAGGATGGCTGATGGGAAATATTTTTCCAGTTCTACCTTGTTTATTGTAATCTTGCCGGTGCCTTCTGTCAGGTATACGCGTGCGATAGCGCTCTTGCGGCGACCGATTGCATTAATCATTTCCATCTTAGCTTGATTTATTTGTACTGGTTAATATCAATTGCCTTTGGCTTCTGAGCTTCGTGTTTGTGCTCTGTGCCGTTGTAAACGTAGAGGTTGTTGAGCAGGTGGCGTCCGAGGATTCCCTTTGGAAGCATGCCTTTCACAGCGTGGCGTATGATGCGCTCAGCACCGTCTTCGCGCTTGCGGAGCTCGGCTGGGGTGTTGAAACGCTGTCCACCTGGGTAACCAGTGTAGCGAGTGTATACCTTGTCGGTCTCTTTCTTACCTGTGAAGACGACCTTCTTGGCGTTGATGATGATGACGTTGTCGCCGCAGTCTACGTGCGGGGTGAAACTTGGTTTGTACTTTCCGCGCAACAGCTTTGCTACTTTTGAGCAGAGACGTCCTACTACCTGGTCGGTGGCGTCGATGACTACCCATTCTTTCTGAGCTGTTTCCTTGTTGACGGAAATAGTCTTGTAACTTAAAGTGTCCATTTCTTTGTTTTGATTACTACTAAAAAACTTAAATTCTCGTTGGTGGTTTTCTTTTTTTTCCACCTTTTGACATACCCACACAAAGCTGCAGCCGGACAGAATCTACTGCCTTGCCACCGTTGTTTGGGTATTGTGCAAGCGATTCACTAACCGCTGTGCTCGGCCAAAAGCGCAGCTATTAACACTCTTGCACCGGGGACTCTAAGAGTGTCCCCTGGACATAATCGGACTGCAAAGGTAGGCATATTTTTCGTACGGGAACGAATAATAAGGTGGTTGGAAGCGAAGATTTAAGAAGATTTAACGTTTTATTGGCCGTATTTGAGATGTTTATCAGTCTTGATGAGGATTTTGTATGGTTTTACTATCAAGCCTGGATAGTGATGCTGTCAAGCCCGGATAGTGATGCTATCAAGCTCGGATAGTGATGCTATCAAGCCCGGATAGTGATGCTATCAAGCCCAGATAGTGGAGGATGGTGTGTGGCTTGTTTTTTATGATATAATAATGTGGTGGCGGAGAGGTGTTGCCGTGCTTAGAAATACAGGGTCATCGACAGTGTGCTTCCGTCTGTTGCAAATGCCATGTTTTTCTTTTCCGGTAGCAGTTTGCGTCCTATCCAGTAGCCCAGTTGTGTTGCTCCTATTCCGATTGCTGCTCCTGCTGCCACGTCGTCCCAGTCGTGTCGGTTGCGCCTGACGCGGTCGGCTGCCACTGCTGCTGCCACGGCATATCCAGCCACGCCTATCCATGGGGAGAGCTGGCTGTATTCCTTCCAGAGGATTGTTGCTCCGGCGAATGCTGCCGAGGTGTGTCCCGAGGGGAAGGAGTGGCGGTCGGTGCCGTCGGGGCGGGTCTCGTGTATCGATGCTTTCAGTGCCCATGTGGTGCCTACGGTGAGGGCATAGGCGGCAGCGGTGTTCACTATCAGTCCTTTCCACGTGCTGCGGCTTTCTGCGCCGAAGGCTTTCATACCGTAGACGGCTGCCACGGGCACGAAGCGCAGGTAGTCGTCGATGCCGTCGCCGTGGTAGCGCTTGTACTGCGCTTGCAGGGGCATCAACAGCAGAGAGAGCAGGGTGAGCAGGATGATGGTCTTCTTCATACGTGGGCGGAAACGGCCGCGAGTGGCGATTCAGCGGCAAAGTAACGGTTTTTGGGCGTTATATCCAAATTTCTTTGGTCAAAATTGCGGATAAAGTGATATTTTCTTTCTTTCAGGACGAAAAAATGTGTCGATTCGTAAGTGTTGTGCAGGAAAAAAGACTTATTTTTGCAGCGGAAAACTATAAAAAATAGAATATGAAGAAGATTTTTTTGTTTATAGCTCTTTTCGTCGGTATGAGTAGCTATGGTGCCGACAAGTTGGAAACGCTTCTTGGCAGCGATGGCTTGATTCCTGTTGAGCAGAAGAAAGACTCTGTCAAGAAGGAATCGGCTCTCTCTCTGCATTTCGGTGCAGGAGTGAGCTTTCCCCTCAATCTCGATGCCGACTACAGTTTTGTGCCGATGCGTTCGTTGGAGTTCATGTTCGGCCTCTCCTACGACTACACTCCGAAGGACCGTCTGCAGACCTACTCTGTCGGTATTGCCGGCATTTGGCGCAACTTCGGTCTTCACTCCGGGCAGTACTTCGGAAAGACCGACGACGGATATGTCGACGTGGCCAGTTTCCCTGAGGGTACCAAGAGCAGGGCATCGCGCATCCACGTCTACAGCTTTGCCATTCCACTGATGTTCACACAGAAGTTCGGCCACAAGAGCCACTACTCTTTCTCCTTCGGTCCGATCGTCTGTTTCAACAGTGGGAGCATCAATTCCCACTATACCATAGGCGACACCGACTACAATGCTTCGACGCGTCACATCGGTACCCGTCCCGTCACGGTCGACATCATGGGCGTCTTCCGGGCTTATGGATTCGGGCTCTACTGCAAGTATTCGCCGATGAGCGTGTTCAAGTCAGACCGCGGACCGAAGTTCCAGTCGCTGTCCTTCGGCTTGTATTTCTAAGAAAACGCTAACGATAACGCCAACGGGAACGAAGAAGCGATGACGAAGAAACGTTAACGATAACGCCAACGGGAACGAAGAAACGACAACGAAGCCCTCCTGCATCCATAGCAGGGGGGCTTCGTTTAATATTCTACATTCTACAATTTACACTCTACACTGTCTCTTCCCCCTCCGGGGGATTAAGGGTGCATCCCTTACTTCTTGCCCTTGAGCAGCGTCACGCATGCTGCTGCGACGGCGAGGCTGCATCCGGCCACTATCATCATGTTGCTCTGATGCGAGCCCACCATCGACAAGATGGCTCCGCCGAGCAGTGCTGCCACTATCTGTGGTACGCAGATGGCGCAGTTGAAGAGACCCAGGTAGGCTCCCATGTGACCATATCCCTCGAGCGCATTTGTAACGAATGCGAACGGCATGGCGAGCATTGCTGCCCATGCGCATCCGATGAGCAGGAATGGAACGAACTGAAGGTACTGGTCGTGAATGAACGGCACCATTGCAAATCCCAGTCCCCCGAGCAGCAGCGACACGGCGTAGGCCACCTTCGCGTTCTTCATCTTGGCCAGCACGACAGCCCATGCCACGCTGCCCAAGGCTTGCACGGCAAAGAGGATGCCCACCCAGTTGCCTGCCGTCTGGAATGTCTCCGATGCGGCGTCGGTGGTGTTCCACACCGTCTCGGCAATAGCGCCGGTGGTGTAGTTCCACATATAGAGGAACGCCGCCCACGAGAAGAACTGCACCAGGCTCACTTTCCAGAACATCGACGGGGCCTTGCGCAGCAGCGTCAGCCAGTTGCCCGACGTCGTCTCCTTGCTCTCCCCGGCCGTGGCAGCGATGCCGTTGTATTCGGCATACTCCTTCGGGTTCCACTCCTTCACCTTCATCGTGGTGTAGACGACACACAGTATCAGTATCGCCGCACCGATGTAGAACGACCATATCACCGAGTCGGGCACCACGCCCTTCTCGGCCACGTTCTTTATTCCCAGCCATGTGAAGACGAAGGGGAAGATGAATCCCACCACGCTTCCTGCGTTGCATAGGAACGACTGGATGCTGTAGGCCTTCGCCTTCTGTTCCTCGTTCACCATGTCGCCCACGAGCATCTTAAACGGCTGCATGGCCATGTTGAGGCTTGTGTCGAGAAACATCAGCGCTATCAGTCCGAATATCATAGCTCCTCCCACCGTCAGTCCGAGCGAGCCGGAGTTGGGCAGCAGGCACATCACGAGCACTGCCACGGCAGCACCGACGAACAGGTAGGGGATGCGCCGGCCCCATCGTGTCCACGTATTGTCGGACAGTGAGCCCACGATGGGCTGCACGATCATGCCCATGAGCGGCGGGAGTATCCAGAAATAACTGAGGTTGTGGGGGTCGGCCCCAAGTGTTGCAAAGATGCGTGAGATATTGGCACTCTGCAGCGCATAGGCTATCTGCACGCCGAAGAATCCGAAACTAAGGTTCCATAGATTCCAGAATGATTGATTTGGCTTGTTCATAATTCATAATTGAAAATTGAAAGTTGAAAGTTGAAAATTATGATTAGCTCGAGAGTAATGAGCGTGAAGTGAGAGTCCCACCTAATCTCCTCAGGAGGATAAAGTTCCACTTACCCCTCCCTCGGGAGGGGATGGGGGTGGGCCCTGCATTATCTTGTTGTCCCTCTTATGATGAGTCGGGTGCGTACGACGCGCTTCTCCACCTTTTCTGCCGGGATGATTCCCTCCACCTTGTCTATCAGTATGTCGACGGCCTCGGTGCCCAGTTTGTGTCCACGCTGTTCCACTGTCGTGAGCATGGGGTCGCATGCTATGGCGCGCTCGCCGTTGGTGAATCCGCAGATACTCACGTCTTCCGGTATGCGGCGGCCCATCCGCTTTGCCGAGTAGAGTATTCCGATTGCCGTGTCGTCGTTTATTGCGAAGAATGCGTCGGGCGGATTGTCGCCGTCGAGCATCTGAGGTACTATTGCCTCGGCGTCGGAGCGGTTGTCGCACAGCACGTGGAGAGTCTCGTCGGGGGTGATGCCATGTTTCAGGAGCGAGTCGCGATAGCCGTTGTAGCGGTTCTTGGATATCTCCAGATTCATTGCTGTCCCGAAGAACGCTATCCTCCGGCAGCCTGTCTCGATGAGGTGGTTCACGGCGTTGAACGCACCCATATAGTCGTCTACCACGACGCGGCTCGTGTTCAGACCCGTACAGATGCGGTCGTAGAACACCAGCGGCAGGTTGTTGTTTATCATCTTCTGGAAGTGGTCATACCTTTGTGTGTTCTTCGCCTGCGAGACGATGATGCCGCAGCAGCGGTTCAGCAGGAACCTGTCGCAGATTCTCACTTCCTCGTCGTACTGCTCGTTGCTCTGTGCCACTGCCACCATGTATCCGCGTGCCGTTGCCTCGTCTTCGATGCCCGAGAGGATGGAGGAGAAGTAGAAGTGGTTTATCTGCGGCACGATCACTCCGATGATCTTCGTCGGCTGCAGCCGGCACTTCCTCAGGTTCTCCGCCAGGATGTTGGGATAGAAATTATGTTCGCGCGCGAAGGCCTTTATCTTCTCCCTCTGTGCTTCGCTTATGCGAGGGTTGTCTTTCAGTGCGCGCGACACCGTAGCCACCGAGACTCCGAGCTCGCGGGCTATGTCCTTCATCGTAATGGGCGTGGGCTTGTTCATCGTGAGAAAGAATTGTGTATGAGGTTAGTTCTTTGGCAAAAGTATTAAAAAAGCGCTGTCTGACAAAACTTTTTCTGCTTTATTTTATCCTCTTGCTACTCTCTTGCCGCCAGTACATGGTTCATGTACTCCGAGTACAAGGCTCATGTACTCGGAGTCGGACGTTCGTGTACTCGCAGTACAAAGCCCATGTACTGTGCCCTGCGTGGCTCACCGGCTGCCGATATAGTGCAGAGAAAAGCCGCAGGGCAGTGATTGCTCTGCGGCTTTAAAGCCTCTGATATCCCCGCAGAGGGGAAATGAGTTGTCGTTTGTGTTCCCGTTAACGTTATCGTTGTCGTTTGTGTTCCCGTTCCCGTTAACGTTATCGTTGCCGTCAGAACTTGTTGAACACCACGCGGTTCTTGCCTTCGTAGGAGATATAGAGCTCTATGCGATAGGTTCCTGCCTTCACTTCGAGGTCTTTACCGCCGTACTGTGTGAGGTTGTCGTAGGCTGTCGGGTCGCCGTTGGCTCCGCCCCATGACACTGCCCAGTCGTCGTTCATGGCGAACTTGACTACTGCGTCGTCATTGAGAGAGAGCGGGGCTTCCCATGCGCCGGTAGACTGGTTGTAGGTCATGTGCATTGCTTCGTCGGCAGGGTTCCAGCCGTTGTGCGAGCCCACGATGGTGATGCTCTTCACCTCGGTGACGGCATAGGTCATCTCCTGCAGGTTGACGTCGACCTGATAGAAGCCTGGGTTAACGCCCGGGCAGTTGCCTCCGCCGTTGTCGGCTATGCGGTTGTCGCCGTCATACTCCCAGTCGCCGTTCCAGTCGTTTTCATTGGGCTTGAACTTAAACTCGCCGTTGAGGAAGTAGTAACCCTGGTAGATTCCGTCGGCGTTGGGGCTGTAGAGGGCGTGGGCAGTGCCCCAGCTGGTCTCGTTGCCGATCTCGTAGATGTAGTTGCTGAATGCGAGTGCCTCGTACGACCATGTCTGCTCCATCATGTCGAAGGTCAGGCGATAGTAGCGTGCTCCTTCTACAGCCGTGATCTTGAGGTTGCCTCCGACGTTGTTGGTGGCAAACTTGCCTTCGACGTCGCTTGCTGTGAGACACTTCGACCAGTCGCCTCCGAGTCCGCTCTTCGGTGTCACCTTGAACTCGATGTCGCCTGTTCCGGCAGGGATTGTGCATGTGAAGACGGGATTCTCGTAGGGATCGACGCCGCCATTGCTCAGTTCGTAGGTGGTATCGCTGTTGTTCCAGCCGTTGAGGGAGCCGGTGAGGTAGTAGGCATCTTCGATCTCCGGTGCGTTTGGCGTGGCAGAGAATGTTGTCTCGGCCTGTGTGCGTACGCTGACGCTGTTGAGAGTAGACGTTGCAATGACGGTGACGGGGATGATTCGCTCCACCGGGCGTCTGCCGTAGAGGCTTTCCACAGCAGCCTGCACTTCTTCGGTGAGGGCATATCCGTTCTCGTCGGTAGCAATCTTGATTGTGCGTGATCCGTCGGCATTTGCGAGGATTGCCTCGTAGGTGGTTGTGGTACCTTCTTCGGCGGTCACTGTGGGTACAAACAGCTGGAGCGTCTCTGCCTCGACGGTAGCGAAGTCGACAGCGGCAGCAGGCTCTACAGCCAGCTCAACGTTGCTGGGCTCCTCAGAGGGATTGCTCTGAGGGTCGGCCCAGTCGGTATAGTCTTCGGAGCATGCTGCCACGAGGCATACAAGTCCGAGTGTATATAAAAGCTTTTTCATTTTTACTTCAGTTTTTATTATGCATTATGAATTTCTGATTATGCATTTTATTTCAGTACTACTCGGTTGTTGCCTTCGTAGCTGATGAAGAGCTGCACGATATATGCGCCTGCTTTCACGTTGAGGTCCTTGCCATTGTCCTGTGTGAGGTTGTCGTAGGCATCCGGATCGCCGTTTGCACCACCCCATGACACTGCCCAGTCGTGGTTCACGCGGAACTTCATCGCTCCGTCGGTGAGGGTTGTCTTTACCTCCCATGCACCTGTCTCGGGGTTGTAGGTCATGTCGGTGTCGGTGTCCCAGTTGCCATTCACAGTACCGATGATGGAGATAGTGTTCACCTTCGTGACTTTGTAGGTGTACTTGTCGCCAGTCATGTCGGCATCAATCTGGTAGAATCCTGCTTCGACAGCGGGGAAGTTGGCACCGCCATTGTCAGCGAATACACCTTCTTCTCCGGCATATTCCCAGTCGCCGGTCCAGTCGTTCTCGTTAGGACGGAACTTGAACTCGCCGTTGAGCCAGTAGTAGCCCTGATAGATGCCGTCGAGGTTCGGGCTGCGCAGTGGGTGAACGATCTTCCAGTCAGACTCGTTGCCGATTTCATAGATGAACTCCGGATAAACCTTTGCCTCTACGAAGATAGGTACGACGGTGAGCTTGATTACATTTGAGTAGATGGGAGCGAGCTGTGAGTACTCCGACACGAGACGGATGTATACATCCTGCGATGCCGGCACGTCTTCGTCGGCCTCCCATTTAGCGATATTCACAATTGCCTTTGCGAGTGCCTCCTTGTCGATAGAGCCCTTGCAAGAGTTGAAAGTGTTGCTCAGTTCGACGTAGTCGCATACGGTCTCTCCGCTTTCGTCTGCCAGTTCCTCGGCATACGACTTCGTGAAGGAACCGTTGAGAGATATCTGAGCGATATATGTAGCTGCCACTGGGAATCCGCCGTAGTCAGGCTGCGACCATGTGAGAGGCAGGCTCGATGTAGTAGCGAGGTCGACCAGCGATGCAGCATACGAAGGGCTGTTCAGCGTGAACGATGTGGGCTGAAGAAGCGTGGGGTTTGAATCGCGGTCGTCGTCGCATGCAGTGAAAAGGCATGCGCTGCAGAGAAGCAGCAGTGATGACATTATGATCTTTTTCATATTCTTGCGTTCTTTATTTGTTTTATCCATTAATATCCAGGATTCTGCTTCAGATTCTCGTTCACAGAAAGATCGCTGCTCGGCAGAGGCATGAGGTTGTAGTTGCTGCTGAAGTTGCGTCCTGCAGGAGCACCATTCTTCCATGTCCAGATGTAGTCGGCGTTGTCGCCACCGAACTTTCCGTAGCGGATGAGGTCGGTGCGGCGCAGGCCTTCCAAGTAGAGTTCACGCGAGCGTTCGTCGAGGATGTCCTGAAGATTGTAGCTCGACTTTGTCGTCGTACCGGCACGCATACGGAGCTGGTTGATAAGACTTGTACCCTCCGAAGTGGTGTTGCCTCCGTTCTGACGTGCTGTTGCTTCGGCGTATGTCAGATAGGCCTCGGCCACACGGAAGAAGAAGAAATCGGTGTCGCAGAAGTCGGTGCGTGTCGGTGTGCCATTTGTTGCATAGAAGTTGTTGAACTTCGTGATGGAGTATCCCTGACGGAATGTTATGACCGACTCGATGTCGAGGGTGCGGTCTTGGCTCCAGAAGAGAGCGCGGTCGTCGCCGGCTGCTTCCTGCAGGTCGTCCTTGTTGCCGGCGGGAGCATTGTCGTTGGGGAAGAATTTCCTTACGAGCTCTTTGCGTGCACGGTTGCCTGCCCAGTTGCCGCTGGTGCCGTTGGATGGCATGTCTTCATCCCAGCATCCTGCCATGAGGAACATTGTGCATCCGTAGCCGGCAGTCTTGTCGCCTTGGAGAAGGATCGGGAAGATGCCTTCCACGGATGATCCGTTCTGTCCGTTGTCGCCCATGAAGAGCTGTTCGTATGCAGTATATCCGTTCTGTGCAGTGGTGTAGAGGTGGTAGTCGGATTTGATCACCTTGTTTGCGTACTCTGCAGCCTTTGCCCACTGGGCTGTTCCGGTGTATACTTCGGCGTTCAGATAGAGGCGCGAGAGCAGCATCCACGCTGCTGCTTTGTCCACACGTCCGTAGTCGGAGTCGGATGATGTGCGGGCTTTTGCGTCCATGAGCTGTGGTTCGATTTCGAGGAGTTCGTTCTCGAGCCACTCATACATCTCGGCCTGTGAACGCTGCTGTGGTTTCTCCGGTGTGACTCTGATGGCCAGTGGGATGTTTCCGAATGCGTCCATAGCGAGGTATAGCTGCAGTGCACGGAGGAAGCGCACTTCGGCAGTGCGTGTCTCGTCGATTTCGCTTGCTGCTTCAAGGTACTGGTTGCAGATGGAGATTCCGTAGTAGAGGCGGTTGTAGTAGATGCTCACCATCATGTTTGAGGCGTCCTGCTGATTGATTGTCAGAGTGGTGATACCTGGGTCGGTCCATGCACAGAGCACGTGGTCGGTAGTAGCCTCGTTTACGTTGAAGTACTGGCGTACGAGTCCTGCTGTACCAGCATCTTCTGCTGCGATATTTGCGCTACCTGGTCCGTCGCCTTCGATGGCGAAGTTGGCGTAGCACATATTGAAGAGCGATGCATCATTCAGTTCCGTGTTCATGTTTGGGTCGATAGGAGTAACATCGAGATCGCCCACGCACGACGTTGTCCCAAGTGCCAGGAGCAAGGTCATTGCTGCTGCGGGAACTATTGTGTTGATACTATATCTTTTCATTTCTGTTCTGAATTAATTGTTGTTTAGAAGTTGAGATTCAATCCGAAGATGAACGATGTCGGGCGTGGGTAGAGTTCGTAGTCTACTCCGTTCTGCAGTTCAGGATCGATTCCGTCGTAGTTTGAGATGGTGAACACGTTGTTCACTGTTCCGTAAACACGTCCGCTCAGTCCGTTCCATTTTCCTGTCTTCATGAGGTTGCTGAACGAGTATCCCAGTGTGATGTTGTCCATTTTCAGGAATGATGCATTGCGTACGAAGTAGTCGCTTTGCACCCAGAGGTGGTCGTGCCAGTCGAGTTTCACTGCCGACTCGAGTGTGTTCTGCATGAAGCCCATGTAGTAGAGTTCGCCGAGGTTGTAGCGGCTTGCCTCCACAGCGTCGTAGACGTAGTTGCCGATGCTTGCACGGAGGTTGAAGCCGAAGTCCCAGTTCTTGTATTCGAGTCGTGAGCTGAATCCCATTGTGACAGGAGCCATGGCTTGCTTGTAGAAGTAGCGGTCGTCGTCGGTGATTTGTCCGTCGCCGTTGCGGTCGACGATAGCGCCGTTCATTGGTTTTCCGTTTACGTCGTAGGCTTGCTGGTATACCCAGAATGCCGTTGCGGGTTGTCCCACTTGCCATCCTTTTATCATCTTACCTGTAGCGGCGTGTGTCGTCTCATATTCTATCGGGCGTGTGTTTGCTCCGAAGAGTTCGGTGATTTCGTTGTCGTTGTAGGTGAAGTTGTATCCGAGTGTCCAGTACCAGTCTTTCGATTGTATAGCTTTCCAGTCGAGGCTTACTTCCACACCGGTGTTTTTCATCGATCCGATGTTTGTCCACACGCGGTTGTCGAAGTTGGTACCTGCTGCTGCGTAGCCGTAGTTGAGCAGGTCGGCAGTCTTGCGGAAGTACCAGTCGACGCTACCTGTGAGTCGCTGGTTGAAGAATCCGAAGTCGAGTCCCACGTTGTATGTTGTAGTTGTTTCCCACTTGATGTCTGGGTCGTAGGCCGACGGTGTGTACAGTGGAGTTCCTTCTGGCAGCAGCGGGTACTGCGACTGCGAGTTTGTGAACATATTATATACTGCGAAGTATCCGTAGTCGCGTTTGATGTCCTGCTGTCCTGTCATACCCCATCCGAGTCTCAGTTTGAGGTCGGATAGCCAGTTGATGTCGCGCAGCTTGTTCTCGTCTTTCATCTTCCATGCGAAGGCGAATGAGGGGAACAGCGACCAGTGGTCTTTGAATCGGCTTGATCCGTCGTCGCGGATGGTTGCCGTGAGATAGTAGCGGTCCATGAGGCTCCAGTTGGCACGTCCGAAGAAGGAAACGAGGTAGTTCTCCGAGCGTCCGTGGCCGTTGTACTGGTTGTAGTACTGTCCGCGGAGTGCCTGTTCAGCTTCTGTTATGCCGTAGGTGGCGGGGTAGAGGCCGTGGCTTTCTGAGAAACTCTCATACCAGAAGTGCTGCCACTCATAACCTCCCATGATGTCGAAGTGGTTCTTGGCATCGTCGTTGAAGTCGTGGTAGTACTGTGCATATGCTGAAAGCGACAGGTTGCGCTTCAGCTTTGTCTCCCATTTGTACGAACCGAATGCGAATGCCTCGCTCGAGCGTGGGTCGATAGTGGTGTTCTCCTTACCCTTTGTGATGTCGGCACCGAGTGTTGCGTGGAGTCGGAGGTCTTCGAATCCGTGCACTTTATAGTCGATGTCGGCGCTGCCGATGAATGCGCGGCTATATGCGTGCTGGTCGCGGAACTCGTTCATTGCCACGGGGTTGCCTGGGGCGTTGGAGTTGAATGTAGAGTCGAACGTCGGGTCGTGGTCGGTGATACCGCCGTTGGTCTTCCACTGGTAGTATCCTCCGTAGATGCGTCCTGCCTCTGTTGTGTCGTAGATGCTCTGTGTGGGGTCCATGCGAGTGGCGGCAGAGATGGCGCCCCAGCTTGGATAGTCGGTCTCTGCATAGATGCCCTTGGCGTTGAGGTTGAGGGTGAGATGGTTGTCGAGGAACGACGGGTTGAGGTTCAAGGCAGCCGAGGAACGCTCAAACTGCGACTTTTTCATTATACCCTGCTGTCCTGTGTATCCCAGGCTCACGCGGAACGGGAGCCAGTCGCCCACTGATCCTGCCACCGACACGTTATGGTCGTGGCTGATGGCGGTGCGGTAGAGCTGGTCTTGCCAGTCGGTGTCGGCGTTGCCCAGGAGTCCATACTGCTGGCTGTCTTTGCCATACATTTTCTCTACGACGCTCTTGTAGCCTGCTGCGTCGAGCAGCTGTCGTGTGCCGTTCTTTATGCTGGCTGTTGCGCTGCCGTTGTAGCTTATCTGCAGTGCTTGTCCTTTGCGGCCTTTCTTTGTTGTGATGATGATCACACCGTTCGATCCGCGGCTACCGTAGATGGCTGTTGCCGAAGCGTCTTTCAGTACGTTGAACGACTCGATGTCCTGTGGGTTGACGATAGAGAGGAAGTTCGACAGTCCCTGTGCGCCGTTGTTGTCGACAGGCACACCGTCGATGACGATAAGGGGATCGTTTGATGCGTTGAGCGATGAGCCGCCGCGTATTCTTATCTGAGCGCCGGCACCTGGTGCGCCGCTTGCGCTTGTAACGTTCACGCCGGCTACTTTACCCGACAGCATGTCCTGCGGGTTTACGACGAGTCCCTTGTTCTTTGAGTCTGGTTTCAGTGCGGCGACGCTTCCTGTCAGGTCGCTTTTCTTCACCTGGCCGTATCCTATCACCACAACTTCGTTGAGCGATACGCCGGCCTCTTCTTTCAGTACGATGCTCAGACTGGCAGCTGCGGCCATCTCTTGTGTCTCGTATCCGATGTACGACACTGAGATGGTGGCTCCCTGTGGAGCGTCGATAGTGAAGTCACCGTCGAAGTCGGTAGCCACACCGCCTTGCTGTCCTACGACGCGCACGGTGGCTCCGATGATTGGTTCGCCGGTAGCATCTTCCACGTGACCGTTCACAGTGATGTTCTGTGCAAAGCCAGTGGCTGCGAGAATTAGGCCCACTGTGAGGGCAATCATTCGCAGAGGCAATTTCATTTTTACCTGCTTCATCATTTTTGCTTTTAGTTAACTTTTTTAATCTTTTAGTATTTTATTTTTCAGTTTGCTCGCATGCTTAGGTGTCCCTGCTGTTATTCGGGCGGGACTTACTGATGATCAGACTCTAACAGGCCGGTATCGCAAAGATGCCGACGCACGGTAGGTTTTTTCCGCTGCAAAATTAAATGTTTACGTTCGTGGACGCTGATATTTGTTTTCAAAAACGTCGCAAGTGTGGATGCAAACGTTTGCATGTGTCAGATACCGATGAAAATCAGTTATTTCTGACTTCCTGCAGAGAACTGATATTCTTGTTTGCGCACACAGTTGCAGCCGGATGGAAATCCTCTCTGCGGCCGCAGGAAATTGCTTCTGTTCTGACTGCAATACGTGCAGGTGGCAGTACATGGGCTTTGTACTCCGAGTACATGGGCTTTGTACTGTGAGTACATGGCTCTTGTACTGCGAGTACAAGAACGTTGTACTGCATCCTGTTGCGACAGATGACTGTGGTGTGAAGATTTGCCGGCGGCGACAGATGTCGGCGATGTCGTGCTTCTTCCTTATGTGCGCGCGTGTTTTAAAAATAGGTAAGGAGTGATGAGAGGTTTTACTTGACCACCCCAAGGGGAGGAAAGCTGTCAGGTTAAATATTGAGCTCAAGGGGCTTTCGTTGTCGTCTTTAGCTGTTGCTCCCGTTTTCGTCATCGTTATCGTTGCCGTTTGTTTTACCTGCTTGTAAAAACTTTTTTCACATTTTGTGAAATATTCCTGCGGGTGGAGAAGGAGGTTTCGGAAAAAAGAGATAATTTTGCCGTCATAAGACGAAACCTAAATAAAGAAAACAATGAAGAAAAGTTTATTTTCCATCATTTTGCTTCTGCTGCTCTCTGCTGTGGACTGTCGTGCTGCTATCGGCGACGGCTACGACCCCGCAAAGCAACCACCGACGATGCAGTATTTCACTCCCGTCGGCGGGAAGTATTTCGTGGGCGACTGCATACCGTTCTATCACGACGGAACGTACTATCTCTACTGGCTTCTCGACGAGGGACATCACAGTGCTCTTGGCGGACTGGGCGGGCATCAGTGGTGCCTGAGTACTACGACCGACCTCAAGACGTGGGAGCATCATCCCATCGCGCTGGGGATAGACGAGGAGTGGGAGAAGTCGATATGTACGGGCTCGGTGGTCTATCACGACGGGCTGTACTACGCTTTCTATGCTACACGCCTCATCGACAACGGCAACATCTGCGAACGGCTGAGCTATGCTACGAGCACCGACGGGCTGAAGTTCCAGAAGCAACTGCCCAACCCCTTCTACCTCTCGGCAGAGGGATACAGTCAGCGTAACTTCCGCGACCCGAAAGTATCGGTGGATGAGGATGGCATGTTTCACCTCTTCGTAGCATCGGAGAAGACCTCCGGCGACGGAGGACGCGGATGTCTGGTGCACATGACGTCGAAAGACCTGAAGGACTGGAAGGTGGAAGGCACCGTGATAGAAGGCCTGGGAGCAGTGCCCGAGTGCCCCGACTATTTCAAGTGGGGAGAGTGGTACTATCTCATCTTCGGCCAGGGGCTAAGGACAAACTACGTGATGTCGAAGAACCCCTACGGCCCGTGGCAGTGGCCGGAGACACAGGCGCTCGTGGGACAATGGATAGACGTGGTGAAGACGGCAGAGTTTCCTGGCGGCCGACGCATCGCAGCAGGATGGGTGCCGAGCCGCTCCGACGGCAGAGACACCGGCGGATGGGCCTTCGGAGGTACCGTGGCACTGAGAGAGGTATATCAGCTCCCCAACGGAGAGCTGGCCACGAAATTCCCCGAAGAAGTGATGCCGAAGACAGAAGCACCGCAGGCAGCACAACTCACGGCAGTGAGTCAAGCCACGGTCAGCGGCAGCACGGCTACGATCAGTGCCACAGGTGGCGAGGGAAAGGCATACGCCATCGACGTGCCACGCAACTGTAAGATTACGCTGGAGATAGAGGCCGACGCCAGCGTGACAGAATACGGACTGCGGCTGCGTGCCGGAGAAGCAGGCGATAACGGATACGTGCTCGCCATGCTGCCAAAGGATCAGCAGGTCAAACTGGCCCACGACGCATCGATAGAGAAAGTGAGCGGACTCGACGGGAAGTTTGAAATGACAATAGTGATGAAAGACGAGATAATCGATGCCAACATCGATCATCGCCGCTGCATAATCAACCGCCTGCCCGACCAGAACGGAAACCATCTGTGGCTCTATGCAAAAGGCGGCAACGTGAAGTTCGGCAACATCGAGATCAGTCCGCTCGTAGTGACGGCATCAGAGTTCGACGAAGGTACACTGCTGTCTTCATACTTCATCGACAAATACAACTATCCGGTGAAGGCAATGATATTCAACGACGGCAAGAACTACAGCCAGTAGAGCAGCGAGAACGGCGGGAAGTCGGGAGTAGTGCCCTGTGATGCAAAAGTACACATTTTTTCGCTGTCGACGCAAACAAGTAACAAAAACTTTACCTGCATGTTCAGAAAACTCCATCGCGGTCCCTCTTTGCCTGTGGTTGTACCATATATCCCCGTCGGAAAGACAGGCGAGGCATACATCTATATTTTAACAGTGTTTTTGAAATAGAAAGAAAAAAAGAATAAGCTATGTTAAATGTCGATTCCACCCTGCTGTTTTTTAAAAAAGCCTGTATATTTTTGCACCGGCGTGGGGAGCGTTGGCAGTTCCAGGGATATGGGAAGAATGGCAATGTATCATATCCGAACCAGCGGTCACTGTCTGGGGACGACGAGCTGTTGAACGTAGTGAAAAAACGATAACGATAACGATAACGAAAGACGATAACGATAACGAAGTCGAATGAGATTTTTTTTCTTTATAATTGCTTTCACGTTTGTAGTGCGGTGTAGTGCCTGCGATGTGAGAAAAGACAGTGTGGGGGTAGACAGTTTGCAGCCTCGGCTCGGAAAGTCGTATGTTGCCGACCAGGGCGTAGCATCGGCCGACTCCGTCCTTGCTGATTCGACGAGAATAAAGCTGTTTGCAAGCGCCTCCTACTATTTGCTCGACGAGGTGACCATTTTCGGTCGACGACGTGACCGCACGACAGTCGACTTCCACGTAGACCCCATAGATTATCAACTGATGCAGCCGCAGCCCATGGGGTTCAATCCACTGGGGCTTGCAGTGCTGCTTGTGAAAAAGATAGTAGGCCCCCGGCACAAAATGACTCGGCACGAACGGTGGAAAAAAGCCATCGACAACTATTGACTCGGTACCCCTCTTGAAGCTTTCATCGATACCTCTTTCGCCAGTACTCGGGCCTTGTACTTCGAGTACACGGGCTTTGTACTCTGAGTACATGGCTTTTGTACTGCAAGTACATGGGTTTTGTACTGGAGCCAACAGAACGACGTAGCAGGCGCAAACGTTTGCATCTCCAGCGGCTTTATTTGCTGCTGTCGTTTTAAAACAAGAAAAACGGAATTGCTAATTTTGCAATGACCTAAAAGACGATGACGAAGGGACGAAAGAACGATAACGAAAACGATAACGCTAACGAAGGACGATAACGATAACGAATCCTCGCAGATGCAATTTAAAAGTTCTGACCGAAGCAGCCCCGCGGGGAGGTCATAGAACTTTAATTGCATTAAGAGACTGCTTGCTGATGAGCGTAGAGAATAATCAGCGACAGCTAAGTACGAAAGAACGATAACGCTAACTAAGGACGATGACGGAAGCCCTTTGTGCTCAATATTTGACTTTTAACTTTTAACATTTGACCTAATAGCCTTTCCTTCCCTTATGGAGACCAGGTGAGACGCCTCCCTCTTAATGGGAATTGTGGGATTTAACATAATAACAAAATATAGCTGTGAAAATAGTATTTCATATTCATTATTATACGCGTTACGGTGAGGATCTCGTTGTGACGCGTGTTGATGACAATCTCTCAGAGATTGCCCGCTACAGGATGTATACCTCCGACGGTGAGCACTGGCAGGTGGAAGTAGACGATAAGCGTCTTACGGCTGGCACCGTGCTGACCTATTTCTATAGTGTGGAGCGCTACGGCGTGGGTACCGTGCGCCGCGAATGGACGCAGATGCCCCACCGGCTGACGCTCACAGGGCAGCGCACTGCAGCATGGGAAGTCTACGACCAATGGACTGATATCCCCACCGATGCCTACCTCTACAGCTCGGCATTCACAGAGTGTCTCAACCGCAGGGAGCGGCAACGCGAGAAGGCGGTGCGCTGTCAGCGCCTGCTGCGGCTGAAGGTGCGTGCTCCCCAACTGAGCAGCGACCAGCAGCTTGCCCTCGTGGGCAGTGCCGACGTGCTCGGAAAGTGGGACACAGAGCACTCCCTGCCGATGGTGGAAATGCAACCGGGAGAATGGATGGCAGATGTAGATGCTCAGACAATCGCAGGACAGACCGTGGAGTTTAAGTTCATAGTGACGAAGAACGATGACGATGTTCTCTGGGAAGAGGGCGGCAATCGCAGGCTTTCCGTACCATTTATGCCGCAGGGCGGAGTGGCGATATTCGAACTCCCGACAGCACGGTTTGCCATCGGTGAGCGTCGTGTGGCAGGTACGCTCGTGCCGGTGTTCTCGCTGCGGAGCGAGGGTAGCTTCGGCGTAGGCGACTTCGGCGACCTGAAGAAGATGATCGACTTCGTGGCTCTGACAGGACAGAGGGTACTGCAGATTCTTCCCATCAACGACACCACGATGACCCACACGTGGACCGATTCCTATCCCTACAGCTGCATAAGCATCTTTGCCTTGCATCCGCAGTATGTCGACCTGCGTCAGTTGCCGCCACTTGCCGACAAGGTAGAGAGGGAGAAGTTTGAGAAACTGCGAGGGCAGCTCAATAGGCTCGACAAGATCGACTATGAAGAAGTCAACAATGCCAAGGATGAGTATCTCCGCCGGCTCTTTGAGCAAGAGGGAAGGGGAGTGATGGCTTCGAAAGACTTCAGGCAGTTCTTTGGCGAGAACGAGCAATGGCTTGTGCCATACGCACAGTATTGCTGCTTGCGCGACAAATATGGTACCGGCAATTTCACCGAATGGCCCGACCATCGCACATGGGCCGACGACGACCGCGTGGCACTCTCGAATCCACGCACGAAAGCCTATCGCGAAGTGGCCTTCTACTATTTCGTGCAGTATGTCCTCGCCCGGCAGATGAGCGAGGCACACGAGTATGCACGCTCGAAGCATGTCGTCCTGAAAGGCGACATACCCATCGGCGTGGCAAGATATGGATGCGACGTGTGGATGGAGCCGAAATATTTCAACATGAACGGACAGGCCGGTGCTCCACCCGACGACTTCTCTGCCGACGGGCAGAACTGGGGATTCCCGACATACAACTGGGACGAGATGTTGAAAGACGGCTGCCAGTGGTGGGTGCGCCGCTTCCAGAATATGCAGAAATACTTCGACGCCTACCGCATCGACCACGTGCTCGGCTTCTTCCGCATATGGGAGATACCCGTGCCACAGACGAGTGGCATGTACGGACAGTTCCAGCCCTCGCTGCCGCTGAGCAGAAGAGAGATAGAAGAACGCGGAGTGGAGTTTGACGATAACGAAAACGGGAACGAAAACGGGAACGGGAACGAGAACGAGGGACGAAGAGCCGGAGAACTGCCACTCTTCCTCGAAGACCATAAGCAACGCGGCATGTGGCATCCCGCCATCGGAGCACTGAAGAGCGAACGCTATCGGACAATGCCCGACTGGAAGAAAGCAAACTTCTACAAACTCTACGAAGACTACTTCTATCACCGCAACAACCAGTTCTGGTATGAAGAAGCCATGAAGAAACTGCCACGTCTCGTCGACGCCACCCGCATGCTGGTGTGTGCCGAAGACCTGGGCATGGTGCCCGCATGCGTGGAGTGGGTAATGAACGAGCTGCGCATTCTCAGTCTGGAGATACAGTCGATGCCAAAAGATCCACACCTGCGCTTCGGAAGGGTAGAGCGAAATCCTTACCGCTCGGTGGCTACCATCTCGTCGCACGACATGCCCACGCTACGACAATGGTGGGACGAAGACGAGGAACGTACGCAGGACTACTACCGCAACGTGCTCGGATATGGCGGCGCAGCACCTCACCCGCTCTCCGGTGGACTGGCAAAAGACATACTGATGCAGCACCTCGCATGCCCCTCGATGCTGTGTATCATAAGCATACAAGACTGGATGGCCATCGACGAAAAACTCCGCTTGGCCGATAAGGATGCAGAGCGAATCAACATCCCTGCCAATCCTCGCCACTACTGGCGCTACCGGATGCACGTCAGCATCGCCGACCTGATGGCAAACGACGACTTCAGAAACGAGGTCACGACGATGGTGAAAGGCTCTGGACGATAGACATATAGATTTGCAGCTGAAAATGAAAAAGGCGCTTTTTATAATGTTTATGTCAGTGCTGTTGCCCATGATGGCTGCGGCACAGGTAATCCGTCCATCGCAGTATGACTATGCATCGGTGGGTCATCCGTCGGCTGAAAGTTTCAGTTTCGACGAGGTGAACTATTCTCCATCGAAGACTGTCTTTAAACTGTTTGCCCCCCACAATTCGTTGCATATCAGGAAAGTAAGGCTGAAGATTTACGACCATCCAACTTCCACAGTGCCCATCAGGACTGTGAAGATGAAGAGGGTGGGGTATCGCAATTTTCCGAGCGATAATCTATGGAAAGCAGAGATAAAAGGCGACCTGAAAGGAATGTACTACACTTTCCAGGTAAGCGTTGACTCAACCCTCATTTTTGGCAATGTAAAATGTTATACAGGTATGGTGATGCTCCTTCCAGCAATGCCTATAGTCTTTAGTCTTGATAAGAATAAAGGGAAAAGACTGGAAGAAACGCCGGGCGTGTTTGCCAAGGCTGTCGGTGTGAATGGCAAGCGAGGCTTTGTTGCCGACTTGCAGGAAACAGATCCCGAGGGATGGGCAAGCGATGTGCGGCCGAAACTGTCGTCGCCTGCCGACATGGTGATATATGAGATGCACCACAGAGACTTCTCCATCGACGAGTCGTCGGGCATTGTGAACAAAGGGAAATACCTTGCCCTGACCGAGCCCAAAGCCATCAATCATTTGAAAGAACTCGGGGTGACGGCTGTGCACATATTGCCTTCCTACGACTTCGGATCGGTTGACGAGACACGTCTCGGTCAGCCGCAGTATAATTGGGGCTACGATCCTGTCAACTACAATGTCCCCGATGGTTCCTATTCCACCAATCCTTATGATCCACTCTGCCGCATCCGCGAGTTCAAGCAGATGGTGCAGGCTCTTCATCGAAACGGCATCCGTGTTATTCTCGATGTGGTGTATAATCACACATACAATCTCAATAGCAATTTCCAGAACACCTTCCCCGATTATTACTATCGTAGGACCTCCGACGGAAAGTACTCCAATGGTTCGGGCTGTGGCAACGAGACGGCATCGGAGCGACCGATGATGCGGCGCTTCATCATCGAAAGCGTGAAGCATTGGATTAATGAGTATCACATCGATGGCTTCCGTTTCGACCTTATGGGAGTTCACGACATAGAGACGATGAATGCCATTCGTGCCGAGATTGACAAGATAGATCCCACAATCTTCATCTACGGCGAAGGCTGGAGTGCCGGCAGCTGTGCGTATCCTCAAGAGAAATTGGCTGTGAAAGCGCATGTCCGTCAGCTCAATGGCATTGCCGCTTTCAGCGACGACATGCGTGATGCCTTGCGCGGACCATTCTCCGACGACACAAAGGGTGCGTTTCTGGCAGGCCTGCCAGGCGAGGAAGAGAGCATTAAGTTCGGGCTTGTGGGAGCCATAGAGCATCCCGATGTGGACATGAGTCGCGTGAACTACTCGAAAGAGCCGTGGACAAATGAACCAACGCAGCAGATTTCGTATGTGAGTTGTCACGATGATATGTGCCTTGTCGATCGCCTGAAAACAGAAATGCCCGGCATACAAACCGACGAACTGATACGTCTCGACCTGCTTGCGCAGACATTTGTCTTCACCTCGCAGGGAGTTCCCTTCATGCTTTCGGGCGAAGAAATGTTGCGCGACAAGAAGGGTGTGCACAACTCGTTTGAGTCGCCAGATTCAGTGAACAGGCTCGATTGGAACAATCTTGAGCGCTATCCGCAGGTGTTCCAATATTATAAAAACATCATCGCCCTGCGTAAGAACCACCCTGCCTTACGTCTCGGAAATGCCAACCTTGTTAGGAGCAATATGGAGTTCCTGCCCACAGAGCCGTGCGTCGTTGGCTTCCGCCTGAAGAATCACGCAGGAGGAGATGCGTGGAACAACATCATCGTCTTGTTCAATTCGAACAGGAAACCAGTCAGCATAGCTATTCCAGAAGGGAAATACACCATCGTATGTCGCGATGGAAAGATAAACGAAAGTGGACTGGGTAGCGTCGAAGGCGATCATGTCGTCATTCCACGACAGTCAGCAATGATATTACACGATTAAAAAAATAACTCAAATAATATGAAGAACAATACAAAGAAATCGCATTACTGCACTCAAGCATTGGTTGCCTTTGCGATGATTGCAGCAAGCATGTTCGTTTCCTCTTGTAGACAGTATGCAAAAGATGCCAAGTCGCTTGCGGCGCTCGACGAAAACGATGTGCCAGTCACACGTATCGATCCCACCGACTGGTATGTGGGAATGAAAGATGCCACGCTCCAGCTCATGGTCTACGGCCAGGGCATCCGTGAGGCCAGCGTCAAAGTAGACGGAGCAAAGGTAGACTCCGTTGTCAGACTCGACTCACCCAACTATCTCCTCGTATACCTCAACCTCCGCAGTGCAAAAGCAGGCACGTTGCCACTTACATTCACCCTCGGAGAAAAGACCACGACAGTTGCCTATCAACTGAAAAAGCGCGAAAAGGCCGGCGAGGAGAGAGTTGGATTCAGCAATGCCGACGTGCTCTATATGCTCATGCCCGACCGATTCGCACAGTCACCATCCCATCAGAAGCAAATACCAGGGATGAACACCTACGTAGAAGACCGCACCCAGCCCTCACTGCGACACGGCGGCGACCTCGAAGGCATACGACAGCACCTCGACTACTTCACCCAGCTGGGAGTGACCGCACTATGGTTCACACCAGTGCTCGAGAACAACTCTCCCGACAACGTCCGCAGGCAGAGCACATACCACGGATATGCCACCACCGACTATTATCGCGTCGACCCACGCTTCGGAACTAACGAGCAATACCGGCAGCTCATCGACGACGCCCACAGCCGGGGACTCAAAGTGGTGATGGATATGATATTCAACCATTGTGGCTTCGAACACCCCTGGACATCCGACATGCCCAGCAGCGACTGGTTTAACAACCCCGACTGGCTACGAGCAGAGAACCAGACGCCAGAACACATGAAAGAGATACACCATGCCGACGGCACAGAGCTGATAAGCGACATGTACCGCCAGACAAACTACAAACTCACCCCCGTCCTCGATCCCTATGCATCGCAGGTAGACCTAGCAGAGACCGTCGACGGATGGTTCGTCCCAACCATGCCCGACCTCAACCAGCGCAACCCACACGTTATGCGATATCTCGTCCAGAACTCCATGTGGTGGATTGAGACCGCCGGCATCGACGGCATCAGAATGGATACCTATCCCTATGCCGATCGCAATGCCATGGCATCATGGATGAAAACACTCAACGACGAATATCCGCACTTCAACACCGTTGGCGAGACATGGGTGGGCGAACCAGCCTACACCGCAGCATGGCAGAAAGACTCCAGACTGATAATCCAAAACTCAAAACTGAAAACTGAAAACTCCTACCTCCCCACGACAATGGACTTCTCCTTCTTTGAGAAACTCAGTCAGGCGAAATACGAGGAGACCGACGGCTGGGGTGGAGGATACAATAAAATCTACAACTCCCTCGTCTACGACTACCTCTACCAAGACCCGTCGCATGTCATGGCCTTTATTGAGAACCACGACACCGACCGCTTCCTCGGCGACGGCGACGATGTGCGCAAACTCAAGCAAGCCCTTGCGCTGCTACTCACCATGCAGCGCATACCACAGCTCTATTACGGCACTGAAATGCTCCTCACCGGTACGAAGGCCGTTACCGACGGCAATGTGCGCAAAGACTTCCCAGGAGGATTCCCAGGCGATACACCCAACTGCTTCATCCCCGACGAGCGCACACCCGAGCAGCAGGACATGTTCCTATGGCTCAGCACGCTCCTCCACTGGCGACAAGGCAACACCGTCATCACACAAGGACGGCAGACGCAGTTCATCCCTCGCGACGGCATCTATGTCCTCGCCCGGCAACACGAAGGACACACCGTCATGACTATCGTCAACGGTACCGACCATCCCACAACATTCTCCCCCCAGCGCTACTCCGAGCTATATGGAGAGAAGACCTTAGGAACCGATGTATGCACGAAGCGCACCGTCAGCCTCACAGCCCCCACAGAGCTTGAGCCTCGCGCAGCACTCGTGCTTGAGTTCTAAAAAAGGAAGAAGAAAAGTATAACAAAAAGAGCCGCCTCGGGCTGAGAAAGTCTCAGCCCGAGGCGGCTCTTTTATTGTGTTTGCATATAAAAACGTCTGCAGAAACGTCGATGTTGCTTTCTATTCTGCGGCGACTATAAGCACCCAGTCGTCGGCGTCGGGCTTCTCGGGAAGAGTAAAGCCCTTGGCTCCGCCTTGCAGCGTGGCGGAGGGGAGGGTGGTGCCGGTGCGAGGATTGTACCACGTGGCGGTGAGTGGGGTGAGGGTGGTGGCTGTCGGACGGAGGACACCAGTCTTGCGGTTGCGGGCGTAGAAATAGAATATGTGGCGGTGGGCGGTCTTGGCGTAGGCGTATCCTTTGGAGACGTCGCGATAGCTAGGGTTGCCATGCAGCACTGGCACGAGGTTCCACCAATCGAACTGCTCCATGAATGTCCGCAGATGGCGCATGTGGTGGGCACTTGGATATTCGACGGACTCCGACCAGGGCCGCATCTTGTCGCTGATGCTGATGCTGTCGACTCCGTCGAATGATGGTGCTCCGATGTCGAAGCTGCTCTTGTAGAGCCAAATATCGATGGCTCCGTAGCCGTAGCCGAAGAAACCGGAGAGGTAGGATATCCATCCCTGGGCTCGCGACCCGAAGTCTTTGGTCCACAGCCCGCAGTAGCGTCCTTCGTAGTTGACGGCTGGTCGCGGCGATGTCCAGTAGTCCCAGATCATCTCGGGGTCGGAGACATCGCCAAGTGCCGGGCTCCACTGTGCTGCCCACCAAGTATGCCCTGCCTGCCTGGCTACGTCGTCGTCGGCAAAGACCGATCGCCCGCCTCCTCCCCGTGGGTTGTCGAGTATCTCACAGCCTTTACCGGTGACGCTGGTCTTCACGGCGTTCTCCTGATGGGCGGAGAGGGGATGGGAGTAGGCATCGGCGGCGTGGATGTATTCTGCTATCTTCACCCAGGGGTTGTCGGCATAGCTGTATAGCTTGTGGTTGCCTATCTCGTAGTAGAAATCGTTGTCCACTTCCTGTGCCATTGTCCACATGACGGGATATGCTCCGAAGCGTGCCACCCAGTAGCGTGAGATGTGACGGAGCGCCTGATGGTTGGTGGCGAGTTGTTTTGATAGGTCGGCGGCGAAGAAGAACTCGGCATTGGCATGTACGAGTCCGCGCTGGGCGATATACTGGTAGTATTTGTCGGCCATCTGAAAGCCTTCGATGTCGCTCTGGTCTACGCGTCCGTCCCTCAGATTGAATTTAGCTCCGATGGGTTCGCTCTGATAGACGGTGAATCCTTGTTCCACCCGTCGGTCGACGATGTATTTGAAGTGCGACTTTGCTCCTGTCGTTCCTGCATGAGGACCGGGCTCGTCGTACTCTTCGGTGTACATTCCCCAGTGGGTGTCGCCGAGGTAGAAGAATGGTGTGCCGTCGTCGTACATCAGGTGTTTCACTCCAGGCTTTGTTTTCAGGAAGCCGTGGCGGTAGATGTCGAGGTTGCCTGTGTAGGGCTGGCATGTTATGGTTCCGCTTTTGTCGGCCAGTGACTTGTCGGCTGGGCACACCGATGTCCACGACCATCGGCCTTCGAGGGTGGGTGCAAAGCGCACACGGAATGTCTTTCCTCCGTCCCAGAAGGCGGGAATGGTCATCACACGGTGACTTTCCTTATGGGTGAAGACGACGTCCATCTCCACATTGTCGGCACCGGTAGCCGAATAGTCGGTCGCTGACTCGAATGCCAGTTCGGTGGCTATCCATTTCTCTGTGGTCTGATTGTTGTTTTCTGATGCTAAAACCGTGCTGCTCTCGGCATAGAGAGCAGCAAGGATGATAGTGATTAGTTTTTTCATAATTACTTTCCTTGTGGTCAGTAGGGCTCGCTATTAGCTCGACAAGTCTTTTTATTTCTCATCTACAAAGACATGTTTCACTGCGTCGAGGTATCCATATCCGTAGACGTTGTCGGGCTGCAGATAGCTTGTCTCTGTCCATTCGTTCCATGAGTTGATGGTAATGAGTGGATGCAGGTTTGGCCGTTTGTCGATGTACTCCTTTGCCTTTCGCATTGCTGCCTCGAAACGCTCCGGCGTGTTCTCGCGTACAACAGCGCTCTTGCCTGTACGTGGGCTGTTGTCCCATCCTATGCTCACATGGGGATAATAGGGGATAGATATCTCGTCCTCAAGTTTTTCCCACTCTTCGTATGCCTGGTCGAGGATTTTCTGGTAGTCGTCGTCGACGTTTATATAGTGGGCGAACTGATAGTGAGACGTGCTGTTGAATCCCATTTTCTTTACGAAGGCATCGCTGGGCTTGTCGGTCTTGCCTGCGTCGAATCCGCTGTAGTTCATGTTCTGCTTCCACATGGCGAACTGCAGTTCAAGGTCGGGGAATCCTGCCTTCTTCACTTCTTTGCGGAACCATTTCAGTGCGTCGGCAGCTTGTTCCACGCCACCCAATCCGCGGATGAAGGTGTTCACCTCGTAGATCATGAACACTGGCTTGCCGTCGATTTTGTAATAGTTCGGTTGGCTGAAGAACATCTCGATGTTGCGTTTGCACATACGTTCAAACTCACCTCGGTCGATGCTTCCTTGCCAGATGATGTTATGCTCGCCGAGGTGAGAGATGCGTGTATCCCAATAGTTCTCCACATCGTGGTTTGCCCACATCAGATAGAACTTCATTTTGTCGCGGTTTTTCGCTTTCAGGAATCCGTTTGTCAGTGTTGTTTCCATGAATGGTCGGTTGTCGAACCAGTACCAGTCGAATATAAACACGTTTACTCCGTGGCTTGTAGCCTGCTCTATCTCCATTTCCATCACTGCGGGGTCGGCTTCGTTGATGTATCCCCACAGCGGTGTGCGATTCCAATAGTGCCCTGGGTTGCGCTTTTGCATGGTCATCACAGTCTCCCATTCACCTATTCCGAGCGGCCAGAATGGGCGCAGACGGGCATCGTCGGAGGCATAGGCAGGATATACATAAGCTGCCACATCGTAGCTCTTGCGCTGTGCATTGATGCTAATCATTGCCATCAATGCAAACAAAGTAATTAAAGTTTTTTTCATGTTATCAATTTGTTAATTTGTTAATCCGTTAATTTGTCTTTCGCCACGCTATAGACATATCTCTCGTCGGGGCTTACGGTGGTCGTGATGTCTTCTCTGCCGCTGAGCACGTCTTTCATGTTAGTGCGGAGCCCTTCACCCGTGAGTTTGAGTACCGCCTCCTTCCTTGTCCACAACCGTGTGAAGGCAGTGTCGGGGCGTTCGGAGGAGAGAATCTCTTCCATCTCACTGTCGTTCATCGTGTAGCGTGCCAGCTGCTCGTTGTATCGGTGCACCGACTCGATGTCGATGCCGATGGGCTCATCTGCCACTGCACACGCCACCGCCTCGCGGCAATGGCTCAGGTTGAAGTGTATCTCCTCGTGACCCACGATGATCGGCTTGCCATGTTCGCCGTAGGCAAATAGCGGCTTTTCCTCTATGCCATACTCCTCGCTGAGGGCTTTACACAATAATATATATGCCGCCGCCGAGCGCTTGCGGTCGCCCTCGTTGCGATAGCGCATCACCCTCTCGCGCCGTTCGTCGGATAGAAGGGACAGCGAGGCATCAAGGTCGAACAAGTCGAGACGGTCGTCGATGTAAATCATTTAGGCAAATTTCATTTTCGACACAAAGATAGTGCAAACCGAGCGGAGAGCAAAGCAAAAAATCATTTTTTTGCTTTCTATCCCGAGGTGCAGCCTATCTTCTTCAACCGCAGGTTGGAAAAGATAGTGCAAACCGAGTGGAGCACAAAATAAAAAGCATGGCTTTTCATTTTTTTGTTGAGGTGCAACCTATCTTCAAGGAAGTTAAAGATAATGCAAGCGGAAAGCAGAGCAAAATAAAAAGCATGGCTTTTCATTTTCTATCCCTAGCCAAAAATTTTGCTAGCAAAATTTTCTGAAGACAATACATGTTGTTTAAATGGCTCGCTGACAAGAGAATGATTAAGGACACATTCTCTCTCTTATCAAGATTGTATGTGCACACATTATTATAATAATATGCGAGAGTATGTTAAATGTTAAAAATTGATTGGAAGCGCAAAATATTTACGAAATAATTTGGTTTATAAAATAAACTTCTTTATCTTTGCATCGTGAACCGGACACAAAAGGCTGAAGACGTGCTTTCTGCAGGAGCACGGACGAGGCCAGAGAGTAAAAAATCTAAACGTAGAACACTTTAAAAATGAATGAAAAATGGAAGAAAAAAATAATCTGACTGCAGAACGCAGTCTTGAAATTATTCGTGAATCAATAGAGCGCAGCCAACGCACTATAGCAAGAAACTCGTCATTGTCATTTATCTGGTGGGGCGCTTGTGTGGTTGTATTTGCCCTCCTGATTGCCTATCTGTGGAAGAATCATGGCGGCCCGGCGTGGAATGTGCTATGGGCAGCGATGTGGTTAATGGGTTATTTTGGCGAAAAGATAATCTGCAAACAAAAAGAACCAGTGCCTACCACCTTTGTAAGCAAGACAATCGGGCATGTGTGGAGCACCTTTGGCATCTTTATGGGCGCAATAGGTTTTATCATGGGTTTGGTCGGTTGCGGTGTGCTGCCTGGCATACATGTCAAGATGGCGATGTCTGATGCTCATCTCTACATTAATCTCACCAGCATCATCTCGCTGTGCTTTGGCATTGCCTCTACGATAACAGGCTTCATTATCAAAAATCGTATTGTGCAGATATGCGGCATCGTTGCTGGATTGGGAGGTTTCTTCTGTGCCCTACAATATCCTTGGGTGGAACAACTCTATGTGATGGCAGTAGTGGCAATTGTCGGACTCGTCGTGCCTGGGCTCGTTATTTATTTCCAGAATCAGAAATGAAGGAGGAATATTCATGTTCAAACCATTAGACCCATTGCTTCATTCCGAGCTTCGACTGGCGATCATGTCGCTGCTCATCAGTGCCGACGAAGCTGAGTTTTCCTACATCAAAGAGCAGACAGGAGCAACCGCGGGTAACCTGAGTGTGCAGATTGATAAACTCTCAGCGGCAGGCTACATAGAGGTGGAGAAGACTTTCAAGGGCAAGAAGCCCTGTACCCTCTGCCGCATAACCGACAAGGGTAGGCAGGCTTTCGAAGCATACATTGAGGCGCTTAAGAGTTATCTCATCAAATAAACAGGTATCGTTTTAAAGCATTTATCTCCTCGGCAGGTGTGTCGAAAAGATAGACGTTACAAAACAAAATAAGCGATGTGGGAGCGCATCGCTTATTTATTGTTAATGCTCATCCTTGCAAAATAATACCATAGTAAATCTCATCTTTTGCATTGTGTTGTTTATTTCATGATGTTAAAAAAGCATAATAGTATGCATTTTTCAGTACTTTGTTTTGCAAGGTACTATAACTTTGCCTATATTTGCACCCAGAATTACTCAGAATCATAATTATGGAAACAGAGAATGTGAAATCACAAATGAGGAAAGGAATGCTGGAATACTGTGTGTTGCTGCTTCTTAGACACCGGCCATTGTATGCAAGCGACATAATCCAGCAACTGAAGCAGGCAGAGTTGCTTGTGGTGGAGGGTACGCTCTATCCTCTCCTTACACGTTTGAAGAACGACGGTCTGTTAAAGTATGAGTGGCAGGAATCAACACAAGGTCCACCACGTAAGTATTATGCCCTTAGTCCTGAGGGCGAAAAGTTTCTTGAGCGACTCGATGTTGCCTGGACTGAACTCTCTAACACTATTACTTATTTAAAAACCTTCACACCAAACAATTAGAAACATTATGAAAAAGAATATCACCATAAATCTTTGCGGACGTCTGTTTCAAATAGACGAGGATGCCTATGAGTTGCTGAAAAACTACGAGGAGGTACTTCATCGCTACTTCCGAAAACAGGAAGGAGGCGAGGAAATTGCCGCTGACCTTGAGTCTCGAATTGCTGAGTTGCTTGCCGAACTAAAGCAACAAGGAGTGGAAGCAATAACTATCGAACATGTGCAAGACATCATCCGGCGCATCGGAAGACCTGAAGAGATAAGCGACACAGACGGTGACGACGCCGACAATGCTGAGACAAACAAATCGGAAGAAACTGCTGCTGCCTCATCGCAGGCAGGTAGTTGGAAGGCTAAACGTTTCTATCGCGACGGCGAACGTAAGATGGTGGCCGGTGTGTTAGCTGGATTGAGCAACTATTTCGGTGGCGATGTGACGCTATGGCGACTGGGCTTCGTGCTACTCATTCTGATAGGATCGGGCAGCTTCAGTCTGTTCAGCGGATTTAGAGGTTTCCACATAATCAATATCTGGGGCATTGTGCTCTACATCATCATGGCAATTATAGCTCCTGTTGCAAACACTCCCGAGGAGCGGTTGCAGATGAAGGGACGCGAAGTGACGCCCGAGACACTGGCTGACGAGATACGTCAAGAGGCAGAAAACAAAGAGGAAACCGGCTCCGACAGCATAGGCAGACAGGAAAACGATGGATGTATGAAGGGCTTTTTCAGTATAGTAGCCATTATGTTCAAGATATTTCTCATCTTCATTGGTATGATGCTGTTCATCCCTGCTATCGTGTTATTCTGCGTCTTCATTGCTGTAGCCGTGGCACCTGCGGCGACTCTTACTGGTATGTTCAACTCCGAAGTCTTCAATGTCTATTCACAATCGCCATGGCTGTTCTGGGGACTGTTCGGCTGCATACTTGCCTGTTGCCTCATTCCCGTCTATTGTGCCGTACATGCTGCCATGACGATGACAAAGAAGACACTGCCGATGGGAATAGGACAACGTATGACATGGCTGCTGCTGTGGCTGTTGTCGGTAGCAGGAATAGTGGCCTTTGGAGTGAAGATGAACGAGGTTGCAGACGAATATGAACAAAAGAAGGAGCAAGCTCATATAGAAGAAAATACCGTCAACGGCTTTTATTTCCACGACTTTGAGCGCGCCTATATGAAAAGAGGAGGCTGGCAACCCATCTTAAACGAGGACAACCAGAACCGTTCGTACTCTTGGGGTCATGGGCCCTTCCCACACTTCACCAGCAGCGGGAGCTATTACAACGGCGACCCCAATGTGCGCTATCTCGATGGCTTCGGTCCCAACCTGACCTATGAAGTGGAGCGCAGAGAAAAGCTCACGCCTGGGCATCACACTCTTTCATACGTGGCACGTGCCAAAGGCGTTGGGGCTGTCGTCTATGTGAAGACATCGGCAAAGAACGGCTATATAGAGACACCAATCAATGCCCACGGCGACGAAGGTGGTAGCATCTGGGAGGAAGCTGTGAAGCTTACGCAACAACAGTTGATGAATGGTTCAAACCCACAAGCCAGATATCTTGCCGAAGTGAACGAGGGCCGCGGTTTTGGATGGGACAGATACGAGGTTAGCTTCGAGGTGGGAGCCGACAGTATCGTCACCTATGCCGTACGTGTGGATAATGCAAAGAAGAATCCCGGCAAGCCTTTCGAATGGTTTTCAGCAACAGACTTCTATGTGGAATGACGTCTGAGACGCGACATTATTTTGTGGACTTATAATAATTAATTTCTTTGGAGTTAAGGAGTTAAGACGACACCTTACTATTTGATATCTCTAGATAAATAAGGAGAAGAAGACTAATGTCTTAACTCCTTTAACTCCTTAACTCCATAACTCCATAAACTTATAATAACAAATGCATAAATAGAAATTTTTTATGAAAAAGAGAACAATGATTATCACTCTGCTGCTCGCCCTTGTAAGCATGGCTGGGCAGGCACAGAAACAAGTAGTATGGGAAAAACCGACAGCTTTCATTGGAAGCAGCAGCGTCGGATTTGGAATCAATAAAGTTGAACTGAAACCGACAGAGACCGTACTTCACATCAATGCCCGATTCACACCCAACTATTGGATTCGTTTCGCCAAAGGGTCGTTCTTGCAGACTCCCGACGGCAAGAAATATGCCATCACAGGCGGAGCAAAGACTTCTGAAAAGGAGTCGGACATGCAACCCGATTCACTCTTCTGGATGCCCGAAAGCGGAACGGCCGACCTGGCTCTGCATTTCGACCCCGTGCCTCTCAATACCAAGGAGATGGACTTTATTGAGAGCTACGATGAGGGTGCTTTCAGGTTTTGGGGTATCAGTGACGGAAAGACAAAGAAGAAGGCTGTGATGCCCGACGAGTGGAAGAATGTGAAGTATGCAAAAGACGAGGTTCTACCTGCCGCTAAGATCAACAAAGGCATGGCCACTGTCAATGTGAAGATGTTGGGATATAAGCCAGAAATGGGACTTGAATTCGTTATAGGCGGATTCATGCCGTTGGGGGCTACAGATGGATATGATAAGTTCTTCAAGTTCGCAGACGATGGAACCTTGAAAGTGGAGGTGCCCCTCTGGCTGACTCGCGAGGTGCTCATAGGCGTTCAGGGTCTGGGGTTCACAAATGTCGTCATCGCCCCAGGACAAGAGACATCAATCCTGATGAAAATGACAAGCGACAATCGTCCGTTCGTGGCCTTCAAAGGTTACCTTGCCAAGACAAACATGGACATGGTCGATGCACAAAACAGATTTGAAATCCCTCTATTTGGCGAGCAGACCTATCGGAAAGTAAAAGACTGCAAGACGCCGGCAGAGCGCAAACAATGCCTGACCGACCTCTTCAACCAGCGCGTCGCTTCATTCAGAAAGGCCAAATACACCACCGCTGCAAAAGACCTACTCTCGATGAAGGCAGAAAATGATTATTACGAATGGAGCAGATTCTTCCCGAGGAACTTCAGCATATATAACATCGACGACAACGGAAAGGTATATATGAGCTACGAGGATATGGGGCAGAAGATGGCAAAGAACAAAGACCTGCTGCCTGTCTCGGAATATTTCAACTACAGCATACAGTTCCTCAACGAACCGGCGTCTCCTTGCGGCATGGCATTCTGGGAGACCTACGCCCACGAAGACGACAAAGATGCCAAGGAAAAGAATGCCTACAACATGGACCTGCGCAGAATCGTCATGCTTTTAAATGACCGCGACCTATCGAAATCAGACGCTGATAAAGCCCTGAGCGAGATGACTTTCGAGGACTGTAAGAATGTCGTGCGCGACTATCTGGCAGAGCAGCAACGCGTAGCCCAACAGCTCGCCAGCGAGGAGCACGTCTTCTATCAGAAATACGACGACGTGGCTCCAGAGAATATCCTGCAGACCATTCTCGACCGATACAAAGGCAATGCCGTGCTTATCGACATCTGGGCAACGTGGTGTGGGCCCTGCCGCGCCGGACACAAGGCTATGAAGCCGATGAAGGAGGAGATGAAGGACCAGAACGTCAGATTTGTCTATATAACCTCGACATCCTCGCCCCTGGCCACATGGCAGGAGATGATAAACGATATCGACGGCGACCACTACTATCTGACAAAGGAGCAATACTACCACATCCTCGAGAAATACGAGTCGCACAGCATTCCCACCTACGCCATTTACAACACCGAAGGCGAGCAGACCTACAAGTCGATCGGTCTGCCAGGGATTGACGTCATCCGCAAAGAACTGGAAAGCGCCAGGTGATGGGATTTCATGTTTTTGTTGAAGTCTCGCATGTGCTAGACTTCTGGAGTTAACGGGAGTTATCGGGAGTTAGTTCGCTGCGCTCACGGGAGTTAACGGACATATGATTGTCTTTTAAATCTTTGGAGTTAGGGAGTTAGTGGGAGTTAACGGGAGTTAGTTCGCTGCAATCACGGGAGTTAACGTACATATGATTGTCTTTTAAATCTTTGGAGTTAGTGAGTTAACGGTAGATAG
>JAFUVV010000035.1 GCA_017477435.1 Prevotella sp.
ACATATTCTCTAATGTCATCGGCCAAGTTCTCTTTGAGAGGACTCCGCTGAATGAACTTTTTGACAAACCAATTATTAATCAAAATCCGGAAGATGACCGCCAACTTTCGCTTTGGTGAAATTTAACCGGACAGTAGTGATGTATATTATTTAAATCACTAATGTCTACTTAAATTTATGGCAATATCTTTATATGTTTCTGAAAATCAGTATCTTATGGGGATTTTTCGAGTCAACGGACTTGAAATGCTTATCAGTCTGATTTACAAGTCTTTGACAAAAATGCATGCCGTTTTTAGGGCTTTTAGAGCTATTTATAACTTTGTTCTGCATATGCTTAATTTTTTAGTGGACACTTGTGTATTTAAATAGTTATTTTTTTTTGCAAAGATTTGTAAACAAAATTGGCACACAAAATAAAACATCATATTTAACAAAATAAATTTTTATTCATCGGCCAACATAAATACCTGCCCTTTAGTTCTTTTCATCGTTTAAATAGATTGCTTTTTCCGGAATCGAAGTTGCGGAGCATATTTGGCTGAAAAATGCGGCTTTCAATTTCTCTCTCTGTTTGTCGGCTGTTCCTGAGAACTTACATCAAAACACTGAAAACTTATAACCAAAAACTTCTTATTTGCACAGAATCCAGATAAAAAGCGTCGATTTTTGCCGTTTTTTGCCTTTTTCGCCCATTTCGTCGATTTCAGCCACTTTTCCGTGAAAACGCTGCAATTACCTCTGTTTCAATTCTCTGCCGCGATTCCCCTCCCCAGGGAGGGGTTAGGGGTGGGCTTTGCTTTTTCATCAACCCAATGGGTTAATGTCATCAAAGGGCCCAAGTAACAGTCTTAAAGGGCCCATATAATGACGTCAAAGGGCCCACTTACCAGCACCAATTTTGCTTCCAGACGATGAATGATTGTTCTATAATTCCAAATTCTTAATCCTGTTGTCGGATTTTCCTCATCATTCAAGCCATCACCCCTATTCCATCACCCATCACCCAAAACCCGCTTTCAAATTGTCACTTTTCCACTTTTTCGCCTCCCACAACTCCACCCGAAACAAGCAGAATGCGGAAAAATCCGGAAAAATAAAAGTTTTTTCGCTGGCAAAGTATCGATATCAACAAAAATGAGTAATTTTGTACTTTGTATTATAACTCTATATAAGAACATGCCCGAAATATCTGTACGCGGCCTTGAGATGCCCGAATCGCCTATCAGAAAACTCGCCCCGCTGGCTGCAGAGGCCAAGCGGAAAGGAGTGAAGGTGTACCATCTGAACATCGGACAGCCCGACCTGCCCACCCCGCAGGAAGGACTCGACGCACTGAAAAACATCGACCGCACCATCCTCGAGTACTCGCCCAGCCAGGGATACCTCTCCTATCGGGAGAAACTCACGAAATACTACAAGAAATACAACATCGACGTCGAGGCCGACGACATCATCATAACGTCGGGAGGCTCGGAAGCCGTGCTCTTCGCATTCATGAGCTGTCTGAACCCGGGCGACGAGATCATCGTGCCCGAACCAGCCTACGCCAACTACATGGCATTCGCCATTTCGGCAGGAGCTAAGATACGTACCATCGCAACGACAATCGACGAAGGCTTCTCGCTGCCGAAGGTGGAAAAATTCGAAGAACTAATAAACGAGCGCACCCGCGCAATCATGATCTGCAACCCCAACAACCCCACCGGCTACCTCTACACCCGCCGCGAGATGAACCAGATACGCGACCTGGTGAAGAAATACGACCTCTACCTCTTCTCCGACGAGGTATATCGCGAATACATCTATACAGGCTCGCCATACATCAGTGCCTGCCATCTGGAGGGAATAGAGCAGAACGTGATACTCATAGACTCAGTATCAAAGAGATACTCCGAGTGCGGCATACGCATCGGCGCACTCATCACGAAGAACAAGGAAGTGAGAGCAGCAGTGATGAAATTCTGTCAGGCCCGCCTGTCGCCACCACTCATTGGACAGATTATTGCCGAAGCTTCGCTCGAAGCCCCCGAGGAGTACTACCGCGACGTCTACGACGAGTATGTAGAGCGCCGCAAATGTCTCATCGACGGGCTCAACCGCATACCAGGCGTCTACTCGCCCATCCCGATGGGAGCATTCTACACCATCGCCAAGCTGCCGGTGGACGACTCCGAGAAGTTCTGCCGATGGTGTCTGGAGTCGTTCGACTACGAAGGCGAGACGGTCATGACTGCACCAGCAGCAGGATTCTACACAACCCCCGGCGCAGGACGCAACCAAGTGAGAATAGCCTACGTGCTGAAGAAATCCGACCTCGAGCGAGCACTCGTCGTACTCAGAAAAGCACTCGAGGCATATCCCGGCAGGACAATGGAATAAAAGGCAAAGCCGCAAATTGCTTTCGAAAGAAAAAGAAAACAATGCCCGACACATCCCACCTTTATTCCATCAACCCCTAACCCCCATCGAGGATGAACAGCCTGACGCTCTACATAGCCCGCAAGATCTATTCCGCCGACGACAGCCGGCGCCGCGTGTCACGACCCGCAATGAAGATAGCCACAGCAGGAGTGGCCATCTCACTGGCTGTGATGCTCATCTCCGTGAGCATCGTCAGCGCATTCAAGCACACCGTGAGCAACCGCATCGCAGGATTCGGAAGCGACATCATCGTGGCCGACTTCGTGTCGCTGCAGTCGGGAAACAACTACCCCATCCAGATGAACGACTCCATGCTAAGCGTGCTGAAAGAGATGAGCCACGTGGAGAACGTCAGCCGATACGTATATAAACAAGGAGTGCTGAAGACCGACAGCGACTTCCTCGGGGTCATGATGAAAGGCATCGGACCCGACTACGACTCCACATTCATCTGCCGCAACATGAAGGAAGGCTCCTTTCCGCTCTTCTCCGACAAAGAAAACACGGGCCAGATGGTCATCTCGAAGACAATAGCCGACAAACTGCTTCTCCACGTCGGCGACAGGATATTCGCCTATTTCATCGACGACAAAGGACCACGAGCCAGAAGACTGACCGTCAGCGGAATCTATGAGACCCACCTCGCACAATACGACGAGTCGATATGCTTCACCGACATCTATACCTGCCGCCGTCTCAACGCATGGGAAGACGACCAGGTGAGCGGAGCCGAGCTGCGACTAAGCGACAGCAAGTTCATCGCCGAGACAGAAGAACATATCATAAACAACGTGAACCGCACCGTCGACGACTATGGCGGTACCTACTCCTCGAAGACCATCTACGAACTGAGCCCGCAGATATTCTCGTGGCTCGACCTGCTCGACATAAACATCCTCATCATCCTCGCTCTCATGGCAGCAGTGGCAGCCATCACGATGATTTCAGGTCTGCTCATCATCATCCTCGAGCGCACTCAGATGATCGGAATCCTCAAGACGCAAGGCGCACAGAACAGCCAGCTACGACGAGTGTTCCTCTGGTTCGCAGCCATTGTAGTGGGCAGAGGAATGCTGTGGGGAAACATCATCGCAATAGCACTGCTCCTGCTGCAGAAGTTCACGGGGATCGTAGGACTCGACCCGGCAACCTACTACGTAGACACCGTACCAGTGGAGTTCCCTGTCATACAGTTTCTCATAATCAACATCATCACCTTCGCCATCTGCATTGCCGCACTCCTTGCACCGGCCATGATAGTAGCAAGAGTAAATCCGTCAAACGCTGTTCGTTTTGACTGAATTTCAGTTCTAAAACGACTTTTTTTCCAAAAAAAACAAATATATTGCACAAAAGTTTTGGTTTTGTGCATATAAGATATTATCTTTGCACAAAATTTTGGAATTTGTGCAAACGACCCTGTGCCTTTTCCTTAGTTTGACAGCAAAGAAATATACAAGAATTAGATTCTAAATACTAAAGCAAGATAGATAAAAAGCGAATATGGAAGTACCATGTTTTAACGAGTTGATAGAGAAAAGTATCATCAAGAATTGGGACAATGATGCTATCACCGACTATCACGCATCGACGCTACAATATCACGATGTAGCCCGAAAAATCGAGAAACTTCACATAATGTTTGAGAACAGCGGCGTGGTTCGCGGCGACAAGATAGCGCTGTGTGGACGCAACAGTTCGGGATGGGCAGCGGCTTTCCTCGCTACGCTCACCTACGGCGCAGTGGCGGTGCCTATCCTCCACGAATTCACCGCAGAGCAGATTCACAACATCGTGAACCACTCCGAGGCGAAGCTGCTCTTCGTGGGCGACGTGGTGGCAACAACCATCGACCCGACAAAGATGCCGGCCCTGGAGGGAATCATAAACATTCCCGACTACTCGCTCATGCTCTCCCGCACCGACAAACTGACCTATGCTCGCGAGCATCTGAACGAGATGTTCGGAAAGAAATACCCCAAGTATTTCCGTCGCGAGCACGTGAACTACTATAAGGAGCAAAGTCCCGAGGAACTGGCCCTGATCAACTACACAAGCGGAACGACCGGATTCTCGAAGGGGGTGATGATACCCTATCGCGCCCTGTGGAGCAACTACGACTTTGCCATGGACGTAATAGGCAGAGATCATGTGAAGACAGGCAGCAACACGCTGAGCATCCTTCCGCTGGCCCACATGTATGGAATGGCATTCGAATTCATCTTCGAGTTCATCCACGGTTGCCACATCTTCTTCCTGACGCGCGTGCCTTCGCCGGCAATCATCGCACAGGCCTTCGCCGACATTAAGCCGGCCATCATCATCGCCGTGCCGCTGATCATCGAGAAGATCATCAAGAAGCGCGTGTTCCCGAAGATTCAGGGCAACCTGATGCGCCTGTTGCTCGGCATGCCGGTGATCAACAAGAAGGTGAACCAGAAGATCTGCGAGGAAGTGACGACTGCCTTTGGCGGCAATTTCTACGAAGTCATCGTGGGCGGCGCAGCGTTCAACCAGGAGGTGGAGTCGTTCATGAAACAGATCGAATTCCCCTACACCGTAGGCTATGGAGCAACGGAGTGTGCACCGATCATCTGCTACGCCGACTGGAAGACCTTTGTCCCCGGTTCCTGCGGAAAGGCTGCGATCCACATGGAGGTTCACATCGACAGCCCAGACCCGGAGAATATCCCTGGCGAGATTATGTGCCGCGGTCTGAACGTGATGCTCGGCTACTACAAGAATCCCGAAGCCACCGAGCAGTGTATCGACAAGGACGGCTGGTTCCACACCGGCGACCTCGGTACGATGGATGCCGACGGCAACGTATTCATAAAGGGCCGTTCGAAGAATATGCTCCTCGGGGCCAACGGACAGAATATATATCCCGAGGAAATAGAGGACAAACTCAACTCGCTTGTGCTTGTGGCAGAGAGCGTGGTCGTGCAGCGCGACGAGAAATTGGTGGGCCTTGTCTACCCCGACTTCGACGAGGCGAAATCGATGGGGCTCACCCGCGACGAGCTGGAGAAGGTGATGGAGCAGAACCGTCAGGACCTGAATGCTCTGATGCCTGTCTACAGCAAGGTGAGCGCAATAGAGATACGCGAGGAAGAATTTGCAAAGACGCCGAAGAAGAGCATCAAGAGATTCCTCTATACGTAAGGCATATTTCTCAAGAGCATATTAATAAAAGAGAAGACGTTCCCACAGTAAATCTGCTGTTGGGAACGTCTTCTTTTTTATTTATCAGCCACCCTGGCCGATGCAAGGAATCAGTCGTAGAGCGTTGCTGCACGCACTCGGCTGAGGGTCTCGGGCGTCATCTGCAGATAGTTTGCGATGTAGACGAGCGGCGCGCGGAGCACTACTTGCGGATGGAGCTTGCACATGCGGCGATAGCGGTTCTGGGCTGTCTCGAATCTCACCAAGTCGGCATGAACCTGGGATATAATCAGACTTTCTTCGAGTATTTTTCGATACATCATCTGTATGTTGACGTTGTGGAGTGCCACGCGTTCCAAGTCGACTTTGGGGAGTGCCCACACTATCGACTGCTCGAGTGCTTCCACTTGCAGCCGGGTAGGTTCTTCGCGGAAGAGGCTTTCTATACACATGAAAATCGAGTGGTCGCATCCGATGTGCTCGGTCAGTTCTTTATCGTTGCGGAAGTAGAACTGCCTTATGAGTCCATGGTCGAGATAGTAGATGTTGCGACATGTCTCGCCTTCGCGAAGGATCATCTCGCCTTTAGCAAATTTCATGGGCACGAGGATGCTCTCGAGGACGTCGAGCTCGTCGTGGGTCATCGTACTGTACCGGCGTGCAAGTTCGCGGGCGATGTCTCTTTTTGTGTTGACAGGAATTTTCATTTGTATATAAAATTTATGAGGTTATTCGCTCTATTCTAACTTCAGCACGGCGAGGAATGCTTTCTGCGGCACTTCCACGTTTCCTATCTGTTTCATGCGTTTCTTTCCGCGTTTCTGCTTTTCGAGCAGTTTGCGCTTTCGGCTGACGTCGCCGCCGTAGCACTTGGCGGTAACGTCTTTTCGCACTTGTTTCACCGTCTCCCTGGCGATTATCTTCGCGCCGATGGCGGCCTGAATGGCGATGTCGAACTGCTGACGCGGTATGAGTTCTTTAAGCTTTTCACACATGCGGCGGCCGAGCGCAACGGCATTGTCGTGATGGGTCAGGGTGGAGAGGGCGTCGACGGGTTCGCCGTTGAGAAGGATGTCGACCTTCGCGAGATGGGAGGGGCGGTAGCCGGCCAGATGGTAGTCGAACGAGGCGTAGCCTTTGCTGATCGACTTCAGCTTGTCGTAGAAATCTATGACGATCTCGCCCAGGGGCAGCATGAAATGCAGCTCTACGCGGTTGCCGCTGACGAATTCTTGCTTGATCAGTTCGCCGCGCTTGTCGAGACAGAGTTTCATTATCGACCCGATGTAGGTGGATGTCGTGATGATGCTTGCGCGGATGTAGGGCTCCTCGATGTGTTCTATCACCGTCGGCTCGGGGAGTCCTGAGGGGTTGTGCACTTCTTTCACGCCGCCTTGCTTGTCGTAGACCATGTAGGACACGTTGGGCACGGTGGTGATGACGTCCATGTTGAATTCGCGGTCGAGGCGTTCCTGCACGATTTCCATGTGAAGCAGTCCGAGGAATCCGCAGCGGAATCCGAACCCGAGTGCCACCGACGACTCGGGCATGAACGTCAGCGAGGCGTCGTTGAGCTGGAGCTTTTCGAGAGAGGCGCGAAGGTTCTCATAGTCTGTCGGGTCTATGGGATAGACTCCGGCGAAGACCATGGGCTTCACTTCTTGGAAGCCTGATATCGATTCTGCGCACGGCCGTGCCACGTGGGTGATCGTGTCGCCCACTTTCACCTCCTTGGCATCTTTTATTCCGCTGATTATGTATCCCACTTCGCCTGCGCCCATCTCATTGCGGGCCACCATGTCCATCTTCAGCACGCCAACCTCGTCGGCGGTATATTCCATGCCGGTGTTGAAGAATTTCACCTTGTCGCCCTTGCGTATCGTGCCGTTGACAATCTTGAAATAGGCAATGATGCCGCGGAAGGAATTGAACACTGAGTCGAAGATGAGAGCCTGCAACGGTGCTTCGCGGTCGCCGACGGGCGGGGAAACGCGCTCTACCACGGCGCGAAGGATGTCGTCGACACCCTCGCCGGTCTTTCCCGAAGCACGGATAATCTCATCGGGAGAGCAGCCGAGCAGCTCCACAATTTCGTCCTCCACCTCCTCGGGCATGGCGTTGGGCATGTCGATCTTGTTGATCACTGGAATGATCTCCAAGTCCTGCTCGATGGCCATATAGAGATTTGAAATTGTCTGAGCCTGAACGCCTTGCGTGGCATCGACCACAAGCAGGGCTCCCTCGCATGCAGCTATCGACCGCGACACCTCGTAGGAGAAATCCACGTGCCCCGGAGTGTCGATCAGGTTCAACTCGTAGTCCTGCCCGTCGAGGTTATAGGCCATCTGAATGGCATGGCTCTTGATGGTTATTCCGCGCTCACGCTCAAGGTCCATGTCGTCGAGCATCTGGCCTTCTGTGATAGCTATCGTGTTCGTACGCTCCAACAGTCTGTCGGCAAGCGTCGACTTACCATGGTCGATATGGGCAATGATGCAGAAATTTCGTATATAGTTCATCAAAATGGTCTATTCAATAAATATAAAGGGTGAAAATCCTTTTTCGAAAGCAAAATTACACATTTTCGATGAAAAACCACTATTTTTGTAGCAAATAAGCAAAAAAATATGAAAAAAGTGTTTTTATTCATGTCGTTTGCCGTCGCCATCGCAGCATGCAACGAGAGCCTTGAAGAGCGCGCCGAACGCGAGGCACGGGAGTACACCGAGCGCTACTGCCCAACACCTGTGGTGAACAATTCGCGCACCGACAGCGTGGCGTTCGAAAAGGCAACAAAGACCTACACCTACTACTGTACACTCACTGGAGCGTATGACAATCAGGCATTTATATCCGAATACGGCCAAGAACTCGACCAGCGCCTCGCCAAGACCATCTCGGAAGACACAAGCATAGAGAAACTCAAGGCGGCAGGCTTCAGATTCCGATTCATCATCCACTCCGAGAAAGAACCGTCGCTCCTGCTTTACGACAAGACAATCACCGCCGACGACTACCTCAGGATGCCATAAGAATATTCACCTGTTGCAGTACATGGACCTTGTACTTCGAGTACACGGGCTTCATACTCACAGTACATGGGCTTTGTACTCGGAGTACAAAGCCCATGTACTGTCTTCGGCCGATTCAGTCTGGCCCGCTTTTCAGCTGTTTTACGCTTTGAAAGTCATCCGCTTGAAAGCCGTTCTCCATCAGCAGGCACAAAAAGAAAGCCCTGCACGACACTGAGCATCGGCAGGGCTTGTATCTGATCAAAACTGCTCCAGAATGGCAATTCGTTTCTCAGGATCAGGATGGGTGCTGAAGAGGGAGTTCATAAATCCCATCACACCCTCCTTCATCTCGTCGGGCTTCATGATGAAGAGCTGAGCCACGTCGGCCTCCTTCACATCGTCGAGCCCGGGATTGCCAGATATCTTCCTCAGCGCCGAAGCCAACGCAAGCGGGTTGCCACACAATTCGGCACCACCGGCGTCGGCCATATACTCGCGCTTGCGGGAAATGGCAAAACGGGTCATAAGCGTGAAAATATAGGCAATGCCACTGCACACCGCAGCCACGAAAAGCACGATGATGATCGAAAGACCGCCACCACCCTCACCATCATTGTTGCTACGGCGAGAATAACCGCCACCGTAGAGAAAGTTGTTGTAAATCAGTCGTACAGCCAGGCTCATCACCGTCGACACAATGCCCACAAAGACAATGCTCGTGATCAGCAACCGAGTATCGCGATTACGAATGTGGGTCAACTCATGCCCCACCACGCCAGCAAGCTCATCGTCGCTAAGAAGATTGATAATGCCAGTAGTAAGAGTGACAGCATACGTATCCTTGTTTATACCACTCGCAAAAGCATTCAGCTGAGGATCATCCACAACGTTTATCTTTGGCATATCCATCCCGCAAGTCATGCAAAGATTCTCCACAATGTTATACACCCGCGGATTCTCCCTACGCTCCAACGGACGCGAACCAGTGGCACGACGGATCATCGCCGTGTTGGAGAAATAAGCTATCACAAACCACAGCGCTACAGCACCGACAACCCACGGCACAACCGACAGAAACGACTGCATCACATGATCGAAATCCACACCCGTCACGTAGTTACCATAATCATCGTAGTACCCACCGCCGAGATAATTGAGCAACACGAGAAACACCCATACCATCACCAAAATGATGACGGGAAACATCAGCAACAACAAGATACTCATCCTGTTGTTGCGATGAATCTGCGTGCGCATTCCTACATATTTCATTCCTTTAGAACTTTATCTCCGGAGCCTTCTCCAGTGTCGGACGCTCCTCCTGAGAAATCTCGTACATCGGCTCACGATGGAAACCAAACATACCAGCAAAAATATTCGACGGGAACGTCTGGACAGCATTGTTATACTCACGCGTCGCAGAGTTGAAATAACGACGAACAGAAGAAAGCTTGTTCTCAATATCAGCAATCTCATTCTGCAACTGCAAGAAATTCTCATTCGCCTTCAACTCAGGATAAGCCTCAAGCGAAATCTTCAAACCCGACAAAGCACTCGTCAACGCATTGTCTGCATCAATCTTCTCACCGATAGACTGAGCATTCATGGCTGCAGTACGAGCCTCAGTGACCTTCGTAAACACTTCCTTCTCATGCGCAGCATAACCCTTAACAGAAGCAACAAGCTGAGGAATAAGATCATAACGCTGACGCAACTGAACATCGATATTAGCAAACGCATTCTCACGATTGTTGCGAAGACGAACCAAGTTGTTGTATATTCCAACCAACCACATGGCAAGAACAACAACAACGATAATAACAACTAACAATACTTTCATTTTCTTATACTTTTAAAAGTTCAACAATACTGCCCACAAATATAAGAAAAACAACAATAACACAAATATTTTTTAAGAAATATTATAGAAAAAACCTATATAGAAAAACTTTTTATAGAAAAACTTTCACCCTACAAAAAACATCCCAAGTCCCCCCACAATGAAAAAAAATCCACTATCACTATCCATGTCTATTCTCTCTATAGCATCTATCCCTTCTATAGCATCTATCCCTTCTATCCCCTCTATCCCCTCTATAGCATCTATCCCTTCTATCCCCTCTATCCCCTCTATAGCATCTATCCCTTCTATCCCCTCTATCCCCTCTATAGCATCTATCTCTTCTATAGCCTCCCTCCCCAAAAAACAAAAAAAGAGGACCTCAGTCCGTTCTGAACCAAGGTCCTCTCATAAAAAAGGCGGCTACCTACTCTCCCACATTGCATCGCAGTACCATCGGCGCAAGCGGGCTTAACTTCTCTGTTCGGGATGGGAAGAGGTGGGAC
>JAFUVV010000036.1 GCA_017477435.1 Prevotella sp.
AGAAATAGTGTATGGTGTTTTAAGTTGTATAATTCTAAATTGGAAAATAAGGAAAGTATATCCTTGGTTAAATGCTTCAGTGAGTAAAGGAAAAGTTTATTATCCGCAGAATAAGCATATTCTAACATTTACCAAGCAGATATTTGTTCATAAAATAAAGGATTTCCTTCTTTTGCAGAGCGACCAAATACTCATTTTTGCCTTTGTCTCGTTAAAGATGGTGGCATATTATGGTAATTATACTCTTGTTGTATCTCGTATTTCCGAATTATTTAATAAGACATTAAATAGTTTTGAGGCTGGAGTAGGAAATCTAGTAGCAGAAGGTAACCAAGATAAAATGTTAAAGGTCTTTTGGGAACTTATTTCTTTACGTTTTATAGTAGCGACTTTTCTTGTCTTCTCAGTTTTCAATTTAATAGAACCATTTATTTCATTGTGGCTTGGTAAGCAATATGTCCTCAGTCGTTCTATCCTCATTTTGCTTTTGATAAATATTTTTATAATGCAGACTCGTGGAGTTGTTGATATGTTTAATAATGCTTTTGGTCATTATGCAGATGTATGGTCTGCATGGGTGGAAGGAATCATAAATATAGGAGTTACTCTTGCTACAGCACCATTTCTTGGTATTGTCGGTATATTACTTGGGAAAATAGTAAGTCTCTTCTTTATTGTTATTCTTTGGAAACCATATTATCTTTTTCATGATGGTTTTAAAAAAGATGTATATGAGTATTGGAGTGGTGTCTTAAAGTATTATTTAATATCTTTTGTTTGCATTATATTAGGTTCATTTTTGTTTAGTTTAATGCCAATAGATAGTAACGTGTCATTTGTGAATTGGACAATTAAGGCAATCGTGTGTATAATACCTTTTATGATAGTATATATGGTAGCCTTGTATTTCTTGGCTCCAGGAGCAAGTATTTTTTGTAATAGAATACTTTCAATGATTAAGATTAACATTATATGAAATTATCAGTTATAACAGTAAACTATAATAACAATTCGGGCCTGGAAAAAACGATAAATAGTGTTATAGGCCAAACTGGTTTTGATGATTTTGAGTATATTATCATTGACGGAGGTTCATCGGATGGGAGTAGAGAGGTCATTGAAAGACATAAAGATTATTTAGATTATTGGTGTTCAGAACCAGATAAAGGCATTTTTAATGCTATGAATAAAGGTGTGGAGCACGCTAAAGGCGAATACGTTATTTTCATGAATTCCGGTGATTGCTTTTATAATGAAAATGTTTTAAAATCTTTGTTTGTTGGGAAAGAATATGAGGCAGATATTATCACCGGGCAAGTGGTGATTATGGGAACCAATACCTTAATAAGAAAATATAATGATAATTTGAGTTTACAATTGTATAATGATACTATTAATCATCAAGGTTCATTTATAAAAAAAAAGTTATTAAACAAGGTTAAGTACGACGAAAGCTTAAAGATTGTTTCTGATTGGAAATTTTGGATTGAGACTATTATACTGGGAAATGCTAGGGTGTTAGTGATTAATAATATAATCGCAGAACAAGATATGACAGGCATTAGTAGCAATTTATTGAATAAAGAAACTCAAGAAAAAGAACGAGAAGAAGTTCTTACATCTCTAATTCCAAAATCTATGTTAATCGTTTTTCAGGAATTATCTGATATTCATCAGTCAATCTATTACAGGCGTATAAAATGCCTAATGAAATATAGCCCGTTTTTGTATAGAGTTTCGATAAAACTATTGGCTGTCTTTCTTTTATTGAAAGGAGTGACTAACAAAAAACTTTTAACTATGTAATGTATTATTATGAAAGTATCTGTTGTAGTAACTATATATAATACAGAGTTGTATTTTGAACGATGTCTGCGAAGTCTATTTGAGCAGACACTAAAAAATATAGAGTTTATTTTTATTGACGATTGTTCGCCTGATAATAGTTTGAGCCTATTAAAAACTGTAATAGAGGATTATCCTGAAAGGAAAGAGTATGTGAGAATAGTCACATTTGATGAAAATATGGGGTCTTCGTATGCAAAAAGAATAGGTATACAATTAGCAAAAGGAGAATATATTGGGTCTGTGGATAGTGACGATTGGGTAGAAAAAGATGCTTTTGAGAAAATGTTAAATGTTGCAGAGGTTAATAATGCGGATATAGTTTGTTGCGAAATTTCAAGGGAAACAATAAATGGACAAAGAATAGAGAGATACCAATATGATGTTGAAACGAAAAATGATGTTGTTAATAATTTAGAATTTGGGATATACTCATCGTTGGCAAATAAATTGATAAAAAATACATTGTATATTAAATATGATATTTTACCATTAGAAAATATTAGCATGTGGGATGATTTGAGTGCCACTGCAAGATTACGTTATCATTCTGCTAAAACAGTTATCATACATGATGCGTTATACCATTATAATAATTTAAATAATAACTCTGTAACACATCAAACTGATTTGAAGAATATCCTTTCTATGATTTCTTGTGGAGATTTTTTGGCGAATTATTTTAAGCCAGTTATGCCTAGGAAACACTATTTAAAACTTATGAGGTTATGTTTTAGAGCAAAAGATCCTTTGTTTTACCCTCCTTTTTATGATTTAGGAACTTGGCGTGAGTCAATAAAGGATACTAATAAATATATTTTGTTTTATACTGATATATCTTTTGTTAGAAGGATAAAGTATCTTTTGTTTTTGTTACTTCCATATGCATTTTCTGATTTTATATTAAAGAAACGTTATAAATTGTAAATGTTTTTTTCTTTTGTACTTCCAGCATATAAAGGCCGTTTTTTATCAGAGTCGATACAAAGTATTTTAAATCAGACTTATGAAGATTTCGAACTCGTTGTCGTAGACGATTGTTCTCCGGAACCGATTCGTAATATTGTATCTCAGTTTAATGACAATCGAATAACGTATTATCGTAATGATGAGAATATTGGAGGGAAAGATTTAGTTGCCCAGTGGAATTATTGTTTGACACATGCAAAAGGAGACTATGTGATATTGGCAACCGATGATGATATATACGAGCCAACTTTTCTTTCTGAATTCTATTCCCTGATAAAAAAATATCCAAAGGTTAGTGTTTTTCGTAGTAGAATTATAGATATTAATGGAGATGGAAATATTTTATGGTTTGATAGATGTTATAAAGAGTTTTTAAATCAAGGGGAGTTCTTCTATTGTTTTTTTCAGGGAATGAAAGGGGGGATTCCGCAGTTTTTATTTAAGAAGGATGATCTAATAAAGAATGGTGGTTTTTTTAGATTACCTATTGCATGGGGTAGTGACGATGCAACAGCGCTGATGCTATCACAAAATGGTTTGGTTAATTCTCAGGATTTACTTGTCCGTTTTCGTTGGTCAGACATCAATATTTCTAATGAGCATAATAGAGATATTACTCGATTAAAAATAAAAGCAAGAATCAAGTTATGTAAATGGTTGGAAAAGGAAATTGATAATGTTAAATTTGACAATAGCGAAATTGGCAATTATTGTCGCGATTATGTTATTGGTGGAAAGAATGTTCATTTTAAGCAAATCTTATTGAAAGAATTAAAAAATGTGGGATTATTAGATTTTTTACCATTGCTCGAAGTAGTAAGAAAGGGTAGATTACTTTCAAATAGAGATCTGTTTTCATTGGTATATCGGTATTTAAAGGCAAGATTTTTATGAAATTATCTATAATTACAATTAATTACAATAATAAGGACGGATTAAGAAAGACGATTGATAGTGTAGTCCGACAAACATTCCGTGATTATGAATATATTATAATTGATGGCGGAAGTACTGACGGAAGTGTTGATGTGATAAAAGAGAACGAGGAATATGTTTCATATTGGGTAAGCGAAAAAGATAATGGTATTTACCATGCAATGAATAAAGGCGTAAATGTGGCTAAAGGTGAATATTGTTTATTCATGAATTCTTCAGATACAATATATAGTTCAAACACACTTCAAGATATTTTTAGTACCAATATAAAAGAGGATATTGTTTATGGAAACTTTGTGAGCTCAGGCCAATTGCGGAAAAATGAAAAGAAAATAACACTTTTAAACTTGCTAACACATACCATAGGGCATCAGTCATCTTTTATTAAGAGAGATTTATTGTTGAAAAACCCATACGATGAGAGTTTGAGACTTGTCTCTGATTGGAAGTTCTTTTTTCAGGAACTTATCTTAAATAATGCATCATACCGGAAAATAGATACCATAATTGCTGATTTTGATAATACTGGAGTTAGCATGAATAATCAGGAATATCTAAAAAAAGAGCGTGATGGGGAACTAAAAAAAATTTTGTCTCCTATAATGTATGATGAAATAAACAAGTATTTCGGCGTAAAAGATAAATATTATAATTTGTTCGTTAATATTGGAGAATCTCCGCATAAATGGCGTTTTTATAATGCCGTCGTCGTTCTGTTGAAAATTATTATGGTTAATAAAGGCTGGGTTAAGAATCTTCATATAATAAAAAATCAAGATAATGTTAACAGTTGATATTCTCGTTTGCACTTTAGATGATGGAATTCAGAAAGTTGATAGTGTGCTATTATCTCCGATTCCATATATACGGTATGTTATTTCATGGCAACAATCAAAGGAGGAGCAGGAAGATATTCCTAAGTCGTTAATCAGGAGTGATGTTAAGATAGTGACGATAAAAGGTAAAGGATTAAGTAGGAATAGAAATAACGCTCTGAAACATGCGATTTCTGATATATGCTTAATTGCTGATGATGATGTAACATATGATATTAGTGGAATAGAAAGATTATGTCAATACTATGAGAATAACCCTGATATTGATTTAATAGCATTTCAATTCAGTTCTAATAGTAGTAAGAAAAAATATCCTAATATAGATTTTGATTTACGGAAATCTCCAAAAGGATATAGCGTTTCTTCTATAGAAATATCGTTTAGGAGAGAAAAGGTCCAAGGTATACAATTTTTTAATGAATTGCTTGGCTTGGGCTCTCCGATGTGTGATTCTGGCGAAGAAAATGTGTTTATATTAGATTGTCTTAATTCGGGCCTTAACTGTCATTATTATCCTTTTTCCGTTGTATTTCATGAAGGGGAGTCAACGGGAAGATCTCGTGGCGGTGAAACGCGTGTTGTCTTTTCAAGAGGAGTTTTGACTAGGATATTTAATCCGAAAACATATATGATTAAATATATATTGTTAGCACGTTCAATAAAAATTAATCACGATGTCAGTCTTTTAAAAACATTATTAACTTTAATTAAAGGAGGGCAATATGCAAAAAGGAATGGTCTTATAAAGTACGACATAAGTAAAATTTATATTAAATAACTATGGATAATTATAAATTGAGTATAATAATTGCGATGTATAATTCCGAAAAGTATATCAGTGACTGTTTGGAATCAATTATACAATCTGATTTGCCAAAAGAATGCTTTGAGGTCATCATCATTAATGATGGCTCCACAGATAATGGACCAAAAATAGCGCAGGAATACTGTGCTAAATATGAAAACTTTAAATACCTCACACAGTATAATCAGGGGCAAAGTGTTGCACGAAATTATGGTATAAAAGAATGTCATGGCGAGTATATTTGGTGTGTTGACTCCGATGATGCGATTTCATCAGATGTTTTTTCTGTGTTTAACAAACTTGTTGAAAGCCCAGATGTTGATATATTGGAGTTTAAGGCAAAACAAATAGAAGAAGATGGCTCGTTTGTAAACGTTGTGGGGGAAAACAAGCTCCCTTATAATACTATATTATCTGGTAGAGATGCTATCTGTGGTGGCTATCAACCAGCTACAATGTGGAGATTGTTTGCAAGAAAAGATTTATTAATTAAGAATAATTTGTTTTTCGTTCCAGGAATAATACATCAAGATGCGGAGTTGGCGTACCGTTTATATGCTCATGCAGAAAAGGTAATATTTGTAGACGACCCATTATATATATACATTAATCATCCAAACTCCACTATTAATGCTCCGACTTCTGAAAAAAAACTTAAAAGATTGTTGGATGACATTGTCGTGTTAAAATCATTCTCTAGGCTATCGCAAGAGCATCTGAGTGATTCATTAATGAGTGAAGTGATTAAGCACAAAAGCATGGATGTGCTATTTGGTATTGTTTATACTTTGTTCAGGAAACGAAAAGAATATTCTATAGATAATATTAACAAAAAAGTTATAAAAAAACTTAGAGAAGAAGAATTATACCCAATTAATTATGATTATCATTCTTTTAAAAAGAATATCGTTAAAAGAATCTTGAACATTGAGAGTGTTTTGTATATATAGAGTTTAATGCCTTTTTATTTAGATGGGGAAAAGAATAGTATTAATTACGCTCGTTACACCTGCCAGTGAAAATATAAGAGGTACATCTGCCTTACCGTATCATCTGATTAAGGGTGTTGGAAACGTAAACGCTGGCCAGAACGGGAATAGTTTAGCAGGAGTGGGGGCTGATAACCCTTTAGAACTACAAACACATATTTTTGAAATATACTCTTTTAACTCAAACAAACTCTCTGACGAGAAGATTGCAGAGGTAGAGAAGGAACTTGGTGCGAAGATAGAGATTATACGGCTACCAAAATGGTATATGTGGATGTTTAAATTCCACCTACTATTTTTTCGGTTGTTCCTGAAATACCCATTTGTTAATTATATAAAATTACCACATCATCTTGTGAAAGAGATATCATTGCGGAATCCTGATTATATATGGGTAATGGGCGAGGAGTTGTCACGGGTTGTAAAACAATTTCCTAAATCTCGACGTATTCAAATTGGTCCTGACACGGAGTCTTTGTACTATTACCGCATGTTGGGGCAGAGGTTTGTTTTAAAAGATACTTTTAATTATTGGAAATGCGCTTTGATGTATCGAAAATATGCTCGGATGGAGAAAAATTTTTGTACTGATGATAGTTTTACATATTATGCTGTTGGTGAGGAGGATGTTACACATTTGAAAGTTATCAATCCCCATATAAATGCGAGATTTTTGAGGCATCCTCATTATGAAATTAATGATAAAGCCAATGGTAACATTAAGTTCCATAAACCAAAAATAAAGTTGTTGATTGCAGGGCAGTATAATCTATATATGAAGCAGGATGGGGATTTGCTAGTAGAGCAAATTAACGATAACGCTAACGTTAACGATAACTATTTGAAAGAGCATTATTCAATTACATTCTTAGGAAAGGGATGGGAGAAGCATGTTGAGACATTGAGAGGGGCTGGATATGAGGTTGAACATATCCGGTTCGCTCCAGATTATATAGAGGAAATATGTAAATATGATATTCAGATAACACCGATATCAATTGGGACTGGGACAAAAGGTAAGGTGCTTGATGCTCTTGCTAATGGTCTGTTGGTGATAGGTACTAAGTATGCAATGGAGAATATTGCAGTTAAGAATGGTGAGTCATGTATTGAATATGATGATGCGAAGGAGGTCATCGGTATCCTCAAAGATATACCATATGATATACAGAAGTATGAGAAGATTGCTGAGGAAGGACGTCGTTGCGTTTTAGAATATCACAATAGAGAAAAGATAGCAAGGGAGTTGTTCGGATAGAAAACGGGAACCTTAACGATAACGAAAACTAAAATGCTTATTTTTCTGTATAAAAGAAAAGAGTAATAAATAGTATGGCAATATATTTAATTTGGTTTATAGTAATAGTAGCTTTATATCTCTTTGGGCATAAAGAAACAAAACGAGCGAGGAATGTTTATGTCCTTGGAGTTTATCTTATGGGGGTGGCAATGTTTGTTGGTCTTGCGGATATGCTCGGAGGATATGATAGATATATTTATGCAGAACTATTTGATAGAATGGCTGATGAGACAAAAAGTGGTGGAAATCCTTTTATGAGTAATTCATTTCTTTTCTATAAGAGTGATTTTGGATATGGAACGTATTGTGCATTGGTTTCACATTTCACAGCAAACCGTTATATATTTATATTTTTAACAACATTGGTAATATACACGTTGTTGTTTGTTTCAATAAAAGACTATGTTAATGACTATTCTTTTGCCGTTATTGTTTTTATGGGATTATTCTTTTTCTTTACATTTACATACTTGCGACAGGTGATGGGTGTGGTTACGGCATGGCTTTCTATTCGTTATATAATAAAGAGGAAATTAATTCCATTTTTACTTGTGGTATTTATTGCCTTTTCTTTGCATAATTCTGCTATAATTTTTTTACCATTATATTTTATTCCACTTAAGAAGTATTCCATCGGGGTTGTAATTGCGGTTATGTTTGTCTGTTTATTAATAGGTTTGTCTACGATACCGAGTTCATTATTTGAGGTTTATGGCGAAGTGGCAGAAGATAGGGCTTCAATGGAATCTTATACACGAGTGGCAGAGTTTAGATATGAGTATTTTTTGGAAGCTATTGTTTTTATAGTATTGATTTTATTTGGTTACTCTGACATACCAAAAAAGAATGGAAATATAGTACTCTTGAATATAGCATTGTTGTTCTGTGCGACATTATTAATTTTTATTCGTTCAGAAAATGGTGGACGTCTTGCATGGTATTATATGATTGGTGTAATAGCTACTTTGACCTTGCTTGCAACGCGTAAGCGTAAAATTTCATATTATGGTGTAGGACTTATAGTGATGTCTTTTCTTTTGTATTTCCGTATTATTTACGCATGGGGCGTACTTATAACCCCATACAAAACATTTCTTACAGATGGAATTAGAGAAGGTGATATAATAGAGGAACAATATGAGTATGATCATAATTACGATACGGATAAGATGTATAGGTAGAAGAGAGTTGAGAGTTGAAAACTGAAAACTGAAAGTTGAAAGATATGGCTAGTATAATACAAAATAAAAGTCGGGATTTTGCAATAAGGATTATAAATTGTTATAAGTATCTAGTTGAGCAAAAACATGAGTTAATCATGTCTAAACAATTGTTGCGCTGCGGAACAAGTATTGGCGCGAATTCGAGAGAGAGCAAGAATGCTCAAAGTCGCATGGATTTTCTCAACAAGATCAATATTGCCTTGAAAGAGGCTGATGAAACAGAGTATTGGTTAGATATTATTCATACTACAGGGTTTCTTGATGATGAGCAGTATCTGTCACTTGATAAAGATTGCAAAGAGTTGATAGCGATTTTAGTCACTATTGTTAAGAAAATAAAGGAGAAGTGATTTTTTCAACTTTCAACTTTCAGTTTTCAACTTGAAAAAATGATTACCGTTTTTACTCCGACATATAATAGAGCAAAGCTGTTGCCGAGACTTTACGAGAGTCTTTGTTCGCAGACGTATAGAGATTTCGAGTGGGTAATTGTGGATGATGGGAGCGTAGATGAAACTAAATGCTTGTTTAACGAAAACGATAACGAAAACGATAGCTATGACTTTGTTTGTACTGAAAACATAAAACTCAAAACTCAAAACTCAAAACAAGCAGGATTTCCTGTCCGGTATTTCTATCAGGAAAATGGAGGTAAGCATAGGGCGATAAACAGAGGTGTTTGTGAGGCAAAAGGAGAATTGTTTTTTATCGCGGATAGCGATGATTGGTTACCAGATAATGCATTAGAGATAGTTGCGGAACAATATAAGGGCATTATTGGCCAAGACTTAGCTGGAATCTGTGGATTAGATGCTTATGAAAATGGAGAAATTACGGGTTCAGGATTCCCATTTGAGAAGAAAGTGACGACTACGATAGAGATAAGAAATCGAGATGGAGTTGTAGGTGATTTAAAGGAAGTGTTTAAAACAGAAGTGTTGAAAGAGTTTCCTTTTCCTGAAATAGCAGGAGAACGCTTTTGCCCGGAAGTTTTGGTATGGAATCGGATAGCACAAAAGTACAGTTTGTTATTTTTCAACAAGGTCATATATTTCGCAGAATATCAAAGGGATGGTATTACGTCCAATATAGTTAAGGCTCGAATGAATAGTCCAATTGCCAGTATGATGTGTTATCAGGAGATGAGTGAACTTGATATTCCTCTCCTGCAGAAGATAAAGGCTGCTATTAATTATTGGCGATTCCGCTTTTGTTCAGATAAGAGTGAGAGGCCTGTTTTGAAATGGTACTGGAATTTGGTCATGCCGATAGGGTACTTACTGCATCGCAAGGATGTAGCGTCATGCAGATCTCGCAGATAAGGCAGATACTTTTTATTCATGCAGATCTCGCAGATGAGGCAGATAGTTTTAATTGCTTGTGATGGATTTGTGTTATGCAGATCTCGCAGATGGTATAAGTAGCTTTGAAAATGACAGAAAATGATATTTCATATTTAGTACGGGGTGCTATATTTAAAGTCTATAACACTTTAGGACCAGGGTTATTGGAAAGTGTGTATGAAGAGGCTTTGTTATATCAATTACAAAAAGATGGATGTATTGTTGACAGGCAAATAGCTGTACCAATCATATATGATGGCATTACTCTTAAAAGCGACTTGCGCATAGATTTGTTAGTAAATAAGAAGGTAATTATTGAATTAAAGTCTGTTGCTGAGATGAAGGAGGTCTTCTTCAAACAGACTCGTACTTATTTGAAATTGACCGGTCATAAACTTGGTATTCTTGTAAATTTCTCATCGGATGATATTGACAAAAATATACACAGAATTGTTAATGGTATATAATGTTAATCTGCATCATCTGCGAGATCTGCATGAACTTATAAATTTCAGATAATCTGCATGAAAATACTGCATGTGATAACATCGTTGCAAATGGGGGGGGCGGAGATGCTGGTCGTAAATCTCCTTCCTCGGCTACATGCCTTGGGACATGAGGTGGGACTTGTGGTATTCAATGGCGAGAGGACGATGCTGATGGAGAGACTGGAGGCTGTTTGCCCTTCATGTCGGATATATAAATTGGGAGGCTCGTATTATAATCCACTATATATCTTCAAACTTGTGAGGATAATTAGGCAGTACGACATTGTGCATACTCATAACTCCTCCCCACAATTGTACACTGCAATTGCAAATGTTTTCTGTCGGAAGAAACTTGTAACGACGGAACATAGTACAAATAATCGTAAGCGCGAAAGAGGCGGACTGCTACGATTGATCGATAAGTGGATGTATAGAAGACACGATAGGATTATATGTATTTCTGATGTGGCACAGTATAGGTTGGAAACGTATTTGCATCGCAGTTTGTCAGATGATAAATGTCGCATCTGTACAATTAATAATGGGATAGATGTCGAAAAGTTTTATTCTGCAAAATCGTTATCGGATCTTCGTAATAGATTTGTGGTAGTAATGGTCGCAGGATTCCGTGAGGCAAAAGACCAGGATACTTTGATAAAGGCAATGGCGAAACTGCCGAGAGACAGGTTTGAATTGTGGCTTGTCGGAGATGGTGAAAGGAGAGCTGACTTGGAAAAATTAGTTTCATGTTTGCGGTTGGAAGACAATGTAAAGTTTCTTGGTGTTCGCAATGATGTGGCTAGTGTGCTCAAGTCTGCTGATGTCGTCGTGATGTCGTCGCACTGGGAGGGCCTGTCTCTATCGAACATCGAAGGTATGTCGGTCGGAAAGCCTTTTGTTGCGAGCGATGTAGATGGACTTCGGGAGATTACCCAGGGAGCGGGTATATTGTTCGGGCATGAAAATGCTGATGAACTTGCACGCGTTATTCTGCGATTATCAGAGGATAGAGTTTTTTATAATGATGTCGCATCTCGTTGTTATGAGCGTGCAAAGCAGTTTGATATCTCTAAGACCGTAGAAGGATATAATCGAGTTTATCTTGAGGTTTTTGGTTATTAGTTTTTTGGTATTTAGTTTTGGAAGAACGAGTGGACTCGGTATTGAGAAATTGAAAAAAGATGAAGAAACTTATACGCGTAACGACGGCTGATATATCTCTGGATAGGCTGATAAGTGGTCAGCTCAGATTCCTGAACCAGTATTACGAGGTAGTGGGTGTGGCATCGGATACCGGCGTGTTGCAGCATGTGGCTGACAGGGAAGGGATTAGGGTTGTGAATGTTCCTATGCATCGGGAGATTTCGCTGTGGAATGACGTGAAATCGCTTTGCGCTCTTTATCGGTTATTCAGGATAGAACGTCCGCATATTGTCCATGCTAACACGCCGAAGGGTAGTCTCCTTTCGATGGTTGCTGCCTGGGCGGCCCGTGTGCCCAATCGCATCTATCTTGTGACTGGCTTACGTTATCAAGGTGCGACGGGAATTATGCAAAAGTTGTTGAAGACGATGGAACGTGTCGCATGCAGATTTGCTACCGTGGTAGTGCCAGAAGGGCAGGGCGTGAAGAAGATATTGATTGATGATCATATTTGCAAGAATCCGAGTGAAGTCCTGCATCTCGGCAACATAAATGGGATAGATACAAGCTATTTTTTCATAGAGTCTGTAGGAAAGAGTAAAAACGAAATACGCCAGGGCCTTGGTCTCCGTGAGGATGAGTTTGTCTTTATCTTCATAGGTAGAATAGTGAGAGACAAGGGTATGCGTGAACTTGTGTCGGCAATGAAACGCATGAATGATAAGAACGTAAAGTTATTGCTCGTCGGGCGGTTTGAAACAGAGCTGGATCCTCTTGATGAGGAAGACGACAGATTCTTACATGAGAGCGACAGAGTCGTTTTCGCAGGTTGGCAGAGTGATGTGCGTCCATATCTGAAGGCTGCCGATGCTCTCGTGTTCCCGACCTATCGTGAAGGGTTCCCTAATGTGCCAATCCAAGCTGGTGCCATGAGTTTACCATCGATAGTGACCGATATCAATGGGTGTAATGAGATTATCGAAGATGCAGTCAATGGACTCATCGTTCCGCCGCGAGATGCGGAGGCTTTATATGCTGCCATGGCCAGAATGGTGGACGACAAGGAGCTATATGATAAAATGAGTAACTGTTCCAGAGGGATCGTACAGTCTCGTTTTGAACAGAAGGATGTGTGGAACGCGTTGCTGAATATGTATAGGATGTTGGATTAATGTTCGAAGGGAAATGCTTTATAAGATAACACATACTTTGAAAGACCGGTGCCCGTGGATATGGGAGATAATAGAAAAGATAAATGCTTTTCTGTTTCGTATTCGCTATGGACGTAGATTAGATGGTGTGGATGACATACTTGAAAAGTATAATGGAGAGTATGTCATAGAGCGGTTTAAAGAAAGCAACATAGACGAATTGGCTTGTTTCTTTCAGGAACAGCCCGATAGCGCTTTTGAGTATTTCAAGCCTCACGCTTTTGATCGTAAAACTTTGAGGAAATTGCAACGCAACAGGTCTTTCCTTGCTTTTGTTGTGGAGAAAGAGAATGTGATTGTTGGTTATTTCTTCTTAAGGTGTTTCTTTATTGGGAAGTGTTTCCGGGGGAAAATAGTAGATTTTCGGTTTAGGAATATGGGGATTGCAAAGATGATGGGCCGTATAATGACAGATATTGTTGAACAAATAGATGTTCGTTCGTTTAGTACAATTTCTCCTAATAACTTATCATCACTAAAATCTTCAGATGCGGTTGTCAATCTCCGTGTTATTAAGCAATTGGAGAATGGTGATTATTATGTTGAATATTTGGGAAAGAAATAATAAATGCTAAAATTTTTTTTCGATAAGATAATGTCATTGTTAGGGCTATTAATATTAAGCCCAATACTTATTGTTGTCGCAATACTAATAAAGATACGCATGCCGGATGGTCCTGTGATTTTCAGACAGAAAAGGGTGGGGCAGTATGGTAGGTTGTTTACGGTATACAAGTTCAGGACAATGTCCGCAGATCATGCGGGAAGTTCTGTGTCTGTCGCAGGCGAGAGCAGGATAACGCCGTTGGGTGCAAAGTTGCGCAGGTATAAGATTGATGAGTTGCTGGAATTGTGGAATGTGCTGAAGGGCGATATGAGCTTTGTAGGACCAAGACCTGATGTTCCGGGATATGCAGATAAACTGCAGGGAGATGATAGGGAAATACTAAAGTTGAAACCTGGGATTACGGGGCCTGCAAGTCTAAAATATCGCAATGAGGAAGAATTGCTTGCCCAGGTGGCGAATCCACAAGAATATAATGACAACGTGATATATCCAGATAAGGTTAGGATTAACAGATACTATCTTCATCATTACTCGTTTCTGAAAGATATCCAGATGATCTTTTGCACGGTGCTGGGTAGAAAAATGATGTACGATGGAGAGATGATATAAAAATATGGCATATACGAGTTTTGATATGAATATAATGAAAGTCTTCGAAGAAGACACATAATCGTAACCGCTGGTGTGAACCAGCGGAGATAGAAAGATGTGAATCGAATCGACTTCGAAGATGTCGCATATAAAAATATAAAATTATGGCGAAGAGAATTTATTTGTGCCTTGCTCACATGTCGGGTGAGGAGATGAAGTTTATCCAAGAGGCGTTTGACACTAACTGGGTTGTGCCCCTTGGACCGAATGTAAATGGTTTTGAAAAAGATTTGGAGGGTTTTGTGAACGCGCCCCATGACCTTCGCAAACGTGTTGTCGCACTGTCGAGTGGTACTGCTGCTGTTCATCTCGGACTTATTGCTGCAGGTGTGAAGCCTGGAGATGAGGTGATAGTGCAGAGTTTCACTTTCTGTGCATCGACGCATCCCATAACATATTGCGGAGCCAAACCGATACTTGTTGATTCGGAACCAGACACCTGGAACATGGATCCGCAGTTGATGGAGTTGGCCATCAAGGACAGGATAAGGAAGACTGGCAGGAAGCCTGCGGCTATTGTTCCTGTTTACCTCTATGGCATGCCTGCAAAAATCGACGAGATTATGGAGATTGCCGATAGGTATGAAATCCCCATTGTGGAGGATGCTGCTGAGGCTTTTGGCTCGAGGTATAAAGGGCAAGTCTGTGGTACGTTTGGTGATTATGGTGTTCTTTCGTTCAACGGCAACAAGATGATCACCACCTCTGGTGGCGGTGCATTGATATGTCCTAATGAGGAGGAGTGGCGTCGGGTGATGTTCTATGCCACACAGGCTCGTGAGGCATTCCCGTATTATCAGCATGAGAAAATCGGTTACAACTATCGTATGAGCAATATCTGTGCGGGTATTGGTCGTGGGCAGATGTTCGTTGCGGACGATCATGTGAGGCATCACCGTCATGTGGCAAAGCTTTATAAGGAGGCCTTTGCTGGTGTTGAGGGTATTGAATACCATGATGAGATAGAAGGCATGGAGTCTAACTTCTGGCTGTCGACGATCCTGTTGGATGAAAAGCTAAAGGCCAAAAACGAAGATATGGCATACGCTACGGCAGTTCATAAGGCTGTGGGAGGCGCTGCCGGAGTGGTGCACGACACCGGAAGAGTGCATTCCAGCTGCGAGCCTGATCGCAATGTTGAGGCCATGCGCATCGCTCTTGATGCTGCTGGAGTAGAGGCCCGTCCTCTGTGGAAACCAATGCATGCCCAGCCAGTGTACTCCCGGGGGGAGTGCCTTGTGGAGACTATTGGTGACGTGGAGTGCAGGACTACGGAGCAGAGTGTGTCGTATGTGAATGGAGTCAGCGAGGGCATGTTCAAGAGAGGACTATGTTTGCCGAGTGGTCCATGGGTCACTGACGACGATGTTGCTATGGTCGTAGATGTTATTAAGGGCAATATTTTGTAGGAGTAATCCGTTATATTAAGAAAAAAGAAAACCAATTATTATGAATTTTTCGAGTCATCTGAAGTGGTATTTCGACAAGAGAGCGCTGCCGTATTGGTGCATTCTGCTGCTTGACTGCATCTTGTGTTTCCTTTCGGGGCTGTTTGTCTTCTGGCTCTTTTTCAGGGGACAGCAGACACTTGGCAATATTTTGCCTGTCGGTAGGACGCTTCTTCTCTACATGATATTCAACATTATTGCTTTCAAGGCATTTCATACATATTCGGGTATAATCAGATATTCCTCGTTTGTCGATCTTAAGCGTGTGGCTTACGCTATGGCATTGGCGTGCTTCATGGTGTGGTTGATTCATTACCCCATTCTTTTTTGGAAGGAGCAATATGTTTTTGTTCCCCTGCGGTCGCGCCACATTTTTTCTATATACATAGTGTCGGTATTGGCATTGTGGACCATGCGTGTGTTGGTGAAGAGCGTATATGAGGCTGTCTCTATCAGCAGCCACGTTCCTCGTATTCTCATCTATGGTGTGCTCGATGGTGGCGTGGGACTTGCAAAGGATATCAGGACGCAGAACCCTGCGCGTTATCTCTTCAAGGGATTCATTTCCCACGACAGCCGTTACAAGAACAAATGGCTGATGGGAGAAAAGGTCTATCAGACTGATGAACTTGAGCAGGTGCTTAAGTCGGAGAAGATACAGAAGGTTTTGGTTTCACCACTTCGCAACAATGACTTCCGCAATGACCAGAAGCTTCAGAACATCCTTGCCGACGCACGTGTGGGAATACTCATGATGCCGGCAATGGCCGAGTGGAAGGCAGGAGAAAATATAGACTCGTCTATGCTTAAAGAAGTGAATATTGACGACCTTCTTCCGCGCGACGAGATTGAAGTGGATATGGACAAGATCGGCGAGATGATTGCCGGCAAGAAGATTCTCATCACCGGCTCTGCGGGTAGTATAGGTTCGGAACTTGTGAGACAGATAGCCGAATTGAAGCCGGCCAAGCTAATGCTGATCGACCAGGCAGAGACGCCGCAGCATGATATCCGATTGATGCTGCACGAGGATTATCCCGATATTGAAACGCACACGATTGTGACATCGATAGGCAATAAAACCCGCATGGAGTCAATATTCCGGAGTTTCCTGCCCGACTATGTGTTCCATGCAGCGGCATACAAGCATGTGCCGATGATGGAGGACAATCCGAGCGAGAGTATCCAGAATAATGTCTATGGCACTCGCGTAATTGCCGACCTGAGCGTGAAGTACGGAGTGAAGAAGTTTGTGATGATATCCACCGACAAGGCTGTTAATCCCACAAACGTGATGGGCTGCTCGAAGCGCATCTGTGAGATCTACGTGCAGAGTCTCGACAAGGCGATTAAGGATGGAATTGTCGAGGGGCAGACGCAATTTGTGACGACGCGTTTCGGCAATGTCCTCGGTTCCAACGGGTCGGTCATTCCTCTGTTTGAAAAGCAGATAAAGGCGGGAGGTCCTATTACTGTGACAGATCCCAATATCATTCGTTTCTTCATGCTCATCCCCGAGGCATGCCGACTCGTGCTCGAAGCAGGTGTGCATGGGAACGGCGGCGAGATATTCGTGTTCGACATGGGTAAGCCAGTTCGTATTGCCGACCTTGCCAAGCAGATGATCTCGCTCAGCGGAGCACACAATGTGGAGATAAAATACACGGGACTTCGCCCGGGCGAGAAATTGTATGAAGAGGTGCTGTCGAGTACGGAAAACACGCTGCCATCGTTCAACAAGAAGATTCGCATTGCCAAGGTGAGAGAATATGATTATGCGAAGGCTGCAGCAGTAATAGACGAACTGATGGCTGTTGCCGAGAGCTACGACGACCTGAAAATTGTTGAGAAGATGAAGGAAATTGTTCCCGAATATGTTCCTAACAATGCAAGATATTCCCAGTTGGATAAATGATTACGACAAAAGACATACTCTGTCAGATTATAAAGGCTGAACTTTGTCAAAAACGACTGAAGTCCGGCCTTTTTTTGAGCACTGAACAATACCAGAGTCTCATGACGCTTGCCACGGAGCAGACCGTCTCGGGGATGGTCGGTTCGGTGCTGATACAAAACAATGTGAAGGTAGGTAAGTATGATGTCGCCAATCTTTACACCACCATGAGTGATATCAAGCATCGGAATGAGGATATGGACGCATGGGTGGCTGAGCTGGCTCGGGCATTGAATGAGGCTCAGGTAGGCTATGTGGTAGTGAAGGGTCAGACGATAGCACCATATTATCCCAATCCCGAGACACGTATCTCGGGCGATATCGACATGTATCTTGATATGAACGACTACCCACGTTTCAGGGAAATGATGAAGAATCGGTTCGATATCGAAGTTCCTGAATTTGGACGTGGTAAACATGTCGGCGTCGAGTTTCGTGATACAGAGCTCGAGGTTCATGGGCGACTGACGGATATTTATCGCCGGAAAGGGGCTCGATATTGGGAAGACGTTTATGGGAAAGCATTCTCTTCGTGCCGAAAACTGAATATCGGCGGCGAAGAAGTGTCGGTGCTTAATCCGACACTGAACGTGCTCTATGTCTTTGTGCATCTGTTCTATCACTTGCTCATCCTCGGTGTCAGTCTCCGCCAGTTCTGCGACTGGGCGATGGTGCTACACCATTCATATTCAGACGACCTCTGCAAGATAGACAAAGCGGAACTCAAGAAGCATCTGGATGAATTAGGCTTATATGATGCCTATTGTGCTTTCGGCACGGTCCTCGTCGATGTCCTGGGACTGGATGAAAAGGAGTTTCTTTTCGAGTTGACCGATTTTCATCGCGGATATACTCATCTGATTCTGGATGATATCATGGCGAAAGGCAACTTCGGCATGTATAATCGCAGGAGTCACACGGCAGGGTGGGGGCATTCGCTCGAGACGGCACGCACGACATTTGCGCATCTCAGACGCTACTACCGTCTTGCTCCGAAGGAAATAAGAGCATTTCTCCCGAAGCAGATATGGGAGTCGGTAAGGCTGAATGTGGGACGGATGAAAAAGTGAAAAAGGTACTTCGATTTCCTCATTACATTTTATTTCCGAAGGTAAGACATAGTGTTGCCTGCATTAAAAGGCCTTTTAGCTTCCACATAAGAGGCTTTTAGCCGGCACATAAAAGGCTCTTTGATAACGCATAGATAATCAGGCGGATGCAACGCCATGATGTGGCAATCCCCGAATAGGAGTTTCCTGTTCGGGGATTGTTGTTTTCAGGCCATTCTTAGTCTGTGGCTACACGGACTTGCCGAATGCTTACAAGCGGAAATATTCTTGTTCAGAACTGCCACCAGTGTTTCTTCTTTGGTGGTTCTTGCTGTGCTATCGACGAGCGCGAGGCTTCGCGGATGAAATCTTTCCAGTTCTTTCCCTCGTGGATCATCTGGTATATCTGTCCCCAGTCGGGCAGTCCGCCGATGTTGCGATCGTCGATGAAAATGTCGGCTTTCAGTTTGCGCGAGAAGTGGTTGTTGTTTTCCGTGCCGCGTTCTTCGGGGTAGTCTTTGTTTACAGCCCAGAACTCGACTCCTCGTTCCCTGCACCAGTTGATGGCGTCGTCGAGCAGCTGACCTTCGCGCACGCTCCACAGTATCAGCCTGTGGTGCTCTGCGATGAGCATCTTTAGTGTATCGATTGCAAATGGTCGTTCTTCGCCGATATCCGGATAGCGGTGAGTTACGATTGTCCCGTCGAAGTCTACTGCAATTGTCATAAATTAAAGTGTATTACATTTTTCATTTCTGTAAAGCGCTTCATCGCTTTACGGAAGTATCGTTCTTGTCGCCATATGCACTGCTTGCGTATGTGCCGTAGCTGCCGTAGGAACCGTAGTAGCCGTAGGACTTGTTTTTGTTATATCGACCATAGCGTCCGTATTTTCCGTATCGTCCGTAGCCGTAGTAGTAGCCATACTTTTTCTTCGACATGTCGATGCCGTTGATGACGATGCTGATGTTTGGCATCTTGTTGTCGGCGGCCAGGTCGTTCACGAGCATAAAGTTGCTCTTCGGTGTGTAGTCGGCGCGGCATACGTAGATTGTTGCATCAGCCACGCGTGCTGCCTGTAGTGTGTCTGTGACGAGGCCTACAGGTGCGGTGTCGATGATGATGATGTCGTAGTGCTCTTTCAGGGTGTCGATCACCTTGTCGAGCGACTGTCGTGCGATGAGTTCGGCAGGGTTGGGTGGTATAGGACCGGCAAGGAGCAGGTCGAGATTGTTGTTGATGCCAGACGGGAGTATCTCGCCTTGTATCTCTTCCCATGTGGGATTGTCTTTCGTGAGGAGTGGCGTGATGCCGTGGTGATGGTCGTCGATCTCGAACAGTTCTGCGAGTCGCGGTTTGCGGATGTCGAGTCCAACGATGATGACTTTCTTCTCGAGCAGTGCGAAGCTGACGGCGAGGTTTGCGGCGTTGAACGTCTTTCCTTCGCCCGATGTGCTTGATGTGAAGAGTATCACCTTTTCGTCTTCCTTCATGGTGACCTGCAGGTTTGTGCGCATGCTGCGGAATATTTCTTCCATCTGGTTGTTCTTGTTCTCGTGCACTACGATGTCGGCTTTTGTCTTTGCCGATTCGTTTGCCACGGCTACGTCGGCGATGATGGGCAGCTTGGTGAGCTTTGCCACGTCGTCGTGTCCTTCAATTTTATATCTGAACAGGCGCGAGAGAAGTATGATCACGGCAGGGATGAGCAGTCCGAGGAGCAGTGCCGTGAGCATGATGCTGTTTCTACGTGGCGACACCTTGCCCAGTGAGACGGGCTGGTCGATGAGTGTGCCCTTGTCGGCTGTTGCTGCAAGTTGTATGGAGTTTTCTTCGCGTTTCTGCAGGAGCATGAGGTAGAGTCCCGACATGACCTCCTGCTGTCGTCCTAACTGTTGGAATGTTCTTTCGTGTTCGGGCGATGCAGATATCTGTCCGGAGTATTTGTTGAATTGCGAGGAGATGCTGTTTCTTTGTATTTCCAGGCTTTTGCGTGCTTGGCTCATAGCTCCTTTTATTGATGCGTTCAGTTCGTCGAGCTGTGCTGTGAGTGGTGTGACGGCGGGGTTTGTCTCGCTTGCCGTTCTCAGCAGGCGCTGGCGCTGGAGGGCCACCTCGTTGTATTTTGTGATGAGCTGGTTTGTCGACTGGTCGGCAAGGCCGACATTTGGCAGGGTGGCGTATTTGTTTGTCGGGTCGTTGATATAGTCGTCGACGCTATTGAACATTGCCAGCTGTGCGTTAGCCTCTGCAAGACGCTGGGAATAAGCGTCTTGGTTTGCCACCGACTGGCCGGCGTTCATCTTTAGTTCGACGATGTTGTTGCGTTTCTTGTATGCTTGCAGTGCTCCTTCTGTCTGTCCCAGTTCGGCGCTGATCTTGTCGATACGTCTGTTGATGAATTCTTCTGTGCGTACGGCCACGATGTTTTTGTCTTCGTTTGCCTGGCGGTTGTAGCTGACGGTGATCTGCCGCAGGTAGTCTATGGCGCGTTGTGGAATCTCGTCGAGGAGTGTGAGTCGTGCGATGGTGGTTGTTCTCGACAGTGGTCCTACGCCGAACGAGCTGATATATTTGCCTGCAATCATTGCGGGTGAGTAGATTGTTGCCTTCAGCACAGAGCCGTCGGTGAGTTCACGGTCTTTCTTCGCGCTGAGGGAGATTGTTCCCACTCGCGTGTTAATCTTTCCTGGCAGCGAGGCGAAGGTCTTCTCTATCTTCGAGGGTATGCTGTTGCCCTGGGCATAGTATGAGCCTGTGACCTTGTATGCTTTTCCTTCTCTTCCGATGACGAGAGAGATGGGTGCCGAGAGTTTGTCAAGGTGGTCGGCGTCGATATTCACGTCGACGGGCTGGTCTTTGTAGACCTGCACTTCCTTCACGCGTCCTTTTGCCCTGTAGACGACGTATAGTCCGAGGTCGCGTACTGTCTGCTCGGCGAGTGTTCTCGACTTGAGTATCTCCATTTCGTTGTCGAGTCCGTCGGAGTTGGAGATCATTCCGAGGTTTGACACGTTGCCATATAGGGTTCCGCGGGTGTTGCGCGAATCCTCTTGTTTTATTCTCATTTTCGCCATAGCCTGATACCTCGGGGTGGTGTATCGCAGGTAGATGGCTGCCAGTCCGAGGCTGATGATCAGCGTGAGGACAAACCACTTCCAGTTGAGTACAATGGCGGTGTAGATGGCTTGAAGGTCGAAGGAAGCGCCTTCGTCTTTGTCGTTAAGGATTTCAAGCTCGAGGTCGTTGTTATCTTTCATATCTGATTAGTTGTTTATTCCTAAGTTGCTAATTTCCATTCTGTTTTATTCGTTGCCTTCTTCGGCGAGTTTTGCCAGATACTGTCCGTATCCGTTCTTGATCATGGGCTGTGCCAAGCGTCGCACGTCGTCTTTCGTTATCCATCCTTTCTTGAGTGCTATCTCTTCGAGGCATGCTATTTTTAGTCCTTGTCTTTTTTCTATCACTTCTATGAAGGTGCTTGCCTCTGAGAGGCTGTCGTGTGTGCCGGTGTCGAGCCATGCGAATCCACGCTGCAGAGTGAGCACCTTGAGCTGCTGCATGCTCAGGTATTCTTGGTTGACGGTAGTGATTTCCAGTTCGCCGCGTGCGCTTGGCTTGATGTGCTTTGCAATCTCTACGACCGAATTGGGATAGAAATACAGTCCCACGACGGCATAGTTGCTCTTCGGGTTCTTCGGCTTTTCCTCTATGCTGAGGCAGTTGCCGTCTTTGTCGAACTCGGCCACTCCGTAGCGCTCGGGGTCGTTTACGTAGTATCCGAAGACGGTGGCAATGTTGTTCCCAGCGTTTTTCACGCTCTGCTGGAGCAGTGCCGATAGCCCGGCTCCATAGAAGATGTTGTCGCCCAGAACGAGGCATACGCTGTCGTCGCCGATGAATTTCTCACCGATGATGAAGGCCTGTGCCAGCCCGTCGGGACTTGGCTGCTCGGCATACTCGAAGCGTACGTTCAGGTCGCTGCCGTCGCCCAGCAGGCGCCGGAAGCCGGGAAGGTCGTGGGGAGTGGAGATGATGAGGATGTCGCGTATGCCGGCAAGCATGAGTACCGATATCGGGTAGTAAATCATAGGCTTGTCGAAGATGGGAATCAACTGCTTGCTGATGCCTTTCGTGATGGGGTAGAGGCGTGTGCCGGAACCTCCTGCTAATACGATGCCTTTCATATGATGTCTATGTTTTTATTTCTATTTATAGAATAAGGTGATGTCTGAACGCATTTCACCATTAAATCAACATACAAAAGTAATAATAAATATTGAAAGGCAAACGAATAGTGCAAAAAATAATCACATTTTCTTATGCTTTTTCTGTTTTTCCCCCTGTTGCAGGCTCTAGTGCCGCTCTTTTTCGTCGGGAAAATGGTTTTTCGGAGACAGGAGGCAGACATGGCATCAGTACATGGGCTTTGTACTCGCAGTACAAAAGCCATGTACTCGGAGTACAAAGCACGTGTACTCGCAGTACAAGAGCCATGTACTGCAGCCGGCAGCCTTTGCCTTTTTCTCAGAAACGCCTCTTTGACTCCGTCGAAGTAGCGGCGTCTCGGTATAACAAAATGAAAAAAACAAGTTTTTTCCTTTGTTCTACACTCGACTTTTTGTAACTTTGACTTCGCCGAAGTAGCGGCGTCTCGGTATAACAAAATGAAAAAAACGAGTTTTTTCCTTTGTTCTACACTCGACTTTTTGTAACTTTGCATCTAATAAAATTTAGATAACAAATAATTTGTCAAGTTTAAAAACAAAAACGCAATGGGATTTTTCAATAAAATATTTGGGAAGAAGACCGATGAAGTGAAGACCGGAGGAATGGACGACTATATGACTCTCGTTAGAGTTTATTTTCAATCGACGCTTGCATCCGAGCTGGGTATCAACAATTTAGCATTGTTTCCCGACCTGCGTGTCTTCAAGTCGACGCTGCATGTGCCGACGGTGAACAACAAGCTCGGAGTGGGAGAGAAAGCACGATGTAAGAAGATGCTCAAGGAGTTCTACAAGACCGACGACGACTTCTTCAAGGAAATCGACCAAAGCATACATAAGAACTGCCGCAAGCTGCAGGATGTACAAGTCTACCTCGTGCAGTTCCAGGGATTCACCCAGGACCTGATGATGCTCATGGGCAACCTGATGAAGTTCAAGCTTCGTATGCCTTCCTTCTTCAAAGGCGCTATACATGCGATGACAGAGAAGACCGTCGCCGACATCTTCAACAAGAACGACTACAAGGACCCCGCCGTCGTGAAGACCGTGATGGCAGTGCGCCAGTACGACAAGCGGCTCGGGTTCTCCCAGAAATGGATCACAGACTTCGTCTATCAAGTCGTTATGCTCGCAAAAAAAGAGCCTCGCAAGAAAGACGAAGAAGATAAAAAATAACATTTTTTGAGCAATTGTTTTGGTTATATCATAACTTTAAGGTAATTTTGTAACCAAATAGTGACTATGGATGCTAACGATAAGAGCTTAACCCAATTTGCCACCCGCGTCAGGCAAATGATTCTTCAGTACCAGTCGGTGCAGAAGCAGAATGCCGACCTCAATACCCGCATTGAGGTCCTCGACGGGCGTGTGAAAGAATTGGAAGCCGAGCTCAAGCAAGCCCATATCGACTACGAGAGCCTTAAAATGGCCAAGATGATAGAAATATCAGACGGTGAGTTGGACACGGCAAAGAAACGCCTGTCGAAACTCATCAGGGATGTAAACAAGTGTATAACTCTTCTGAGTGAATAAAACGCACGATGCCTGAAAGCAATAACAAACTAAGAATACGGCTCCACCTGCACGGCACGGACATGTCGGTGATGGTCTTCCAAAACGAAGAGGAAGACTATCGCAAGGCTGCCAAAATCATTAACGATACGGTAAATACCTACTATAAAGTCCTCGGCGATCGTGGGAAAAGCGACGAGGAAATACTGTATGCTGCATTGTTGGACATCACCGTGAGGCTCTGCAAAGAGTCAAGGCGCAACGATACAGCACCGTATAGTGATATTCTCAGTAGACTGACTTCAGAAATCGAAGACGCACTCAAGAAGTAAGCCATTGTAGAAATTGAGAATATCTTAAATAACATAATAAATGATTTTTATAGGAATTGTAGGCATAGTGGCTCTCATCGTGGGGGCACTTGCAGGATATGGTGTTTTCCGATATGTACTCAAAGGAAAATACAACGAAATGATTAGCACTGCAGAGAAAGATGCAGAAGTGATAAAAGAAAAGAAACTTCTCGAAGTGAAAGAGAAGTTCCTCAACAAGAAGAGCGAGCTTGAGAAGGAAGTGCAGCAGCGCACCCAGAAAATCCAGCAGGGCGAGAACCGGCTGAAGCAGCGTGAGCTGTCGCTGAATCAGCGGCAGGAGGAACTCGGACGCAGAAAGCAGGAGATAGACCTCGGCCAGCAGCGCATAGATAACGAGAAGAAACTCCTTCAAGCACGGCAGGCCGAGCTGGAGAAAATGCAAAGCCAGGAGCGTGCAAAGCTCGAAGAACTCTCAGGCCTCAGTGCGGAAGAAGCAAAGAACCGACTCGTGGAAAGCCTGAAAGACGAAGCACGCACCGATGCCGCAAGCTACATAAACGAGATTATGGACGAGGCAAAGATCAATGCCAACGCACAGGCAAAGAAGATCGTCATACAGACCATCCAGCGTGTAGCAACCGAGACAGCGATAGAGAATTCGGTGAGTGTCTTCCATATCGACAACGACGAAGTGAAGGGACGCATCATTGGGCGTGAGGGTCGCAATATCCGTGTACTCGAAGCTGCAGCCGGCGTGGAGATCGTAGTCGACGACACACCGGAGGCAATCGTTATCTCTGCCTTTGACCCCGTGCGCCGGGAAGTGTGCCGACTGGCATTGCATCAGCTCGTTGCCGACGGACGAATCCACCCCGCACGCATCGAAGAAGTCGTCGCGAAGGTAAAGAAGCAGCTCGACAATGAAATCATCGAGACCGGTAAGCGCACTGCCATCGACCTCGGCGTGCATGGCCTGCATCCGGAACTGATAAGGATCATCGGTAAAATGAAGTATCGCTCTTCCTATGGGCAGAACCTTCTGCAGCATGCCCGCGAGACAGCCAACCTCTGCGCCGTGATGGCCTCTGAGCTCGGACTCAATCCTAAGAAGGCAAAGCGTGCAGGACTTCTCCACGACATCGGCAAGGTGCCCGACGAGGAGAGCGAACTGCCACACGCACTCTATGGAGCGAAGATTGCAGAGAAGTACAAGGAGAAGCCCGACATCTGCAATGCCATCGGAGCCCATCACGACGAGATGGAGATGAACACGTTGCTTGCCCCGATCGTTCAGGTGTGCGATGCCATCTCTGGAGCACGTCCTGGTGCCCGTCGTGAGATAGTCGAGGCCTACATCAAACGCCTCAATGATCTCGAGGCAATTGCCATGAGCTATCCTGGCGTGACAAAGACCTACGCCATCCAGGCCGGTCGTGAGCTGCGCGTGATCGTCGGTGCCGACAAGATGGACGACGCCGAGACCGAGAAACTCTCGGGCGAGATAGCCACGAAGATACAGAACGAGATGACGTATCCCGGGCAGGTGAAGATCACCGTGATACGCGAGACTCGCAGCGTGGCGTATGCAAAATAGGCAGCAAGAAGGAGCATACACATTATATTATATATATAGGGGACACCGGCGAGGCGTCCCCTTTTTCTTATCGGTAAGGAAAGTGAAATCCACATGAAGGATTAGGAATTTCCTACGCTTTTTTAGGGATTATTCTATTGCAGACGAGAGATTTATGCTTATATTTGCAATGTGAAACGAGAAGAATGTGTAACGATTAAAAATTTACGGTTATGAAAAAGATGATATTAATGGCAGTCTTGGCAGCAATGTCTGTCGCTGCATCGGCAATGAGCTTCACTCAGGCTCGCGAGGAGGCTCTCTTCTTGAGCGACAAGATGGCTTACGAGCTCAATCTTACGCTTGAGCAGTATGAGGCAGTCTACGAGATCAACCTCGACTACCTGTTGAGCATCGGTGTCAAGGGTGACATACGTGGTATCTACTGGGATCGTCGCGACATCGACCTTCGCTACGTACTCGATGTGTATCAGTATGCTCGCTACAAGGCATCCAACTACTTCTATCGCCCTGTATATTGGAAGAACAGCCACTTTGTCTTCCGTATCTACGAGCGCTATGCAAGCAGAAACGTGTTCTATCATAATCGTCCCAATGGCTACATCAGCTATCGTGGCGGGTACAACAAGAATCCTTACAGCCACTATAGCGATAAGCCACAGGCACATCTTGGCAGCCGTCTGCCGATCGTGAATGGCGCCGGCCGGTATAATGGTAGAGTTGTTGAGAGCAAACCAAAGACAAAGAATACTGTCGCCAACACTCAGGGGCAGTCTGGCAGGCAAGTGACAGCGCCAAGCCGCAGCACAAGCACTGGCAGCAAAAACAGCCACTTCGGTGGGCACAGATGATTCTTGCCGATAATATACATGAAGTCCTGTCCGGGAAATCGGACAGGACTTTTTTTGTGGAATTATCCTTCTGTTATGCGGTGATTGGCTTTCAGTGGAAATGTGATTATACTTCTGTGATGCTATGTAGGCATTGTAGCTTGGCCGATAGTTGGGATTGAATGAAGTACATGGGCTCTGTACTGTGAGTACAAAGCCCATGTACTGTGTGTACAAACGCCATGTACTTGGAGTACAAGGCCCATGTACTGGCTCCGAGAAGGCATGTTGCCTCGGCAGGCAACATTTACTGTTGCTGTCGATTGGTTTTATTCTTCGTACTGGGTGTTGTCTTCCACTCCGGCTTCTCTGAGTGCTTCTCGTCGCTCGAGGCATGTGGCACAGCGTCCACAGTGGATTTTTCCGCCGCGATAGCAGCTCCAAGTCTTCGAGTAGTCTATCTTAAGGCGGTGTCCGATGCGTGCGATGTCGGTCTTTGTGATGTTTGTATATGGGGCGTAAACCTCTACGTGGTTGTATGTCCCTGCTTTTGTTGCGGCATCGATGGCGCTGATGAATTCCGGTCTGCAGTCGGGGTATATGCTGTGGTCGCCGCCGTGATTGGCGATGAGGAGTCTCTGCAGTCCGTTCGACTCTGCTATGCCGGCAGCGATGGCGAGCATGATGCCGTTGCGGAAGGGTACGACGGTGGAGCGTATGTTATTGTCGTCGTAGTTGCCCTCGGGTATGGCGTCGTCGCCTTCAAGAAGACTGCTCTTGAAGTAGTTTGTGAAGAACTCGAGGGGAATGACTATGTGTTTTATCCCGAGGAGCTTGCAGTGGTATGCAGCGCATTCGATTTCCCGGGCATTATGATTGCTGCCATAGTCGAACGACACGGCAAGTGCAATCTCTTCTTTGTGGTCGTGGAGCATTGTGACGGAATCCATTCCGCCGCTGACGATGATGAGTGAACTTTTCATGAGATATGTGTGGGGTGTGTACTGTTATCCAAAGAGGCATCGTAGGGCTTCCTCAACCTTGTTTACGGGGTGCAGGCTGATGTTATATTTCTTTCTGTCGAGGCTTTGCATGTTGTATTGTGGGATGATTATGTCGCTGAATCCCAGTTTCTCGGCTTCAGCTATTCGTTGGTCGATACGGCTTATGGGCCTCACTTCGCCGCTCAGTCCCACTTCGCCTGCCATGCACCATCCTCGCTCTATCGGTGTGTCGACATTGCTCGAGATGATTGCCGAGATGATGCTTAGGTCGAGTGCCAGGTCGGTCACTCGCAGTCCTCCGGCGATGTTGATGAACACGTCTTTCTGGATGAGTTTGAATCCTACCCTTCGTTCGAGCACAGCGAGGAGCATGTTCAGTCGTCGCTGGTCGAAGCCTGTAGCCGCGCGCTGTGGCGTTCCGTAAACTGCTGAGGATACGAGAGCCTGTGTCTCGACCATGAATGGCCTTACTCCTTCTATCACTGCGCTCACGGCTGTGCCCGACAGCTCGCCGTGGTTGTGGTTGAGGAGCAGCTCCGACGGGTTCTCGACAGGGCGTAGTCCTCCCGACTGCATTTCGTAGATCCCCAGTTCGGAGGTGCTTCCGAAACGGTTTTTTATTGCCCGCAGTATTCTGTAGGCATAGTGTTGGTCGCCTTCGAATTGTATGACGGTATCGACGATGTGCTCGAGTATTTTCGGTCCGGCTATGGTGCCCTCTTTGTTTATGTGTCCGATGAGGATGACGGGTATTCCTGTCGACTTTGCCAGTCGTAGCAGTGCCGCGGCGCATTCCCTTATCTGTACCACGCTGCCAGCGCTGTTCTCCACTTGCTCTGTGGCAATGGTCTGTATCGAGTCGATTATGACGAGCTGAGGCTTCAGTGTGTCTATCTGGGCGAAAATGCCTTCGAGCGACGTCTCGCAGAGGATGTATAGGTTTTCGTTTTGCTCGGAAGAGAGTCGCTCGGCTCTCATCTTCAGCTGATTGGCGCTCTCTTCTCCGCTGACGTAGAGTATTCGCATGCCGTCGAGACGGAGCACCGTCTGCAGTGTGAGCGTACTCTTTCCTATTCCCGGTTCGCCACCGAGCAGGATGATGCTGCCCTCTACGAGTCCTCCGCCAAGCACACGGTTCAGCTCGCTGTCGTTCATGTCGATGCGTGGCGTTTCTTTTGTCGATATCTCCCTCAGTCGCAGCGGGGTGGTCGCCTTCTTGTCTCTTGCTGCTGCCTTCGATGAGAGCGCTGTCGGGGAAGCGGCGGTCGCGGCGATGCGTATCTCCTTGAACGTGTTCCACTGTCCGCACGACGGACATTTACCCATCCATTTCGACGATTCCTGACCGCAGTTGTCGCATACGTATGCAATCTTGTCTTTTGCCATATTAATTTGCTTTTCGTCACAAAATTACCATTTATTTTCTTCTATGCCAAAATTTTTACTACTTTTGCGGTATGAGAAATGTAATCTTATTTGTATTCTTTGCGCTTTTGATCTGCGGCTGTGGCCGTAAGGAAAAGCCAGTCGCCGGAATTACCCTTGAAGAAAGCTCGCCGAAGGCAGCGTTGCGGCTGTCGTTTGTCCCTACGATAGAGGCGCTTCCTGTTGTCGTTGCCGATGCTTGTGGCATCTTCGACAAGGCAGGAGTGGACATCGATGTGGCTGCCAGAGAGTCGATGATGCAGTGCGACGAGATGTATGATAAAGGGAAGGCCAACATGTTCTATACTGATGTCATCCGTGCCCGTCGGCTTGAGACGAAAGGGAAGAAGCTGAACATCCTCCATTCGTTTGAGTACAGATACTCTCTGGTTGGCTGTCGTCAGGCTCGTCTCACCAACACCTCGCAGCTTGCCGACAAGATGGTGGGAATGACTCGCTTTTCCCTTTCCGACTCCCTTTGCGGGCCTACTGCTGCCTTCCGCATACAAGTGAACAACCCTCTGACGCGACTAAATATGCTCACCTCCCACGAGATTGATGCAGCGTGGTTTGCAGAGCCGTGGGCGGAGTGGGCCGTGGGTATGGGCGGCAACGTGGTTGCCCCAACATCGGGATCAACCGGGAAGGGCGTTATAGCCGTGTCGCCAGCAGTGATGAAGGACAGTGGCGACATGCTGAAACTGTTTGTAAAAGCCTATAACCAGGCAGTCGACTCACTTGAGAAGAACGGAGTGGGGGAGTATGTCAGGTTGTTGGACAAATACATCTCCTGCCCTGACTCCATTTACGCGAAGGTCAGTCCGCGACACTTTGGAAGGATTGATATGTCAGCAAATTAACAAACTTAAGTTTCGTAGGTACTCACTTAGGAGTTATCGGGAGTTAACGGGAGTTAGCTCGCTGCGCTCGCCGGAGGAACGTGCTGTTGAGCGCAGCGAAAAAAAGGACAACCAACGGTCACTGTCCGAGGGCAAAGCCCGAGGGGGAAAGGAACTGCTTGCTGATGAGCGAAGTGAATAATAGACTTGCATATGTCCGTTAACTCCCGTGGTCGAAGACCACTAACTCCCGATAACTCCCATTAACTCCTGAAGTTTGGCACTTCCGAAACTTCAGTTAACAAATTAGCTAAAGACGATGGCTACTTCTTTGTATAAAATAAGAGAGGATATTCGCAGCGAGCGCGATCTTGGCAAATCATTGACTGCCCTGCAGCCATTGATGAACCAATGGAACGTGCCAGAGCTGACGGAAGAATATGAAAAAATCGCAGGCGATTATCAGTTGATGAAGGACTTCTTGCTGCGAGGCTATTCTGACCCCCAGCGCCCGCAGCTCTACGACTCGCTCCTCTCACGGCTGTATAGAATCACGTGGAATATCGAACTCCACATCGCCCGCTGTAGTAACCCCACGCTTGCGAAAGCCTTCAACAAGGCAAACCGTGAGTTTCAGGGCGTTGATATTCTGCGGCAGAAACTCGAACAATATGTCGAAGAGTATGCCCTTGCCTCGCTCTCCTCGGCCGTGCCAGCAGAAGGAAAAGGTGAACAGGCAGAGACATACACCCGTCTTAATGCAGCCCACCAGCAGACACTCGACACTGCATTCTCGTGGATAATCACGTCGGGCATGTGGAGCGATGCCGAAGCCATAAAGTGGCGCGAGCTGATGCTATCCTCCACTATCGATGCTGCCGACGCTGCATTGCTCGTCAGTGCCGTGATGCTCTCGGCGATGCATTTCTTAGATACAAACAAGATGGCCGCGCTCATCGACGTCTACTCCGCATCCGACATCGAAATGGTGCGACAGCGGGCCCTCGTGGGCATCGCCTTCTCAATGAGGCTCTACAGCAACGACGACAGTATCAAGGATCGACTCTCTGAGCTACTCTCCGATGAATCCGTCCAGCGCGAGCTGACACAGCTGCAGGAACAAGTGTTCCTATGCACGACAGCCGAGAAAGACACACGCATCGTGCACGAAGAGATAATGCCCGACATCATGAAAAGCCATCCCTTCGGTGTCGACATCAACCACCTCTCCGACATCGACAGCGACGACAACCTGGCCGAGATGTTCAGCGTCGACGAAGACGATGAGAATATCGACCGCATAGAGAAGAGCATAGAGCGCATGGCACAGATGCAGCGCGAAGGTGCCGACATCTACTACGGCGGATTCTCCCACATGAAGCGCCTGCCGTTCTTCTACACACTCTCCAACTGGTTTATGCCATTCACCATAAACCATCCCGCCCTTGAACAGGTGAGAGAAGGAAAAACAGCCCAGCTGCTCGACATCATCACCCGTATGTCTCCCTTCTGCGACTCCGACAAATACTCCTTCGCCCTCGTTCTGCCCAGCGTCGTAAGCAAGATGAGCAGTCAGTCGCACCCGGGCCTGAGCATAGACGATATCCTCGAAGCCCTGCCCGCAGAAATGTCGGGACTCGTAGACGACACAATCTCCTCTGCCGCCTATCAGCGCCGCCTCTATCTGCAGAGTCTCTACCGCTTCTTCCGCCTCTCCGACTTCCGCAGCGACTTCCGCGACCCCTTCGGTCTGTTCATCTGCTCGTTTCCATCATCATGCAGAAAATGGAAGACCCTGCCCAGTCTCGCTCGTATGCTCTATAAGCGCAAGTTCTACTACGAGCTGCAATACCTTTTTGACTGGACACACTCTTTGTACTGGGACGAATTCTCCGACAGCGACCAAATCGATATGTATATGATGGACGGTCGGGTGAGTATATGGCGCCACGCCATCGAAGGAGCCTGTGCGAGATACGAGAAAGGCGTAAGACGCTTCCCCGACAACGAACCCCTGCGCTATGCCTACGTCAAGACCCTGCTGGCGGCACGGCAATACGAGTGGGCATCGCGGGAAGTCGGGCCCCTCCTCCTTGCCTATCCCGACGACCTACGCTATCAGTACCTCTTCGCCATGAGCCTCATGGCAGAGAAGAAAGCCGCCGCCGCACTGCCATCCCTCTTCCGTCTCAACTACGAGCACCCCGACGACCCGGAGACCGCCGCCGCCCTCGCCTGGGCACTGCTCATGACTGGACAAGCCGAGAAAGCCGAACAGCAGTTCCGCAGACTCACAGCCACTCCGCAGAGCCGGGCGGGCGATGCCGCCACCATCGACGACGACCCGAAAAGAAGCTATATCACCGACGTCACACTTGGACTCGCCTACACCCTCTGGGCACAAGGGAAAATGGCAGAAAGCATCACCCTCTTCTCATCCCGTTACCCCTCCGACGGCAGCCGTCAACCCCCACCTGGATACATTTCCCCATCCGAGGTTCTCGCACCATACCCCATCACGCCGACCGACATGAAGATCGTCGCCGACCTCATATTCCGCTCATGACCTTCATTCAGCATCCCATGCCCGGGCGCCAGGCAGCGTCGGAGGAGATACTTTTCTCTGCCCGAGGCAGTGCATGGGCTTTGCACTCTGAGTACACGGCTTTTGTACTGTGAGTACATGGCTTTTGTACTCGAGATACATGGTCCTTGTACTGCGACCGGGCAAAGTTGACGAAAACGATGACGAAGGGACGATAAACGATGACGAAAGAACGATGACGTTTAACTACGGAAAGCGCGGAAGGAACAGAAATATTTTCGTTGATTTCGAAATTTTAGTATTCTTTCGGAATGAATATTTAGATTCCGAAAACTGGCGAAAAAACGAAAACAACGAAAACGGGAACTCTACACTCTACACTAAACTTCCTCCCCTTGGGGGGTAGGAATTAATTGTTTACTTAAGTTTCGTAGGTACTGAAGTTTTGGAAGTAGGAGTTAACAGGAGTTAGTGGGAGTTAGTGGTCTTCGACCACGGGAGTTAACGGACATATGCAAGTCTATTGTCCCTTTTTTTCGCTGCGCTCAACAGCACGTTCCTCCGGCGAGCGCAGCGAGCTAACTCCCGTTAACTCCTACTTGCGAAAGTTGAATTAAAACTCAAAACTTAAAACTCAAAACCTTTTTTCTCTTGCCTTAGAATAGAGTCTCGCGAAGTAGGAGTGAAGCTGTTGTTCGTCTTTTATTATTTTTCTGAGTTCTTCGAGGTGATGGTGGTTTTCGGAACCCTCTATCCATAGCTGTATGTAGCCTGTGGCGGAGTATTTCTCTGTCATATGCTCACGAAATCGCTGCCACTGCTGCTCTTCTGTGAGCTGCGGGTAGTTGTCGAGTCCGAAGTCTATGGCACGTTGGAAGACGACGTCGGGGCGCAGGTCTCGGTCGGCTTCGGCGACGATGCGTCCGTAGATGGAGCGTGGCGCATGCGATGCGGATGCGCGGTGGTCTTCCACGGCTTGTCTCATGATCTCTATCTGTGTGGGTGTGAACCATCGCTGCAGGCGTTGGTCGGTGGCGAGGATCTTTGCGCCGGTGATGTGGTGGACGGCTCGTGGCCCGCAGAGACCGAGGTCGTGGTATGCGGCGACGACGTAGACCATGTTGATGTCGGCCGTGGTGTGTCGTGCGATGGCGAGCGAACGGCGTATGACGGATGTTACGTGCTGCATGTTGTGGGCAGCATCAAACTGTGTGTAGCGTGGAAGGATTTTCTTTTCCACAAATTCCATTAAGTCGAGAGAAGGAGACATGTAGGAGGGAAGTTGAAAGTTGAAAGTTTGTGCAAACCGAAGGCAGAGAGCTTGCTCTATGCTGAGGTGCAGCCAAACTTCATGGTGAGAAACGACATAAAATTGAAAATTGTCTGCCGAATCTGCGAGATCTGCATGAAACAACGATGACGAAAGAACGATAAACGATGACGAAGGGACGATAAACGATGACGAAAGAACGATAAACGATGACGAAAGGCCGATGACGAAAACGCTGACGCTAACGAAACAACGATGACGAAAACGATAACGGGAACTCTACACTCTCAACTCTACACTCTACACTAACCTTCCTCCCCTTGGGGTGGTCAGGTGGTTTTTTCCTCACTCTCGAGCTAATCATAATTATCCATTGTTAATTATCCATTTTCAATTGTAGAAGTTCCAGCTGACGCCGAAGCGTAGTACTCGCTGGTTGAGGGGATAGTGTGGTGTGAGGAAGTATCCTCGGTTGAAGGTGCCTTCGTTGATGTGCGACATCATTATGAAGAACCTTGTTTGCTTGAGGTGGAAGTTTGCGTAGGCGTTGATGATGGGGTAGTTGCCTATCTTCACTGTGTTTTCTCCGCTCTGTGTGACGTAGCGTCCGAGGGCGGGGCTGTATTCGGGGGCGTAGTAGGAGGTGAAGTATCTCATGTCGGCGCCGATGTCGCAGCTGAGTACGCGTGCCACCTTGAAGCGCATGAAGATGTTTGAGTAGAGGTTGACCGTCGGCAGGGGGAGTATGTCTTCGTTGCTCGACTTCTGCAGTGTGAGGACGTTTTGCAGGTTTAGCGGCCCGAGCTTGATGTCTTGCTGCAGTGATGCGGTGAGTATGCTTATGGGGTGGTCGTGCTGACGTACGTCGTAGGTTTGTCCGCATGGCATGCCTGCTTCCGACATTATGTGGGAGGCGGCGATGTAGGTGTAGTCGGCGATGCTGGAGAATGCTATTCCGATGCGTGTCTTTGTCTTGTCGTAGCTGAGGTGTCCTCCGATGTGGGTGCTCTTTGTCTTTTTCAGGTCGGTGTTGTCCCACCAGTATCTGCGTGAGTGATAGTGTCGGAAGTAGAAGCCGGGGTTTTGTAGTGCTGCGCGTGCGAATGCTTCCACTCTCATGGTGTCGCCGAAGAGTTTGACGTTGACGTCGGTGTTTGCTTTGAGGTCCATTTGTCCTGAGTCTTCTCCGAGGAGCCATGTCTCGAAGAGTAGGGAGTAGTGGAATGTGTGTCCTTGCCGTTTTGAGAGTTCTCCTCCGATGCTGATGTTATGCTCGTTGTGTGAGGATTGGTGTTCTGCAGTGGTGTCGGGGAGGGTGAAGTGTCGCAGGTCGCTGGTGATGAAGGCCCTTAGCCCGCTCTTTGCCCATTTGTTGAATCCTTCGAGCAGTGATATGGCCAGGGTGTTGCGTATGCGGTAGTGGGTTGTCTTGTCGTAGATGGAGTCGCCGGAGTAGGTGCCGATGTCGTAGTATGTGTCGGGGTAATAGGCGGCTGGTGTTCTGTAGGCTTGGAAGATGCGTTTGTAGTTGTCTGCCTGCAGGGTGTGTACGAAGCTTGTCACGGGGACGTATTCGTTTTTCATCCAGGTGGTGTCGGTCTTTTCGGCTGTTTCGTTTTCTTTGTTGCCGACTGCCATCTGGTTGGCCACGTCGACTCCGTCGATGCTTATTCTTTTGTTGTCGACGGCAGTTGAGTCGTTTTGTGTGTTGTCGTTGTCGACGATAGTTGCGTTGTCGGGCCGTGCTGCTGTGGTGCGGTTTTTCTCGTATTCTTCTTCGTCGAACAGTTCGCCTTGCTGTCGTGCTCTGCGTCGTGCTTTTTCTTTTTCCTTCTCGGCATCGTTTTGTCGTTTTGCTTCGATGGCGAATTTTCGTGCTGCTATTTCTTCGTCGGTCATTTTCACTTTACGGTGGAATCCGATGTTGTATCTGTGGTTGAAGAAGATGTGCTGGTTGTCGTTGCGGTTCCAGGTGGAGTTCATCATCGTTGGTATCTCGCTTGCCTGGAAGTTGTCGTCGAATGTTTCGGGGTGTGTGATGTAGAAGTCGTTGGTGATACCTCCGTTTTCGGCTACTTTCTGGTGGTTTGTGGATATTATGAGGTGGGCGGCATATTTGTCGGCGATGTATGATCCGTAGACGGTGTAGTTGAAGTGGGATGTGCTTTGGTTGCTGTAGTAGCCTCGTGCATAGATATAGTCGAAGATGAATCCGAGTCCGATTTTCTTTCCTGCGTTGACTCCGAACTTCGCCTTGAAATGGTCGTCGCCGCTGGTTCTGTTGCCTGCGGTGAAGAATGTGAGGTTGGTGAATGGCGAGAGTGTGTTTGTGAAGTGGAAGTTTTCCGGTTTTATGATGAAGTAGTCGTATGGCTCAATGAACCAGAACTGCTCGTTGTCGGGTCGGTTGATGTAGATTCGGTTTATGCGTGGTGAGCCCATGTTGCCGGTGGTGTTGTATTCTCCTCGTGGTCCTGAGGTGAATACAGTGTTTTGGAACATGTGGCTCAGTGTGTCGGTCGGGGCGATGGTTCTTTCTCCGAATCGGCTGTCGATGGTCCATTCTTTCAGTCCCTTTGGTATTTCTTTGTTGGTGCTCAGCGTGTCGCTGCGGTTGTCGTTGCGTTGCACGACGTTGCCTCTGGCGTCTACCTGGTTGTAGGTAGAGCGGTAGTTGCCCTGTGCTGTTGTTTCCAGTACAGTGAGCAGGATGGTGAGCAGTGTGAGGCATGTCTTTCTCATCTCATCATTCTCAGGCAACATTCAACGAGTTTCAGTGCCATGGCGGCGAAGATGATGATCGCTCCGATGCTTTCGTTCATGTAGAAGTAGACGATCATTCCTGCGATGGCACCGAGTATGAAGATACTGTTGAGTATGTTTCTTATTTTGAAAAATCGGTCTTTATTGCTGTTCATATGCTTCTGTCAGGCTATTTTGTTGTTTTGTCTGTTTTGCATTATTATAGTCTTATGGCTATTTTCATGCTGTTGCCTATTTCGTTCATTCTGTCGATGGTATGTTTGCGGAATTTTTTTCTCCCGCGCACTATCTTTGTGTCGTTCTTGTTGAGTGCTTTCGAGTCGCTTATCCACTCTTCTGCCGTGACGTTCATGCGAGTGGGGCGGTCTTCGTCGTAGTGGAAGCGTATCCTCGATATTTCTATGTTCACCTCGCCGTCTTTGCATTCTGCTGTCATTACATAGTCGAGGCGTGAGCGGTCGACGGAGATGAACGTGCGGCTGAAGTCGAGCCATTCGGAGAATGTGGCCACTATTTTATGTTCGCCTTTGTTAACCAGTGCTATTCTCGAGTTTATCTGGTTTTCGCCTTCGGTCATTTTCTCTATCCATTCATATGTCTTTGCATAGAGCGCCTCTGCATCAGCGCCTTCGGCTTTTTCGTTGAAGGTGAACACCACCTTTCCGTCTTTCTCGGGTACTCTTCCGCGAAGGTATTGTGCGTCTTCTGTCTTGCCGTTGCTTTTCTTTTCAGTTTTTTCTTCTGTCACGACGGCTTCTGTCTGCTTGTTGCTATTTGGCGCTTCCCACGTGTTCTGTGCATCGACGCTGATGGCTGCCGTCGCTGCAATGATTGCTAAGATGATTCTTCTGTTCATAATCGAAAACTTTATTCTCATGATTTTGGGTATTTCCGTGCGAAGATAATCAAAGTTTGTCTATTGACAAAAAAATATAGGTGAAAAAGATAAAAAGAGAGAGAAATTGGTGGAAGGGAGGCTTCTTTGCCGCTTGGATTCGGTACATGGGCCATGTACTCTCGGTGTCTGTGCTTTGTACTCTGGGTACATGGGCTTTGTACTCCGAGTACAAGAACGTTGTACTGCAGCCGGACGGTCATAAAAATCCCCTCGTTCCAACAGGTGGAAGAGGGGAGATGTTGTTTTTTATCCGAGATATTTCATGAGTATCTTTGCGTTTCCGCTGTCGCGGAGCTTGGCAATACTCTTTTCTCTTATTTGCCTTACGCGCTCCCGTGTGAGTCCCAGTCGGTCGCCAATCTCTTCAAGTCCTTTTTCCGGGCCGTCGATTCCGAAGCATTCCTTTATGATGGTTATCTCTCTCTCCTTGAGTACTTTGTTGAGCACGGAGTTTAGTTCCATAGCCATCGACTCGTGGTCTACCTGTCGGTCGGTGCGGCTGTCGTCGCTTGATGGCATCACGTCGAGCATGGTGTTGTCCTCACCCTCCTGGAAGGGAGCGTCGATGCTGACGTGGTGGCCGTCGGCCATCATGCTTTGGGCAATCTTCTCCTCGTCGAGGTTTGTTGCGTCGGCAATTTCCGCGATAGAAGGGCGGCGCTGGTTTTCCTGCTCGAAGCGGTTCATCTCGTGGTTGATCTTGTTGAGCGACCCCACCTGGTTCAGCGGCAGTCGCACGATGCGGCTCTGCTCGGCAATGGCTTGCAGGATGCTCTGCCGAATCCACCAGACGGCGTAGGAGATGAACTTGAATCCGCGTGTCTCGTCAAACTTCTGCGCTGCCTTTATAAGTCCGATGTTTCCCTCGTCGATGAGGTCGGTCAGAGTGAGTCCCTGATGCTGATACTGCTTTGCCACAGACACGACAAAGCGCAGGTTGGCGGTGACCAGCTTGTCCTTTGCTTTCTCACCTTCCGGGCCTCCCTTCTTGATCTTCTGTGCAAGCTCGATCTCTTCGTCGATGGAGATAAGCGGAGCACGGCCGATTTCAACGAGGTATTTGTCCAAGGCTTCGCTTGAACGGTTGGTGATACTTTTTTGAATCTTTAGTTGTCTCATTCCTTTGATTTATCCTCTCAATCAATTGAATATCAAACAGATGCTTTGATATGTATACAAAAACCTTGCAAAATTACTCAATTTCTTTGAAAAAGAACGACTTTTTTCTAATAAAATTATGTGGAACGCAAAGATTTAACATTTTTAAACCCAAAGGGTTCGCTAAGCCCGTGTTTTATGAGTTAAACATCCAGTGTGCGATTCTATTCATCCATGGCACTGAGATGTTAAACCATCTGTACTTCGTCACGGGTTTTCCTCCGAAGTCGAGAATAAAGTCTCTGTACGAGTTTGGCCGAATAGGAAGCCCCGCGTCGAGGAAGCAGATGCGCTGCATCCCGGAGTTGTAGGCATCGTTGATGATGTGCCATACGATGGCGGCGTCGGGGTGAGCCGTGAAGTATGTCTTTCGCTTCGAGGCAAGCATCCATAGATAAGCATTTCCACCGGAGTAGGCACACACTGCACTTGCAATCATCTTGTCGTTAATATAGGATGCAAATAGCTTTGTGTTAGCACTTTGTGCGAATTGGATAAACTGTTTCTTCGGGGGCGTCTGACGTCTCACTCTGAAGCGGAAATACTTCTTTGTGAGTTTGTGGAAAGTCGTTATTTCGTCGGGGTCTGTCACCAAGTGAGTCGCAACATTTCTCTTTCTTGCCAGTTGGAGTTTCTTCTTCATTTTCTCGCTGAGCATATCCTCAGGGTTGTCGTCGAGGAAAGAGTTGTGGATCTCCTGCCAGTTGACGTGGAAATATCCCTGTTCGCGGAAGTTTCTGTATCCAAACATCTTTGTGCTCAGGTCGCTGAACTCGAAATAGAGGCAGAAGGTGCGACGGAATATCTTGGTCATTCTCTCAAGCAACAGCGGAAACACCCGTTGCTTGTCGCTGCTGTCTGCATATACCCCTTCGCCGTAGACACGGCCGTAGGCATACATGAACGGTGGCAGCCAGATACGTTTCCTGATAACGATTCCCAGCATGTGGGCAACGATTTGGCCGGTGCTGTCGCGTGCTATGAGCATGTAGGGCTTGTGCAGGGGAGTGTTCTCTGTTATCACAAACATCTCCCTGCTGTGGAAGAAGTCGCCTTCGCCCAGGTCGGGCAGATTGCTGCTTCGCGTCACTATTTCTATCTCCATTTCACTCATTACGTGCAAATATAGGGATTTATTTCAGAAAATTTAAAAAAAATGTCGATTAAATTCTGCTTTGTCGTTTTTTTATGATAATTTTGAGGCTCAATATAAAAAAACTTACAGTGGATTTCAAAGAAATAGTGATGCGGCGTCGCAGCCATCGCAAGTTTTTGGCAGATGAAGTGCCATCTTCCGACGTCAGGCTCCTTCTGCGAGCTGCCCTGATGTCGCCGACGTCGAAGAACAGGCGTTCGTGGCAGTTCGTCGTAATAGACGACAAGGCCACACTGCATAGACTCTCTGAGTCGAAGGACGCAGGTGCGCAGTTTGTGAAAGATGCTCCGCTGGCTATAGTAGTAGCAGGGGAGAGAGAAGAAAACGATTGCTGGGTGGAAGATTGCTCGATAGCAGCCGTGAGCATGCAGTACCAAGCCGAGGAACTTGGGCTTGGCACCTGTTGGGTACAGCTCCGTGGCCGGCAGCTTGCCGATGGTACTCCCACGGAAGATGTCGTGCGTAGCATCCTCGGGCTGCCAGGGAATGTAGGAGTGCTGTGTGTGGTGGCAGTGGGATATCCAGCCGATGAGCGTAAGCCGCAGAACGAAGAGCGCCTGAAGTGGGACAGGGTGCATCACAACAAATGGAGTCCAGTCAACGAAGAAACGAAAGGATGATATGATAAACTACGACCTAAGTAAAATAAAGGCAATCATCTTCGATGTCGACGGGGTACTCTCGGCAGAGACGATACCCATGGACGACAACGGAATGCCGCTGCGCACTGTGAACATCAAAGACGGATATGCCATCCAACTTGCACAAAAAGTGGGACTGCGGATAGTGCTGCTCACGGGAGGAACATCGGATGCACTGCGCAAGCGCTATGAGTATCTCGGAGTGGAAGACATCTATATGGGAGCAGCTGTGAAGGTGAATGTCCTCAGACAGATAGCCGAGAAGTATGGCTATGACATGTCGGAGATAATCTACATGGGCGACGATGTCCCCGACTATGAAGTCATGCGTGCCGTCGGATGTCCATGCTGTCCTGCCGATGCATGCCCCGACATAAAATCCATCAGCATCTATGTGAGTGATAAGCGTGGGGGATATGGCTGCGGGCGAGATGTCATAGAGCAAGTCCTGCGAGTGCAGGGAAAGTGGATGAGCGATTCGCGTGCATTCGGATGGTAGAGATGATGAAGATGGAGAAAAAGATAATCCTTGCGAGCAATTCACCTCGCCGTCGTCAGTTGCTTGAGGGGCTGGGCATACCTTTCGAGGTGAAGACAATCGATGGGATCGACGAATCCTATCCCGACAACCTCCCTCCGGAGAAGATTGCGGAGTATATTGCCAATGAAAAGGCACAGGCATACGTTATCACCCCCGACGAGCTGCTCATCACAGCCGACACGATTGTCGTCTGTGATGGTGAGATACTTGGCAAGCCCCACGATGAGGCTGATGCACGCAGGATGCTGAAGTCGATAAGCGGGAAGACTCACAAGGTGATTACAGGCGTCTGCCTGCTCACCGCAGAGCGTAAAACACTGTTCTCTGTTGTGACCGATGTGACGTTCAAGAGGCTCACAGATGCTGAGATATCCTACTATATCAGCAATTACGCTCCCTACGACAAAGCCGGTGCCTATGGTATACAAGAGTGGATTGGCTATGTCGGTGTGACGTCTATCTCCGGCAGCTACTTCAATGTCATGGGGCTCCCCGTGCAACGAATATATGAAGAAATAAAGAGGATAGACCCCTCCTAGTCTTCCCCCGGGGGATGAATATGTCCCTCAGCGCGAGCACTGTACCATCTCCTTTCTTTTCCTCTGGAATGGTTAAGAGGATGGGCTGTCACTCCACACTCCACGTTAAGGCGTTAATTTGTTAATTTGTCATTTTTGTTAATCTGTCCCGATGCTTCAAATCCGCTGTAAAAACAACAACATCACGAAGAGCTTCCCAGAGGGAACATCGTTGATAGAAGTTTATCAAGAGTATGCCGACGAGCTCAACCTTCCTTATCCCGTTGTCTCGGCAAAAGTGAATAATACTTCGCAGGGCCTCAAGTTCCGGCTCTTTCAGAATCGCGACGTAGAGTTTCTCGATGCCCGCGAAGGTTCCGGCCATCGCGTCTATGTGCGTTCGTTGTGCTTTGTGCTATACAAGGCAACTGTCGACGTGTTCCCTGGCAGTAAGCTTTTCATCGAGCATCCGCTGTCGCAGGGATACTACTGCAACTTCAAGAAAAAGAACTCCGAGCCCCTCACCGACGACGATGTCGAACTGATACGCCGCCGCATGCAGGAGATTATCGACCTCGATATGCCTTTCCGTCGCAACGAAGCCACCACCGAGGAGGCTGTTCGTGTCTTCGCAGAGCGTGGGTTTGCAGACAAAGTGAAGTTGCTCGAGACAAGCGGACAGGTGTATAGCGACTACTATACCCTCGGCGATACTGCCGACTATTACTATGGTCCCCTTGTGCCCTCGGCAGGTTATCTTTCTGTGTGGGCCCTCGAGCACTATCACGACGGCCTGCTTCTCCGCGTGCCCGACAAGAAGAATCCGCTCCGTCTGGCGGAGAAGATAGACATGCCGAAGACATTCGAGATGTTTGCTGAGAAAGTGAAGTGGGACATCATCATGCGTCTCTCCAATGCTGGCGATGTCAACAAAGCCATTATCCGTGGCAAGGCATCGGAGCTTATACAGGTGAGCGAGGCACTGCAGGAAAAACGCATCGTGCAGATAGCAGAAGAGATCGACCGCCGCTTCCGCCGCGAAGAGAATCCCATACGCATCGTACTAATCACAGGTCCTTCAAGTTCTGGTAAAACCACATTCTGCAAACGCCTTTCTATTCAGCTGCTTGCATGCGGTCTGCGACCAGTATCGTTCTCTACGGACGACTACTTCGTAAATCGTGTCGACACCCCTCTTCTGCCCAATGGGCAATACGATTTCGACAACATTGCCGCCGTCGACTGCAAGCTTCTCGATGAGCATCTCGAGCGCCTCATGAGCGGCGACCGCGTGGAGGTGCCCGAGTATAACTTCTCCACCGGCGAGAGAGAGTATAAAGGCAAGAAGCTCAAGCTGTCCTCCGACAGCGTTCTCATCATCGAAGGTATCCACGCCCTCAATCCTTTGCTAACCGAGCGCATCCCGTCGAGTGCAAAGTTCAGAATCTACGTCTCGGCACTCACCAACATCTCCCTCGACGACCACAACTGGATACCCACCCACGACAACCGCCTCCTTCGCCGCATCATACGCGACTACAACAAGGGAGCTTTCACTGCACAGGAGACTATCAGCCACTGGCGCAATGTCTGTGAGGCTGAAGATAAGTGGATATCCCCCTTCCAGGAGACTGCCGATGCGATGTTCAACTCCGCCCTCAACATCGAGTTTGCCGTGCTCCGTCCCCATGCCGAAGTCATCCTCGGGTCCGTTCCCCGCAACTGCCCCGAGTATTCCGAAGCCCATCGGCTGCTGAAGTTCATCCACTACTTCATGCCCGTGAGCGACAAGGAGATACCTCCGACGAGCATCATGCGCGAGTTCGTCGGCGGCTCAAGCTTCAAGTACAGGAGGTGACGATAGCGTTACCGACCCCTCGCCGAGGCGAAGAAAGAGGAAAAAGAAAATTGTATAATGCAAAATGTAGAGCGAGTCTGACATTCTCAGGCTCGCTTTTGCTTTTCTCCCTTTGGAGGCCATAGTGTCAGCGGCCGACAGAAAAGCGTCCTGCTCTTTAGTAACGACCCTTGCAGCCATCGGCTAAAAGGCCTTTAGCCGCGGGCTAGGAGTATCATAGCCAGCGACAAAGAGCCTCTTAGCCGGCTTCTCGGAGCCGGCTGTCTGCTTCATGCAATCCACTTGGCTTGAAACGGAGGTGGCAGTACATGGGCCCTGTACTTGGAGTACATGAGCTTTGTACTGTGAGTACATGACCTTTGTACTGTGAGTACATGGCCTTTGTACTCTGCCCAGGATTTATTGCCAGCAACGTTTTTTATGGTTTCTTTTTACCCTTTTAATCTTTTATTAATACTTTTTAGTTCACGTACGCGCGTGGGTGTGGCATTATTGTTGTAAATTTGCACTCGATTTAGTAACAAACAAAGAAAAGGTATGGCAGAAAATGTAGATATCAGAGAATTGAATGTGCTCATTGGGCAGCACAGTGGATTCGTTTCTAATATTGTGAATGGCATGGAGCGTGTCATTGTCGGGCAGAAGCATCTTGTCGACGGGTTGCTCATCTCGCTGCTCAGCGACGGGCATATACTGCTCGAAGGTGTGCCTGGTCTGGCAAAGACGCTGGCCATAAAGACGCTGGCTCAGCTTGTGGATGCAAGCTTCAGCCGCATACAGTTTACTCCCGACCTGCTTCCTGCCGACGTGATAGGCACGATGATCTATTCGCAGAAAGAGGAGAAGTTCCAGGTGAAGCGAGGACCGGTGTTTGCCAATTTCATCCTTGCCGACGAGATCAATCGTGCTCCGGCGAAGGTACAGAGCGCTCTGCTCGAGGCCATGCAGGAGCATCAGGTCACGCTGGGCGACAACACGTTCGGCCTGCCGTCGCCGTTCCTCGTGATGGCTACGCAGAACCCCATTGAGCAGGAGGGCACCTATCAGCTGCCCGAGGCACAGGTAGACCGTTTCATGCTGAAGGTGGTGATCGACTATCCCACGCTCGAAGAAGAGAAACTCATCATCCGCGAGAACCTTCGCGGCGAGCTCCCTACGGTGGCCCCGGTGACCAGTGCCGAGGAGATACTGAAGGCCCGCGAGGTGGTGGAGCAGGTGTATATCGACGAGAAGATAGAGCAGTATATTGCCGACATCGTCTTCGCCAGCCGCTATCCCGACCGCTATGGTATCCCCGAACAGAAAGACCTTATCACCTTCGGCGGTTCTCCGCGTGCGAGCATCAATCTTGCCAAGGCAGCCCGCGCCTATGCCTTCATAAAGCATCGCGGATATGTGGTGCCCGAGGATGTCAGGGCAATAGCCCACGACGTGCTGCGCCACAGGATAGGACTCTCCTATGAGGCAGAGGCAACAAACGTGAGCAGCGAGGAAATCGTGAGCAGAATAATAAATAAGGTGGAAGTGCCCTGAGGAAAGGTGAAAGTTGAAAGGTGAAAGGTGAAAACGGAAAACGAAGACGAAAACGCTGATGCTAACGAAGGGACGATGTCGAAAGACGAAGAACGAAAGCCCTTTGGGCTCAACATCCAACATTTAACCTAGTAACCTTCCTCCCCATGGGGAGGCTTGGCGGGGCTTTCCACCCTCTCGGTCTAATCATAATTATCCATTATCAATCATCCATTATCAATTCTCAATTGTCAGACATCAATTATCAACTGTTAGGAAAAGTCCGCAGGATAGAGATAAAGACTCGCGGATTGAGCCAGAATATATTTGCCGGCCAGTACCACTCTGCCTTCAAGGGTAGGGGTATGGCCTTCTCCGAAGTGAGGGAATATCAGTTCGGCGACGACGTGAGAGACATCGACTGGAACGTGACGGCACGCTTCAATCGCCCCTACGTGAAAGTGTTTGAAGAAGAGCGCGAACTGACGGTGATGCTGCTTGTCGATGTGTCGGGGTCGCTCGAATTCGGCACTCACAGCCAGACAAAGCGCGACATGGCAACGGAGATTGCTGCGACGATAGCGTTCAGTGCAATACAGAACAACGATAAAATCGGAGTAATCTTCTTCTCCGACAAGATAGAGAAATATATCCCCCCTAAGAAAGGACGCAAGCACATCCTCTACATCATCCGCGAGATGCTCGACTTCAAGCCCGAAAGCCAGCGTACCGATATCGGCTATGCCGTGGAATACCTCACTCGGATGATGAAACGACGCTGCACAGTGTTCCTCCTGAGCGATTTCTTCACAGAGAAGCCCTTCGACCAAGAGCTGCAGATAGCCAACCGTAAGCACGACGTGATGGCACTCCAGGTGTACGACCAGTTTGCCACTGAGCTGCCCAACGTGGGACTCATGAGAGTGAAAGATGCCGAGACGATGCACGAAATGTATATCGACACATCGTCGCGACGGTTGCGGCAGATGTATGCACGCAGATGGACTGAGAAGCAGAAAGAACTGAAGAATGCCTTCAGCAGAAGCAAGGTAGACTCAGTGTCGATAAGCACATCAGACGACTATGTGAAGAAAATGATGATGCTCTTCGACAGCAGAGGAAGATAATGAAGAATGAAAAATTCATAATTCATATCTCGCTTCTCACTCAACAAAAAAGAACAAGAATGAAACGAAAGATCAGCATATTGTTGATGGCCATGTTCACAGTCGTTGCCTCGGGACAAGTATCCGTAAAGCAGGAACTTGACTCCGTGGCAATATACATTGGCGAGCAGACCGACATGAAGGTGAAGGTGACACTGCCGCGAGGAAAACAGATTGCTTGGCCCGAACTGAAGGAAAGACAATATATCGCCCCCGGAGTAGAGATTATCAGCGTGACGGCAGAAGACTCCGTCATGACCGACAACGATGCAAAGGAGGTGACACGAAAGGTGAGAATCACCTCATTCGACGAATCACTCTATGCCATTCCTGCCATGACGGTGAAGGTGGACGGAAAAGAATACCAAGGCAATACACTCGCACTGAAGGTTGTCACCCTCGACGTAGACACACTCCACCCCAACCAGTTCTTCCCACCGAAGGATGTGCAGGACAACCCCTTCAGCTGGGCAGAGTGGAAAGGGCTGTTCTGGTGGAGCATGCTCATGGTTGTGCTCGCAGCAATGATATATTATCTATATGTGCGGCTCAAACAGAACAAACCCATCATCTCGCGGATAAGAATAGTCAGACACGTGCCAGCCCATCAGAAAGCACTCACCGCGATAGAAAAGATAAAGCAGGAGAAAATCGTCTATTCCGACGATCAGAAGACCTACTACACAATGCTCACCGACACCCTGCGCCAGTATATCTTCGAGCGCTTCGGCTTCAACGCAATGGAGATGACCACTAGCCAGATAATAGAAAACCTACAGGCTGCCGACGACAAAGTGATGCTCGAAGAACTGAGAGAACTGTTCTCAACTGCCGACCTTGTGAAATTCGCAAAATACTCTGCACTCACCAACGAGAACGACCTCAATCTCGTGAATGCCATCCGCTTCATCGACGACACGAAGATAGAAGGTCAGCCCACAGAGGAACGCATCGTGCCACAGATAACCACTGACGAAAAGCGACGCATTGCCGACCGCAGACTCACAAAAGCACTCATCGCGGTGCTGACCGTCGCCGTCGCCGCAATATTCGTTTATATAATGATAAGCCTCTACAGAATGTAGATGGCATAGAGCCCCAAGCGAAAAGAAGAAATGGAATTTGCCAATAAAGAATACTTCCTGCTACTGCTGCTCATCATACCATACCTCGTCTGGTATATCTTCCATGGCAGCCGTCAGCAGCCGACAATGAAGATGAGCGACACCAGGGCATTCGAATACGGTGCCCAGAGCTGGCGCACACGGCTCATCCATCTCCCCACACTGCTGCGATGCCTCGTCTTCACGATGCTCGTCGTAGTCCTTGCACGACCGCAGACACACAATGCCTGGGGAAAGAAGTCGGTGGAAGGAATCGATATCATGATGGCAATGGACGTATCGACATCGATGCTTGCCGAAGACCTGCGACCCAACCGCATGGAAGCAGCAAAGAACGTGGCAGCAGAATTCATCGCCGGCAGACCAAACGACAACATCGGACTCACCATCTTTGCCGCAGAAGCATTCACGCAATGCCCGATGACAACAGACCATGCAAGCCTGATGAGCATGTTCAACGCCGTGTCCACCGATATGACAGCTCGAGGACTCATCAGCGACGGTACAGCCGTGGGGATGGGACTCGCCAACGCCGTGTCGAGACTGAAAGAGTCGAAAGCAAAAAGCAAGGTGGTCATACTCCTCACCGACGGAAGCAACAACTGCGGCGACATCTCGCCACTCACGGCAGCAGAGATAGCAAAAAGTTTCGGAATACGTGTATATACCATCGGAGTGGGCACAAACAACGTGGCACGATACCCCATGCATGTCGGAGGAACAGTACAATATGTCAATATCCCTGTGGAGATCGATACAGAGACACTGCGGCAGATAGCAAACACCACCGACGGCAATTTCTATAGGGCAACCAACAACGAAGAACTCAAGCAGATATATGCTGATATAGATAAACTCGAGAAGACAAAGATGAAAGTGCAGACATTCTCAAAGCGCTACGAAGCCTACCAACGATTTGCCATCGCTGCATTCGTGTTGTTGCTCCTGGAACTGTTCGTCAGATACGTCCTGCTAAGGAGAATACCATAATGGAATGCTTAATGCATATTTCATACCAGTAGGACCGGCACACTTGACTCCAAGACTTGAGTAATCATAATTTCAACTGTCAATTGTAAATTATCAATAGAAAAAAATGCGTTTTGCTGATTCACAATATCTATGGCTCATGCTGCTGCTCATACCAGTGGCACTTATATTCATTGCCGATTTCTTCCGACAGCGGAAGAAGATAGCCGACATTGGCGATGCACCACTCGTAAAGAGCATGATCACTGGCTACTCCTGGCGACGCGATGCCGTAAAACGAGTATTGCTCCTTGTCATACTCGCGCTGCTGGTTGTCATAATTGCCCGACCGCAGATGGGCACACGAGTGTCTAACGAAAAGCGCAATGGCATAGAAGTCGTTGTGGCCATCGATGTCTCCAACTCCATGCTCGCCACTGATGTGGCACCATCACGTTTGGAAAAGACAAAGATGCTCGTCAGTAATATGATAGACCATTTCTCCGAAGATAAACTCGGTATCGTTGTCTTTGCTGGAGACGCCTTCGTACAGTTGCCGATAACAAACGATTTCGTATCGGCAAAGATGTTCCTGCAGTCTATCTCCCCTGCGCTCATCTCGACGCAAGGCACCGACATCGCCCGTGCCATTACCCTCTCTTCAGCCAGCTTCACTCAGGCAGAAGGCATCGGCAAGGCTATCATCATCGTCACCGATGGTGAAGACCATGAGGGAGGAGCCACAGAAGCAGCACAGAAGGCAAGCGGCAGAGGCTACAACATTGTGGTCATGGGAGTGGGGAGTACTAAAGGATCACCAATCAAGATGGCCGACGGCGATTACCTCAAAGATAATACCGGCAACGTCGTCATGACAGCCCTCAACGAGCAAATGTGCCAGGAAGTTGCCTCAGCAGGAAAAGGACTCTACATACACGTAGACAATACATCGTCGGCACAAGACCAACTCGATGACTTTCTTTCTCGACTCCAGCGAGGAGAGACAGAAAACGTTTCTTATAGTGAATATGCAGAACAGGCACCATGGATAGCCCTGATAATTGTCATCCTGCTAATTATTGAAGCATTGCTCGTCAGGAAAGACGGAGTGATATTCAGTCGCATAAAGCAATTCCTTTCTCGTATCGCTGCTCCACATGCCGCTCCGTTGTTGTTGCTTTTCATCTTGGCGACAGCATCGGCTGGTGCTCAGACTAAAGACCGGATGCACATAAAGAATGGCAACCGCCACTTCCGCTCCGGCCTCTACGACAAAGCACTTGCAGATTATCAGAAGGCCGTGGCAGCAAACTCACAAAATCCGCAGGCATTGTACAACTACGGCTGTGCTCTGCTCATGCAGAACCAAGACTCGTCGGCTATAGAATATTTCCAAGCTGCGTCGAAGATAGAGAAGAACAAATTCCGGCTGTCGAAGAGTTATCATAATATAGGCTTTATCTGTCAGCGACATCAGATGTATGGCGAGGCAATCGAAGCCTACAAGGAGAGTCTTCGCCTTAATCCCACCGACGACGAGACACGCTACAATCTCGCCCTGTGTCAGCGAAACAAGCAACAGCAAGGTGGCGGACAGTCGGACAGCAACAACGACGACAAGCAGCAGGGCAACGACAAACAGCAGAACACGGAAAACGACAAGAACTCCGATGCCGACAAGCAGAACAAACCTCAGCAGCGGAGCTCTATAAGTAAAGACAATGCCGAACGCCTGCTCAATGCTGCTATGCAACAGGAGCGAGCCACACAGAAGAAGATAAAAGACGCTCAGCGGCAGGGTTCAAGGCATCTGGACAAAAACTGGTAAGAAGAAATGAAAAGACAACATATTGTTTCTATAATAGTTTTATTGATGATATCGGCAGCTGCATTTAGCCAGTCGATAAGGGTTGCTGCACCTGCTTCGGTCAGATGCGGAGAGAATTTCCGTGTGGAGTATGTCATCGACACGCAGGATGTCTCCGATTTCCGCTCAGGTATTCAGACGACGGAGGGCTATGAGGTCATAGCTGGGCCGTATGAGTCGAGGTCGTCAAGCTATCACATGGTGAACGGCCACACTTCGTCGTCATCGACACTGAAGATAACTTATACACTCTATGCACTTAAAGAAGGCGACTACACATTCCCTGCAGCGCGGGCTATAATAGGTGGGAAGTCGGTATCGGCAAAACCATTCTCCATCAAGATATCAGGCAAGGCACCCTCTGGCAGTGGTGCTCCGAAGATGCACGGCGAGGATAACTCTGCCGACAACAGTCCTGCAAGCATTTCTCCTTCAAGCTTATTCATCAAAGTATCAGCCAACCGCCAGCGAGTGAAGGAACAGGAGGCCGTGCTGGTGACGTATAAGGTGTACACTCTCGTGGAGCTTACTCAGCTCGAGGGTAAGATGCCCGACCTGAAAGACTGTCACGTACAGGAGGTGGAACTTCCGCAGCAGAAGAGTTTCCACATTGAGAATGTCGGAGGAAAGAACTATCGTTGCGTCACGTGGAGTCAGTATGTGGTCTACCCGCAAAGGGCTGGTACGGTGGAGATTCCGAGCATAAAGTTCAAAGGAATAGTCGTAGTGCAGAACAAGAACGTAGATCCTTTGGAGGCTTTTCTCAATGGTGGTGCCGGCTACACGGAGCTGAAGCGCGAGATAGTGGCGCCGTCGGTGAAGATTGCTGTCGAAGAACTTCCCGACAAGCCGGCCGATTTCTCCGGCGGAGTGGGGAAGATGAAGATAAAGGCATCGGTTGATAAAAATGCAGTGAATGCCGGCGATCCCGTTACTCTCAAAGTGGAAATAACGGGCAACGGCAACCTGAAGCTGCTCACTTTCCCAGAAATAAATCTTCCGAAGGATTTCGACAAATATGATCCCAAACCATCCGACAACACCCGACTTACCCAGAACGGCATTGAGGGTAGTGTCGCTCAGGAGTATATCATTGTGCCTCGTAACAAGGGGCACTATGTCGTGCCTCCGATAAAATTCACTTATTATGATACTTCGTCCAACGGCTACAAGACTCTCTCTACCGATGCTATCAAGATAGATGTCGAGGGCGATAATGCCGGGGAGTCTGGCAGTAAGAGGCAAGGGGCAATAAACGATAACGACATCCGCGGGCTGATGCCGACTACTTCAGCATCTGCCCATACCTCTGCGATGTTCTTTGCCACAAAGCGCTATTGGGCAGCGATAGCCGTGCCGTTTGTCATGTTCATCGTCCTGCTGTTGACGTTCCGTCGACGTGCTATTCGCAATGCCGATATAATCGGTCAGCGTGGACGCAAGGCCAACAAGGTGGCCGGACGAAGACTGAAGCGTGCCCGCGGCATGATGGAGAAAGGCGAGAGCGAGAAGTTCTACGACGAAGTGCTGCGTGCTCTCTGGGGCTATGCTGCCGACAAGATGAACATACCTACGGAGTCGCTGTCGAGAGAGAATATCGCCAGTGCTCTCGAGGAGCGTGGCATCAACGAGGCGACACGACAGACATTCATCGAGGCGCTCGACGAGTGTGAGTTCGAACGATATGCGCCAGGCGATAAAACGGGTAATATGCAGAAGACATACGATGCTGCCCACAGAGCTATTATCGAGGCTGAGGAGCAGGCGGCAAGATGGAAGAAAAAAGAGGGTAGAAGCAAGAAGAGTGTTAAGGGATTCTCACTTATCCTTTTGGCACTCCTGATGCATGCGGCCACGGTGTCTGCCGATACCAGTGCCGACAGCCTGTACGAAGCCGGGCATTATCAAGCCGCAATCGGTGAGTGGGAAAAGGTGCTTGCAGAGGGTGACGGACGAGTGTATTACAATCTCGGATGTGCCTACTACCGCACGGAGCATATAGGCAAGAGTATCCTTTGCTTTGAGCGTGCATTGAAATACATGCCAGGCAATGGAGATGTGAAGCATAATCTCCGTCTTGCCCGTCAGCGTACGAAGGATAAGATATATCCGTCGGAGCCGTTCATCCTGCTGCAGTGGCTTAACGGCATTTCGGGCCGTCTTGCCGTAGACAGCTGGGCAGTGCTCTCGATTGTTCTCATCGCCTTGTCGCTCGTGCTCATGCTTGCCTTCCTCTTCGCTCCGCAACCGCAGGTGAGACGATGGTCGCTGTGGGGCAGTATGCTTGCTGCAGTGGCGTGCGTGATAGCCATATTGATGGCTGCGGTTTCGTATTCCCGTATCAGCGACAGCAGCAGGGCTGTCATTGTCGCGCCGCAGGTGGAACTGCGCAAATCGCCTGCCGTTGGCAGCGCATCCGTGAAGAGCCTGCACGAGGGCACAGAGGTGAAGATTGTCGACACGGCGGAGGGCTGCTATGGCGTTCGCCTCTCCGATGGCGAGACAGGATGGATTAACACTGAAGGACTGGAAATAATATGATTGACCGCATAGTAGAACTCGACTATTCTCTGATGAGGCTCCTGAATGGCTCCGACTCTATCTTCGTGGATGGAGTGATGGCTGGTATCACCGAGCCTCTGACGTGGTCGCTCCTCTATGTGGCGATGATAATGCTCGTCGTGAGGAACAATCAGCGTGCATCGCGTGTGGCACTCATCATTGCTGCTGCACTGGCTTGCGTGTTGCTGTCGAGCCTCGTATGCAACGGATTGGTGAAGCCCGCTGTGGGCAGACTTCGTCCGTATCAGGATCCGGCGATTGCATCGTGGATAGATACGGTGTGGGGCGTCGGCGACGATTCGTTCAGCTTCTTCTCTGCCCATTCGGCAAACACTCTATCCCTTGCAGTGTTCATGGCGCTGCTTGTGAGGAGCAGAGTGCTCACGCTGTGGCTCGTCGTGTGGTCGCTGCTGAACGGCTATTCGCGCGTCTATCTGGGCATGCATTTTCCCAGCGACGTAGTGATGGGACTGCTGTGCGGGGCAGTGATAGGCGTGGCGATGTACGGAGTATATCGTTTTGCGGTGGGCAAGTTCTATTCAAGCTACAGCTACATATCCTCTCATTACACCTCGACGGGCTACGATCATGAAGACGTGGCGATGGTGGTGCTGGTGATGGTGGCAACGCTGGGCTATGTGCTGATACGCGCCATAGTGGAATATGGATTTACGGAGATAAGATTATGACGACAAAAGATATACGCATTTCAGACTACGACTACGCTCTTCCCGACGAGCGGATAGCAAAATATCCTGCCCCGGAGCGCGACATGAGCAAGCTTCTTGTGTATGATGGCGGCACGGTGGGCGAGGATGTCTTTCGCAGCGTGGGGAAATATATCCCCACAGGGGCACTGATGGTGTTCAACAATGCGAAAGTCATACAGGCTCGTATACATTTCAGGAAGAGCACCGGCGCACGGATAGAGGTGTTCCTTCTCGAGCCACATGCTCCTGCCGACTACGAGAGCATGTTCCAGCAGACGGGGGAGTGCAGCTGGGTGTGTATGGTGGGCAATCTGAAGAAATGGAAAGGTGAGCCTTTGGTGCTCGACGCCGGCGACGGTCTTCGCCTGACGGCAACGCTCGGAGGTGCTGTAGGCACAGGCTATGAGGTCAGGTTCAGATGGGATGCGCCCGGGATGTCGTTTGCCGAAGTGATCGACAGGGTAGGCGAACTGCCTATTCCTCCATATCTGAACAGAGCGTCAGAGGAAAGCGACAAGAGCACATATCAGACGGTATACTCGAAGATAAAAGGTTCGGTTGCAGCACCTACGGCAGGGTTGCATTTCACCGAGCGCGTGCTCAGCGACATCCGCAGCCGCGGGATCGACACGGCAGAGCTCACACTTCATGTGGGTGCAGGCACGTTCCGCCCGGTAAAGAGTGAGCGCATAGGCGAGCACGACATGCACAGCGAGGCATTCGCCGTGAGCCGCAGGACGATAGAAAGCATCCTTGCTCACGACTGTCGCGTGGTGGCCGTGGGGACAACAAGCGTGAGGACAATAGAGAGTCTCTACTATATAGGCATGATGCTGCGCGACAATCCCGCTGCCGACGAAGACGACATACATGTCGGGCAGTGGCAGCCGTATGAGGAGGAAAAGCCCACCCCTGCCCCCTCATTGGGGAGGGAAACCCAGAAGAAAGAAGGGAGAGACAAAGAGTCGGAACAGGAAGCACTCGAGGCTATACTCGCATGGATGGACAGCAAGGGTATAGAGGTGATAAATGCCACTACGCGCATAATAATTGCACCAGGATATCGTTTTCATTACGTAGAGCGGCTGATTACGAATTTCCATCAGCCACAGAGCACCCTCTTGCTCCTCATCAGTGCCTTCATCAGCGACGACTGGCGGAAGGTGTACTCCTACGCTCTCGAAAACGGGTTCCGCTTCCTCAGCTACGGCGACAGCTCGATACTCATCCCGAAGCGGAGATAGCTTCTCTCAGATGCTTTAATACATAAGGAAAAGAACAACTCAAAGATACAGAAACGATAGAGAGACATCAGTACAAAGCCCATGTACTGCGAGTACAAGAACCATGTACTCTGCGTACAAGGCCCGTGTACTCAGAGTACAAAGCCTTTGTACTGGCTACTCTCTTCGACAGTGATAAACGCAAGCGATATGAAAATTGGTGACAAAGTAGTATTTCTCAGTGAGACGGGCGGCGGTACGGTGGCCGGATTCCAAGGTAAGAACATCGTCTTGGTGGAGGATGCCGACGGCTTCCAGATACCGATGACGCTGAACGATGTCGTCGTGGTAGATGATACCAACGACTATTCGTCGGCGCATAGCGTGGAGAGCCGGAAGAAGAAGGCCGACGTCGACGACAACGTTAGCGTCAACCTAAACCTTAACGACAAGCGAGAGGAAAGTCGGCCTGAGGCACAGGAGCGTGAAGGAGGCGACGTGCTGAGCGTGTGGCTCGCCTTCGTGCCTGTCGATGCCCGCGACATGAGCAATACCACTTTCGAGTGCTATATAGTGAACGACAGTAATTTCTTCATCAACTTCACATACCTCTCCGCCGAGGCATCGCGATGGAGCCTGCGACACACCGACGTCGTCGAGCCGAACACGAAATACTTCATCGAGGAACTGTCCCACTCGCAGATAAGCGAGATTGAGCACGTGCAGATACAGTTAATTGCCTACAAGCACGACAAACCTTTCCTACTGAAAGCACCCGTCAGTGCCGACCTGAGGATAGACGGCGTGAAGTTCTTCAAACTCCACACTTTCCGGCAGAACATCTACTTCGAGCAGCCGGCACTGCTGTTTCCTCTGGTGGAGAAGGAAGAAGCAAAGCCCATCCCCAGCACAAACAAGATGGTGGGGGAAAAGAAGCAAGATGAGAAAGAGATACTGGTGGTCGACTTGCACTCCTCCGAACTGCTCGAGACCACTTCGGGCATGAACAATACGGAGATACTGCAGTATCAACTGCGCGAGTTTAATTCTGTTATGAAAGAGCAGATGAAGAACCGCGGCAAGAAGATAGTCTTCATTCATGGCAAGGGCCAAGGCATCTTGCGACAGGCAATACTCCACGAACTCAGGACAAAGTACAAGTCGTGTATGTTTCAGGACGCCTCGTTCCGCGAATACGGATATGGCGCCACGCAAGTGACAATAAGATGAAACCTCACGGGGAAATGAAGAATTGCGTGACCCGACGACCACGAAAGTGATAATTATTAATTATGCATTATAAATTATGAAATACGGATTTGTGACAATTGCCTCTGCAATACCCGAGATGAGGGTGGCAAACGTTGACTTCAATGCAGAGAAGATGCTCGACCAGATTTATGAGGCCGACAGTAAAGGTGTGGAAATAATCGTATTTCCAGAGTTGAGTATCACGGGATACACATGTCAGGATCTCTTCTATCAGCAGACCCTCATCGATGCTACCGAGGCAGCCGTGGTGAAGATGCTCGAGAAGACGCGCAGCCTCGACATCATCTCTATCGTGGGCGCTCCAGTGCATGTGGGCGACTTGCTCATGAACTGCGCCATCGTGATGCAGCACGGACGCATATTGGGCATCGTGTCGAAGACATACCTGCCAAACTATGGCGAGTTCTACGAGAAACGCTGGTTTGCATCCACGCAGGACCTGAATCCAAAGACCATCCGCTATGCCGGCAACACCGTCGACATCTCTGCCGACCACATGCTCTTCCGCACGGCAGCAGGAGTGACCTTCGGTGTCGAGATATGCGAAGACGTGTGGGCTCCAGTACCGCCAAGCAACCATCTCGCCCTGGCCGGTGCAGAGATAATATTCAATCTCTCCGCTACCGACGAGGTGGTGGAAAAACATGCTTACCTGCTCGGACTCCTTGCCCAGCAGAGTGCACGAATGATAACAGGCTACGTGTACAGCAGTTGCGGCTTCGGCGAAAGCTCCGGCGACCTGGTATATGCAGGCAACGCGCTGATATACGAGAATGGAAGCCTCGTGGCAAAGTCGAATCGATTCTCAATAGAACCGCAGTTGGTCGTCTCGCAGATCGACGTGGAAAAGCTCCGGCTTGAGCGCAGGAAGAACACCACCTTCATCAATGCACAGCGGGGAGAGAAAGCAATCATCGTCGATACCGACAAGATAGGCAAACACGAGTTCACTCTCCTTCGAAACATAAATCCCCATCCGTTCATCCCGTCGGAGAAAAGCATGACGGAGACGTGCGAAGAGATTTTCAGCATACAGTCGCATGCCCTTGCCCGCCGACTGATTCACACCAGATGCAAGAAAGTCGTGCTGGGTATTAGCGGCGGACTCGATTCCACCCTCGCACTCATTGCATGCTCACGCACCTTCGACATGCTCGGCTATCCTCATTCCGACATCATCGCCGTCACCATGCCAGGGTTCGGTACGACAGGACGTACATATAAGAATGCCCTCGAACTGATAAAAGTCTATGGCGCCACACTCCTGGAGATAAACATTGCGGCAAGCGTCAGTCAGCATTTCAAAGACATCGGACAAGACCCCGACAAGCACGATGCCACCTACGAAAACTCACAGGCTCGCGAGCGGACACAGATACTGATGGACCTCGCCAACAAGCATTCGGCCATCGTCGTGGGTACAGGCGACTTGTCGGAACTTGCACTGGGATGGGCAACATACAACGGCGACCACATGTCGATGTATGGACTCAACGCAGGAATACCGAAGACACTCGTGCGCTGTCTCGTGGCATATGAAGCAGGGGAGAAACATTCCAGCCTGCTGCTCGATATCCTCGACACACCGATAAGCCCCGAACTCACTCCCGCCGCTAACGACGGAACAATCGAACAGAAGACAGAAGACATCGTAGGGCCATACGATCTCCACGACTTCTTCATCTACTATTTCCTACGCTTCGGATTCACTCCGGAGAAAATCAAGGCAATGGCAGTGAAGGCCTTCGAAGGCATATATGAAGCCGATACGGTAGGGAAGTGGCTCAAGGTATTCCTCCGTCGATTCTTCTCGCAGCAGTTCAAGCGTTCATGTCTGCCCGACGGCCCGAAGGTGGGAAGCGTGAGTCTGTCGCCACGAGGCGATTGGAGAATGCCAAGCGATGCAACGGCTTCAACATGGGAAGAATCTTAAAAAAAAGAAAGGCAAAAAACTGTGAATTTCATTTCATTTGGAAGCGGAAGTAGTGGAAACTGCTATTATATAAAGCATAACGGTGAGGCTATACTGATCGATGCCGGTATAGGTCTCCGTACACTGAAGAAAGCGGCCTACGAGTATAACATCGACCTCAGTCTGGCGCGTGCTTTGCTCATTACTCATGATCACGCCGACCACGTGAAGTCTGTCGGCTCGTTGAGCACAGAACTTGCAATACCAGTGTATGCCACGTCAATATCCCACCACGGAATAGAAGAAAACCACTTCATAAAAAAGAAAGTCTCTGCCGACAAAAAGCGCACGATCGTGCCGGGAGAAGAGTTCAGCATCGGTCCGTTTAGGATTACTCCAATCGAGGTGCCTCACGACAGCCACGACTGCGTGGGATACTTCATCATCGTGGAGAACATCTCCTTCTGTCTGTTGACCGACATCGGTGAGGTGAGTCCAGCAACAGGAGAGTATATCTCGCGGGCAAACTATCTTGTCATCGAGGCTAACTACGACCCCGAAATGCTGGCAGCCGGACCATATCCTGAATTCCTCCGCAACCGTATCGACAGCACACATGGCCATCTGAGCAATATCGATTGCGCACGTGCCATCACCAGCTATGCCACTCCAAACCTGCACCATGTATGGCTATGTCATCTCAGTCAGGAAAACAACCATCCTGTGCTCGCCCGAAAGACAGTAGAAATGATGCTGCGTCAAAGCGGAATCTGTGTAGGAGTAGACTTCCAGATGGACGTCCTCAACAGAAAGCGCCCAACAGGATTATTCAATCTCGAATGACAGGACTGCTTTCAAATTATGAAAGCAAATGGTTAAGACAAACACAAAGAAGCAACCCTTTCGGATTGCTTCTTTTGCGGAGAGAGAGGGATTCTCTAGCGGAAGGAGGGGATTTCTCCAAACACCCCTGAAATTCAGTCTTTATCAGCCTTTTATCTGCTAGCCCTGCTTTGGGCAGTCGCAAATATTAACATCACTTGTTGTTGCTGCAAAAGTAGCCATAATATCTGGAACCATCAAATAATAGCAGTACATTTTAATCATTTTTGGTTTCTGAAGCTTTTTCGATATAATTCATTACCTTTGTCCCTCAAAAAAAGAGGAGTAAAGAAAATGGAACAATAAGAAACAGGACAATGCCCCTGCTGCGGGTCTGAAGACGTGCAGCTATGCGATGACGGTACATTCATCTGCATGCAATGTGGCGAGACACTAAATAAATAGCGACAGGTAACCACAGAAAAACAGAATTAGGTGCCACCAATGTTTAATGAAGTTTAAGGATTTGTCAGTAATGTTTATCGTAGTATAAAATCAATGCCATTCTGTCCTCAACTGGAAGTCAATTTGTCATTCGGCACGTTTGTTGCACCAACATTCAGTGAGAGCTGGAACTAAGGCGAAGGCAATCAAACAATATACGTTCAACTTAAAATATAATTAGGAGGTATTGATTATGTTACCAGTAATGTTTAAAAACAGTTGGTTCCCAACAGTATTTGAAGATTTCCTGAACACTGATTTCATGCCTCGCGCCAATACAACGGCACCCGCAGTCAATGTCATGGAGGACGAGAAGGCTTATACCATGGAGCTTGCAGCCCCTGGCATCAAGAAAGAATTTTGCAGAGTGAGTATCAATGACGAGGACAACCTCACCATCGCCATTGAGAACAAGCAGGAACATAAGCATGAGGACAAGCATCACCACTACCTGCGCCGTGAGTTCAGCTACTCGAACTACGAGCAGAACTACACGTTGCCGGACGATGTGGAGAAAGACAAGATCTCAGCCAAGGTAGAAGACGGCATCTTGACGGTTGTCCTCCCGAAGGTAGAAAAAGAGGAGAAGAAGACAGCCAAGTCCATCGAGGTACATTAAAGTTCACTCTCATAGCATAGCAAAGGGAGCAACACTTTCAAGGTGCTGCTCCCTTTACTTTATATAGATTTGGTTACGATGGTTGTCAGAATTGCAGATCCATGATGTTGTCTATCGGTATTATCGTCCCATCTTCCATTTTCATTATCTGTTCATAGGTATCAATCTTCTTCAGCTTTCCCGAAACAGTCATGTATGCCCCTCCAGCCTTGTGTTCATCAGGCTTGAAATAGGAAACTGCCACCACAGGATGTTTCTCCAAGCTGTCCATTAACTCTGAAAAAATGCGGTTCAGCCGCTCGTTGTCATATACATCCAGTTCCACCTGCCTGTCGGTCAGCCGTGCCGTCTCGTGGATAACGGCATCATAGCCGGTCAGTGAGGCAAAGGGTGCAAACTGGGCGGCACGTGCCTCCATCGGCATCTGCGGATGATTCCGTGATTCATGGTGCGGCAGGTTGATGATGTCCGAATAGTCTTCTTTCATGCTTTATGTCCTCCTATCTGTGCGTTACGTTCTTTGGCCGTGGCCCCTTCCTCGAACAGAAGACAACCTTTGATAAGTTGACAGACCAAAACAAGCAAACAAATGCGCGAACGCTTTCGTTAAACCGCCAACGCTTCGTCTCTGCAAAAACCGCGAACAGTTCGCTATTTTAACAAAACAAAAACGCTAACTTGTTGTAAGTCAGCGTTTTATTTCATGAAAAAAGGTGAACAGCGTTCACCTTTTTGCGGAGAGAGAGGATTATGAACCGCTCTCCTAAAGCGTTGATTATCAGTCTCATTAATCTCTACTTTACTGTCAGTGTAACACTTTTGTCACCAAAAGCCTTTTTTGAGACTTGTAACTGACTGATATTCAACTATCTTATTTTTTAAGCGGAAGGAGAGGGTTTTGAACCAGTCTTTGAATCTCACTCATTATCATTTAGTTGGCAATCAGCCAATATCTTGCGTAACACAAAATGTAACACGTTTCTGTTAGTCGTTTTGACCACGACTTGACTACCGCAGTAGTCTTCTTACGTGGGTACAAAATTACACAAAAATGAACAG
>JAFUVV010000037.1 GCA_017477435.1 Prevotella sp.
AAATTGCACTATTGCTCCCGTGGGAATGTCCTTTGGTAGTCTCTTAACGAGCAATGCAACAAGCTGACCTTTATTGGTGAAGCCTGTCTTTTCCTCTTCTGCGACAACTTTTCCTTTGTAAAATGCTGTTCCTCGAAGTAGATTGTTTTTGGAAATTCGATCCGTTACTAACTTCTTTTCTTCCCGGCGCAACTCCTCCTTTCCTGGATTATCTGTGAAGAATATAAAATCAACAACCTTGTCATTCAATTCCCAAGCTGGACTAAAATCCTTTTTCACATATGTTTGAGTGACACGATGAGCAGAACCATGATTCATTGCGAAAGCAACTGCTTGCCAATCCAACCCAAGTTCGTTGAATGCGATAGTAGCCCAGGTGTGACGAAAAGTTAGAATGCTATAGTCTTCCTCCTTGCTGAGTCCCATTATTTTCTGACAGATTTGCCTGATGCCACTATTTACATTAGAGCTGAAACTTTCTTCTGTTGTGTACATTTCATGAAAACAAAACAAGGGACCTTTATTAAGCGAGGATCGATACTTCCTAAATAATGGCTTAATAATATCCGGTACGCGCATCTCCATATATGCACTATCTTTTCTACTATGTTTCGTCTTTGCCCTGTTATAATGTATGATTCCATCATAGTAATCTTCTTTCTTCAGCTCATAAAGATCTGCACAATACATTCCACCGAGGCAAAAAGCCATTTTTGCTACATCGCGACCAAACTCCATTAGGGACATAGCAAAGGGCTTTGTAGGTATTGGGCAAGAGAAAAATGTACGTATAGCATTAGGACTTTTTGCCTGCTTTGCAGTGTCGTCCGATTGTGGAATAGTTATTCTCTCCCATGGATTGTACTTTATCCTTACGATTCCTTGTTCAGGAACATTCAGCTCTTTCATAGCATTTCGCCATATATGACGTATGCATACGGGGTACATCTCCTTCGCCCTCTTTTTTCCATCCCTTACCATCGTGTCAATCCATGCATTGAGGCTACTTTCTGTCAGTGACTGGAACATAAGTTCACAAGTGCCCATATATCTCTCAAGATGCTTTAGGGCAAGGGTGTAGTTTTTTGCAGTTCTTGGCTTATCTATCTTTTCAATGTAAGTACGTGCATAACTACTGAAAGAAACTTGCGAATCATCATTTGTAACATACTCGACAATGTCCTTTAGGCTCCATGCAGAATAATCTACATGATTGAGTTTCTCCATCCATTGGAGAATTAGCGAACTGCAGAAACTCAGAACATAGGAATCTGTAATCTCGGATTTTGACTTGACATTTTGTGATGAGACGACCTTTGAGGTCTTCCAAAATTGACACCGACCATCATACGTGAATCGGATGTACACTGCCCAGAAACCATCTTTTCGAGGACTCTGAACTACAGGTTTCATTGATACTGTTTTCATAATTATAATTTTTATAAGAAACTACTCTTATATACTCTTATAATGTAAAACAGTTGCTCTTAAAAAAGTTATCCCGTTTGCAATTATTTGCGATTGTTACACGGAATAGGGGCTATTTATATAGGCTTATAACAACAAAAAACAAGGAGTCAAAGTGTTATAGAATCACTTTAACTCCTTGTAATTAACTAATTGATTTTCAATATATTAAATATCATTCTTCGACGGCTGCCTGCGCGGCGGCGAGGCGGGCGATGGGGACGCGGAATGGTGAGCAAGAGGCGTAGTTCATGCCAATCTTTGCGCAGAACTTCACCGAGGTGGGCTCTCCACCGTGCTCGCCGCAGATGCCGCAACGCAGCTCTGGACGAACTTCGCGACCTGTCTTGACGGCGTACTTGATGAGCTTGCCGACGCCATTTTGGTCGAGTACCTGGAACGGGTCTACTTTCAGTATCTTCTTCTCGAGGTATACGGGCAGGAAGGATGCGATGTCGTCGCGGCTATAACCGAAGGTCATCTGTGTCAGGTCGTTTGTACCGAATGAGAAATACTGTGCTTCGGTTGCGATCTTGTCGGCTGTGAGGGCTGCACGTGGTATCTCGATCATTGTTCCGATCTCGAATTCTACCTCTATTCCGTACTCTTCGAACACTTCCTTTGCAGTTTTCTGAATCACTTCTTTCTGCTGCTTGAGCTCGTAGAGGATACCGATGAGCGGCACCATGATCTCTGGTTTAGGATCTTTGCCTTCGCGTTTCAGTTCGCATGCTGCGCTGAGGATGGCGCGTGTCTGCATTTCGGTGATCTCTGGGAATGTGATACCCAGTCGGCATCCACGATGTCCGAGCATTGGGTTGTTCTCTGCCAGGGAGTCTACACGGCGCTGAATGGTTGCGAGGTCTACGCCCATTTCGTCGGCCATCACCTGCTGCCCTGCGAGATCGTGTGGTACGAACTCGTGGAGAGGTGGGTCGAGGAGTCGGATATTCACTGGGCATCCGTCCATAGCTTCGAGTATTCCCTTGAAGTCTGACTTCTGATAAGGAAGCAGCTTTGCGAGTGCTTTCTTGCGGCCTTCTGCATCTTCGGCGAGTATCATCTCGCGCATGGCGATAATTTTCTTGTCTTCGAAGAACATGTGTTCTGTGCGTGTAAGTCCGATACCTTTTGCACCGAAGGCTCGTGCCACCTGTGCGTCGTGTGGTGTGTCGGCATTTGTGCGCACTTGCAGTTTTGTGTATTTGTCGCAGAGGTCCATGAGTTCTTTGAAGTCGCCGCTCAGTTCGGCTGCCTTTGTGGGTACTTCTCCGGCGTAGACTTGTCCTGTGGTACCGTTGAGAGATATATAATCACCTTCGCGATACTTTATTCCGTCGATTTCTACGGTCTTTGTTTTGTAGTCGACGTTGAGTGCCCCTACTCCACTCACGCAGCACTTACCCATTCCTCGTGCAACCACTGCGGCGTGGCTTGTCATACCTCCGCGTGCTGTCAGTATGCCTTCTGCTGCTGCCATGCCTGCGAGGTCTTCTGGGGATGTCTCAATGCGAACGAGCACCACCTTGTGTCCGTCTTCGTGCCATTCTTTTGCATCGTCGGCGTGGAAGACTATTTGTCCGCATGCTGCTCCTGGTGATGCTGGCAGTCCCTGTGCAATCACTTTTGCTTTTGCGAGGGCTACTTTGTCGAATACTGGGTGGAGCAGTTCGTCGAGCTTGTTTGGTTCGCAGCGCATGATGGCTGTTTTCTCGTCGATCATGCCTTCGTGGAGCAGGTCGATGGCGATTTTCACCATTGCGGCTCCTGTGCGCTTTCCGTTACGTGTCTGTAGGAACCAGAGTTTTCCTTCTTGTACGGTGAACTCCATGTCCTGCATGTCGTGGTAGTGCTTCTCGAGTTTATTTTGTATGTCATTCAGCTGAGCATAGATTTCGGGCATTGCCTCTTCCATCGACGGGAACTTGGCTACGCGCTCTTCCTCTGGTATGCCTGCGCGGAGGGCCCATCGCTGCGATCCCACCTTGGTGATCTGCTGCGGTGTGCGTATTCCTGCCACGACGTCCTCGCCTTGTGCGTTTACGAGGTATTCTCCGTTGAACAGGTTCTCGCCGTTGGCTGCATCGCGGCTGAAGCATACGCCTGTTGCCGACGTGTCGCCCATGTTTCCGAACACCATTGCCATCACGCTGACGGCTGTGCCCCACTCGTCGGGTATGCCTTCCATCTTGCGATAGAGTATAGCGCGTTCGTTCATCCAGCTGCGGAACACTGCGCAGATGGCTCCCCAGAGCTGCTCTATCGGGTCGTTGGGGAAGTCTTTGCCTGTGCGTTCTTTGATGGCTGTCTTGAACAGCACTACCAGGCGCTTTAACTCATCGACGCTCAGGTCTTTATCGAGCTTCACTCCACGTTCTGCTTTAACCTTCTCGATAATTTCTTCGAAGGGGTCGATGTCTTCCTTGTTGACTGGTTTCATCTCGAGCACCACGTCGCCGTACATCTGCACGAAGCGGCGATAGGAGTCGTAGACGAAGTGTGGGTTCTGTGTCTTGCGCACCATTCCTTCTGCCACCTCGTCGTTCAGACCGAGGTTGAGGATGGTGTCCATCATTCCCGGCATTGATGCGCGGGCTCCTGAACGCACGCTGACGAGGAGCGGATTCTCGGCATCACCGAACTTTGAGTTCATCAGTGTCTCGATGTGCTTCACTGCAGCGGTGACGTCGGCATCGAGGATCTCCATGATCTTCTCCTGCCCTACCTCGTAGTATTCGTTGCAGCAGTCGGTTGTGATGGTAAAGCCTGGGGGCACGGGCACGCCAATCAGGTTCATCTCGGCCAGATTGGCACCTTTACCACCAAGTTGCTCTCTCATTTGTGCGTTACCTTCGGCTTTTCCGTTACCAAAGGTGTAAACTCTCTTTTCACTCATAGCTGAATTAGATATCTATTCTTTATTAATTTGAAATTTGCAGTGCAAAGGTACTTCAATAATATGACACTACAAAGGAATTGCACACAAAAAAGTAAAGTGTGCATTGCATTTTTTCATTTTATTTGCACTTTTTGCAAACTCCAGCTTGTTTTTTCGGCCCAGATACATGTTTTTCCTTCAATTGTTGGAATAAAGTACGGGCGGGAGTACATGGGCTTTGTACTCCGAGTACATGGCTTTTGTACTCCGAGTACATGGGCTTTGTACTCACAGTACATGGGCCATGTACTGGCGCAAAGAGTGCCCACATGCGAAGAAAAACATGTTTTCTGCTTGTGTTTTCCGAATTATTTCGTAAATTTGGATAAAATCGCAAACCTTTTGTAAATAAAGGCAGTTCGGAGGATTGAGAAAAAACTGGGTTACGAACTGGCAACGGTTCTCATTTCCTCATTCTGCCGTGATTTGCTTATCAAAGACCTCCCGACGCTGAGCCACCAGCCGTTTTAATGACTCATCATCGGATGCAAAGATACACAAAAATTGGCATACTATTCCTTTAACCTACGGATTTTATGATTTATTTGCATACTTTTGTGTGCGAATTATTTGGCCGATTCACTTTTTTGCCTTATATTTGCATAGTTCAGCTCAGTTAAACATATTGTATGTGAAGATGGACATCATAGTGATAGTTTTGTTGGTCAGATTGGAGTTAAAGGTCAAACTGGCATTCCTATTGTAACTGACAACAACGGTTTTTAATCTTATAATAGTTTTTGTTTTATGAAATCAGTTAATGATTTAGCCTTTCTTGTATGGGAAAAAGGAAAGGATGTTCCTGGTATGGACAGAAGTGTTTGGCGTTTTGATGATTGTGGTGCTCTTATTCGAAAATGTGATTATGGGCAGACTACAGAATTTGGATGGGAAATAGACCACATCAAGCCTGTCTCTAAGGGTGGTCGTTCTGAAATTTGGAATCTTCAGCCTCTGCAATGGGAAAACAATCGTGCCAAGAGTGATGGATATGAGATTCCCAAAGTAAGATATGAAAACGGACATAACCGCGTAGTTCCGTTCTATGGGATTCTACTATCCTGAATTGTATTGAAAAGGACGAAGGGACATTGCGTAGCCCTTCGCCCTTTTTACAATCCCCATTTAGTAGTTAACTGCCCTTCTGTGGTTCAAGGCTTTGGAAGTAGCCAATTTCCTCCATTATTTTGTCTGCTTGAACGATGTGACCAAGTTCGCATGTGTGTCGATACTCGGCGATAAGGTCATCAATGGTCTTTCCGACGAGTTTCCTCGGTGTTTTGTAGAGTCTATCATAAGTAGCTCTCTTATAACCTTTCTGCCAAGCCTCCTTATATTGGTATTTGGAGATACTAACTTCTTTTACCAGATGCTCGTTAGCTATGGAATCGGAAACTTTCTTTTTCTGCTTATATTCTTCCCTTTGCTTTTGGTTATCTTTATGCGAATCCCACAAATTACCAATTACGTATACAATTCCGAAGAAAAGTAGTACACCGACAATACCTGTGAAGGGGCCTCCTTCTTTCTCCTGCTCCAATGCTTCTTCCTGAGCCTCGTGCATATAGACAGATTGGGCTTGGATTTCCATTAGTGGCAAGTAAACTAAGCAAAAGATGCAAAGGAATCTCTTTAACATATCAAAGTCTCAATGATTTTATACATTGCAGCAAGTAGCGGAGACAAACCAACGAGCAAAAGGAGCATGCAACCACTTGCCTCACCGACACCAGCCTTATTATCTCCAATGGGCTTACGTCCAGTTTCCTCGTTTTCCTGTATTTGTTTTTTCCAATAGTCAATCATTTTTTTGACTGAGCCTGGCTCTGATTTCTTTGGTTCTTGCAGATTGATGATTTGCATGGATTTTGTCTTTATGTCCCAAAAGGCAATAACAACATTATCGCATTTTACATGCTTTTTTCCTTTACCAAAACTAGTTGCAAGGCCAACAGCCGCACCCAAAATAGGTCCACCTAATAATAGTCCAGTAGCAACTCTTGCACCTCTTGTGTCAGACCTCTTATATTCAACTGTGTCATCAAAATGCCAGTAGTCAAACACAATGATTTGAGAGTTATGTATGTTTACCTTAGTGTCATCAATCTGCACACTAATTCCGTGAGTGTGGATGTAAATGCAAGCATTGTCTTGGTATTCCTTGATATGCACAAATGCATCGCAGTTACCTTCGGGTGACCAATCAAATAGCTTTTGGCTGTCATCATCTAAAAAATTGCATGCGCCGATGTTCAAATCCTCAGGAAATGTCTCTGGACACTTCGCCTTGTCAATAATCTCTTGTAAGTCATCTAAGATCATATCGTTTTTTTTTAAGTTACTATATATCTATTTTCTTGGAGCATCGTAATAGTCGTATGATGGACTAGTACTATTCCCACAGCTTTTGCAAGCACCAACAACATTGAGTAGAACCATAATCAAAATCATTAATGCCATAATCGTACAACCAATATTCTGTTTAATGTTACTATCAGAGTCTGCCCAGTCAGGAGCTTTGAAAATCAAGTAAAGGACGAGGATGCAACCTCCAATAAAAAGTAATATTTTCATATCTTCATTTGTTAAAAGGGTTTTCTATATCGGCAAAAAACGGCGCGGTACTGATTCCGCATCGGTTCTAGAGGCATCGCCAAACGCCGTTCTCCCAGATACAAGTTTCAGCCCGCGCCTACTGCGCGAGCATCAACTCTTTTCTTCTCGGGAGATATTTTGGCGAAATTTCTAGAACCAGAATCAAAAAGTCAACGCTTCCTTATGTTGTTTCTATGTTATGTTCTATCCACTCATTACTATTAAATACTAAATTTTACAAACCTACGAAATCCAATTCGTTCCGCTTGATAACAAGCGGATAACGCTCAGGGTAGCGGAGACTATCGAGTTCGAGATCGACATCGAGGTCAGGCCACTCAATTGCTTCTGGGCCACTCATCTGCACATTCAAGACGCTGCGAATGGGGGCGTCCTGCATCCATGGGATACGATTATATGACAAGAAATAGTCTTGACCTTGCACAGAGAGCATGATGCCCTGCGCGTTAATCATCAATACACTTGCCGATGTGCTGGCGGAATTGCTCTTTGAAGTTGTCTGCATATTTCTCTACAATTTTCTTGATTTCATTTAACTTGTGTTCGGGAATGCCTGTGTTTCTGGCCAGTTCTACCTGTGGCTCCAGCCAAAACTTGGCCTCATGACCACCACAGAGCACATGGATGTGTATCCGTTCCTCCTCGTTGGAGTATATCTTGAACGTATATTCGCTTTCGCGTCGGAATACCGGACTCATAATCACTTGTTATTTGGGTGCAAATTTACAAAAAGTTTCCCAAACAATAGACATTTCAAAATAAAATATGCAAAATAACAGATAAATAAACTAATAAGAGAACAAGAAAAGGGAGCAAGAAACTGGATTCTCACTCTCTTACCAAATTAACGTTTGATTCCTCTCCTCTGTTCTTGTCCTATTCCAAACTGTTCCTTGAACCACTGGGCTATGAGTGTCTGATTGATATGCAGGAACAAGTTTCGCTTCTCGTCTATAATCACCTGTGCCGTTACGTTATTGGCAAGTGCATTGCGCCTGTACTCATTGGAGTGTAGCCATCCGCTATAGTTGACGGTCTGCCCGTGTAGCAGTTTGCCGGTCTGTTCTTCGCTGAAACCATATTGCAGACATTCACGCTCCATATTGAGGAAACGCTTGAAACTTGGGACCATCTATAAGCCTTGTCTAAGATGCGCTTCAAGTTGCTTACCTCCTGCTGGTGTTGCTCATTGGTACGGTTGAGTTCCCTCGCGTGGCTATCCTTAATCTTCTGCATATCGGTGTGCAGACTCTCAATCTGGTCATTCAAATCATCAACTTCCCTGTGCAGTTGGGCATTCTCTTTATCTAATCGGTTTACCTTGTTGCCGCCAAGAAGAGAATTCACTCCGTTGAGTACACTGGCGGCAGTCTTCGTAGCGGAGTTCTTCAGTTCCTCAGTCTTTGCTTCTGCCTTTATGCGGGCAAGGTCTTTCTCTGAAAGGTGCTGATAGTGCTTGATGATTTGAGCCTTTATATTATCAAGGTCACGGTTCAAGTCAAGTGCCTCCCTGCTTCTACCCTTGGCACAGTTGCCTTTCACGTCCCACATCGTCAGTGGGATGCTCCTCTTGCAACTGAAATGGCTCTGTGTCCCGTTGATGGTGATTCGTCCCATCACTGGTGCTGTGCCGTTCTTCACCTTGCCTTTGTTCACGTAGAACAATACCGAAAATGTGCTTCTGTCCATTCTTCTTAATCGTTTTAAAATTCTGGCTGCAAAAGTAATACCACTTGGGGAATAAATCGCTACGCAAATCGCGGCAGATTGAGGAAAGAAAAACGCGAAGTGTGAGAACGGTTCGAACTGCCGTGAACTGCCTTGATTTGCGTAATCCGTTAAGAAAGTTTAACTTTCGGTGGTAGTCCAATCGGGTTACGAATAAGAGACCTAAGTCGTTCCGCAATCTGCCTCGATTTGCTTAGAGCCTCTTGGCGAAAGTTACTCAAATTGCGCTCATTTGCCTTTATTTATGGGCTTATCTGCGTTAATCTGCGAAAAATGCTTTTCTGTTTCAGCATTATTCAGTAACTTTGTAGGGCACAGGAAAGCGGTGCGCGAGGGTTGGGCAATCCTGCTTTTGCAGCACTGCCAGCCTGGCTGGAAATCGGGCTATCGCTTCATTATCACAGAGAGGATCATAAAGCATCATTAACATAATTCATATACTCATGCACAGACGTGATTTCATAAAGACATCGCTTCTCGCTGGCGGAGCGCTTTGGCTGTCGTCATTCGAGAGTGCCTTTGCCGAGGGCAAGGCCGACAAGATGGCTGGTAAGCGTTGGAAAGGCTGGAAGAAGGGCCAGCTACAAGTTCATTTCATATACACAGGCGTTGCCGAATCGATGTTTTTCATCTTCCCCGACGGCACTACCATGCTTCTCGACTGCGGCGACCACGACGCGCTGAAACGCGGCGAGTTGGCGGTGCCGCTGCTGCCAAACCCCAACCGGCATGCCGGAGAGTGGATTGCACGATATGTGCAGAGGGTTAACCCTGACGGCAACGACGTCGACTATATGATGCTCTCCCACTATCACAGCGACCATGCCGGGCGCCACGACTTCTATGCTGCGAAAGACATGCGCGACGGTGAGCCATACTATCTGAGTGGATTTGCGCAGGCGGCTGAGTATCTGCGATTCGGAAAGGCATTCGACAGGGCCTATCCCGATTACACCGACCCCATTCCTCTCAACAACGACATCGGCAACTCTTTCCTTCAGATGAAGCGCTTCTACGAGTATCAGGAGAAGCACAGGGGCATGAAAGTGGAGAAGTTCAGGGTGGGTGCCGTCGACCAAGTGAAGATGCTCCGGCGGCCAGGCAAATATCCCGCTTTCAGCATCCGCAACATCTGCGGCAATGGACGCATTGCAATGCCCGACGGTAGTGTGCGCGACTTATATAAAAAGAAGATTGAAAGCGAGCATCCGACGTGGCTCAATGAGAACGGAATGAGCCTGGGGATGATCGTCGGCTACGGCAAATTCCGCTTCTACACCGCAGGCGACTTCTCCGATGACATAAGGACTTCCGACGGCAATGTCGTATCGATTGAAGACGAGATTGCCGCTGCTGTGGAGCCATGTCAGGTTGCAAAGATAAACCATCACGGCCACCACTCCATGTCGCGCAAGCTCGTAGCGGCACTACGGTCGAGGGTCTACGTGAGCTGCGTGTGGGACAACCTGCACAATCTCGACGACACGATGACGCTTCTCACCGACCGCAGCATCTATCCCGACGAGAGAATCATCTGTCCGACAGTGTTTTCTGAGCGCCGCAGGAATCAGGATGCCGACAAGACATGGATGCCCTACATCCCGACGGAGACCTACACGGGCTGCCACGTCGTGCTTAATGTCGAGAACGGCGGCGACACTTATTCCATCTCGTTCATCAATGCAGAGGACGAGAACATGACAGTAAAAAGCGTTCTGCACTTCAAGAGTTGAAGTGCAGAACGCCTTTCTATCAATCTAATCCAGAGGCTTTACTACTCTTCGATGTGGAGTATTTCCTTGTATCGCTTCACCACATCGGGCTTGCCGGTCACCTTCCCCTTGTCCTCGCTCATCTTGCAGGCGTCGTTGTAGAAAGGCCATTTCTCGGTCATCTTGGCAGCTATGAGCTTTATGACGATGTTGAGCGGCTTCACTCCGTCGAAGTCGTTTGTCCAGCATGTGCCTATACCGAAGGAAATCTTCGCTTCGTGCCCCAGGCGCTCCTGCAGTTCGCAGGCGGAGTCGACGTTCAGAGCGTTGCTGAAGATGACCTGTTTCTCAGCCACGGGTATTCCGAAGCTGGCGTATTTGCGCTTTATTTTGTCGAACTGCTCATAGTTGTCGCCGCTGTCGACGCGCAGTCCGGCGAAGCCACGCGCGAAGTCTTCCGACAGATTCCGTTCGAAGGCCTCCCATCGGAACGTGTCGTAGAGGAATGTTCCGAGGCTCCCGCGGTAGGTATGCCGCCACGTGCTCATGGCTATGTGGTTTGCCATCTGCGGGCCATACATTGCAGCAATGGCCGATATATACTCGTGGGCCATCGTTCCGATGGGCGTCACGTCGTATTTCATTGCCAGATACACATCGCTCGTACCGATGCATCGTCCTGCCAGATCGTCGCCCACATGGTCGGCCGACGCTTTCAGCATTGCCCTCAGGGCGACCTCCTCGGCTTCGAAGCTGGCGCGGCGACGTGGCCCGAAGTCGGCCCACACACAGCCATGGGAGAGCATCTTCACGGCTTTCGTATAGCTCTTCGTGTAGTAGGCATCATAATCAAATTTCTTGTCTTGGCCCGTCACGATGTAGTAGAGTTCCGACACGATGGCAAGTATCTGCACTTCGAGCAGCACCGTGTCGGCCCAGAGGCCCTCGATCTCGATGTGGAGATGGCCGTCGTCGTCCTGCCACACCGTCACCCACTCGCGCTTATAGCGGAATCCGCGAAGGTAGGTGAGGAACCATTCGGGCATGTAATAGCACTTCCGACGAAGGAAGTCGATTTCCTCGTCGGTGATGGTGACCGACTCGAGCATCGCTATCTGTTCGGCCACGAGCTCGGCGAAGCCGGCGGGATAGACGAGGTTGTTGCGGTCGATGAACTCATACTTCACCCGTGCACGCGGGAAATTGTCGATTATCGCGCAGCACATGGAGAACTTGTAGAGATCGGTGTCGGTGAAATGGGTTATGATCTGTTTCATTAGCATTTATTTAGTAGTACTTCATTCCGTCAGTTGCTCGACAGCCTTTTTCACCTCCTCCATCGAGTCGGTGGGCTCGAAGCGGCGCACCACCCTGCCCTTCCGGTCGACGAGAAACTTCGTGAAGTTCCATTTTATGTCGGGCGAGTTCTGGTAGTCGGGGTCGTTCTTCAGCATCATCTCGTGCATGAACTTCCCGCGGCGGTCGTTTTGGTCGAATCCGCCAAACCCTTTCTCTTTCTTCAGAAACTTGAACAGCGGCGACTCCGCGGGGCCGTTGACGTCGATTTTGTCAAACTGCGGGAACGTAATCCCATAGTTTCCCGTGCAGAACTGCTGTATCTCCTCGATTGTGCCCGGAGCCTGAGCACCGAACTGATTGCAGGGGAAGTCGAGAATCTCAAGTCCGGCGGCGCGGTATTTCTCGTAGAGAGCCTCGAGCTCCTCATACTGAGGAGTGAATCCGCACTTCGTGGCAGTGTTCACAATCAGGAGCACCTTACCCTTGAAAGATTTCATCTTCACCTCCTTGCCTGCGGCATTCTTTACCTTGATTTTGTACAGAGGCGATCCTGCCGATGCCGACAGAGAGCAAAGAAGGAATAGTAAAGTCAGTAGTTTTTTCATAATTGATTGGTGTTTCTATTTTTCCTTGCAAAATTATAGCAATTCGGTGCTTTCAGCAAATAAATTAACTTTTTTTGCCAGAAAAATTTTTCTTTATTATTAAAATATGTATATTTGCAAAGTCGGAACCAAAACCATTCGGAACAATGAGTTTACTGAAGAGCATAGCAATAGTGTTGATAGGCTGCGCTGTGGGCGTGGCAGTACGTTTTCTGGTGTCGGCCACCGCTGTCGAGAACTATCCTTTGGGTACGCTGGGCACTAACATAATAGGTGCGCTCGTGGTGGGAATCGTCATCGGATACGTTGCCAAGAGCATCTTCTCTTCCGAATTAAAGATACTGACGACAACAGGGTTCTGCACAGGATTCAGCATCTACAGCACCTTCACCCGCGATGCAATAGGCGCCCTCGACATCGGCAACATGATCATTGCCGCTCTCTACGTCACAATAAGCATTTGCATTGGCATCATAGCCGTTTGCGTAGGACTTCAACTGAAGAAAAGATAGCATAGGAGGAACAGTTATGAGAAAGTTTTCAAAAATGTGCATTTACCTGATAGTAATAGCGTTACTCCCCTACGCTACATCTACTGCACAGACAACCAAAGACTCTACGTCGAATAAGAAGAATGATTCTGCTTGGTCTTGCGAAATCGATGAGGAAATGCCGATGTTCCCCGGAGGACCGGCTGAATTAAAGAAATACCTCAAAGAGAGCATCCGCTATCCGCAACAGGCTATCGACGATAAAGCCGAGGGGAAAGTGATTGTAGGCTTTGTGATCTATGAAGACGGCACGATAGGCGAAGCCAAGATAGAGGAATCGGTGCATGATGCCCTCGACCGGGAAGCACTGCGCATAGTCAACTCAATGCCGCGATGGAGCCCAGGAAAAATGAAGGGCAAACCTAAGAATACAAAATACAGGGTTCCTATCAACTTCGAGCTCCCGAAAGAAACTACCGACAAGATGTGTTTCGAAATGGTCGAGCAGATACCGATGTTCCCCGGAGGGCCGGCAGCAATGAAAGAGTTTATAGTTAAGAACACGAGGTATACGGCAGAGATGAAAAAGAAAGGCATCAACGGCCGCGTGGTCGTCAGTTTCGTAGTAAACGAAGACGGTTACATCTCCGATACTCATGTGGTGAAGGGCATTGATCCGTTGTTCGATCAGGAAGCCCTGAGAGTGGTGCGCCTGATGCCGAGATGGGTGCCAGGACAGCAGAACGGAAAGAAAGTGAAGGTGAGATACAACGTGCCCCTGAACTTCATGCCTGCATCACAGAATCTCCCTAAAGTCAGGTAAAGAGTCTCTTAGCCGAAAGATAAAAGCCTCTTAACCGCAAGATAAGAGCCTCTTAGCCGCCGGTTAAGAGGCTCTTTAATAACGGTGTATGAATCAGAAGATTACGGCAGCAGAATGAGGTATTTCTCTTTTTGAGCCCCAAAGGACGAAAATCGATAACGTTATATTTCGCGATATGGGATTTTTTTCGTATCTTTGCAAAATATAACAAGCAACTTATGAGCAGAAAGAAGAAACCGTTTCCAATACTCGAGAACGTGACCATCACCGACGTAGCCGCCGAAGGAAAGTCGATGGTGAGAATCGACGGCATGGTGGTGTTCGTGCCGTTCTGCGTGCCTGGCGACGTGGTCGACCTTCAGATACGCCGCAAGAAGCACAGCTATGCCGAGGCCGAAGTGGTGAGATTCGTGAAGAAATCAGACGTCAGAGCGACGCCGATGTGCGAGCATTTCGGTGTGTGCGGAGGATGCAAATGGCAGAACCTGCCCTACGAGAAACAACTGGAGGCGAAGCAAAAACAGGTGTTCGATCAGCTAACGCGCATCGGAAAAGTGGAGCTGCCGGAGTTCAGACCAATACTCGGGTCGGTGAAAACGAAAGAATACCGCAACAAACTCGAGTTTGGAGCATCCAACAAGCGCTGGCTCACACGCGAAGAAGTGGCAGAAGGTACTGTCTACGAAAACATGAATGCCATCGGATTCCATATCACAGGAGCGTTCGACAAGATTTATCCCATCGAGAAATGCCATCTGATGGACGACCTTCACAACCAGATACGCAACTCAATCCGCGACTACGCCCTCGAGACAAGAATGACATTCTTCGACCTGAAACAGCAGACAGGACTACTGCGCGACATCATGATACGCAACTCAAACACAGGCGAATGGATGGTATTGGTGCAGTTCTCGATGAAAGAAGACGGCGACAGAGAACGCGCAATGGGACTCATGAAGCACATCGCAGACGAGTTTCCACAGATAACATCGTTGCTCTACGTAGACAACCAGAAGTGCAACGACACCTTCGGCGACCTCGACATCGAGGTCTATCGCGGCAACGACCACATCTACGAAGTGATGGAAGACCTGAAGTTCAAGGTAGGTCCGAAGAGTTTCTATCAGACTAACACCGACCAGGCGTACCACCTCTATCAGGTTGCACGCGAGTTTGCATTCGAAGGACTCAATAGTGACGACAGAAAGCCTCTCGTCTACGACCTCTACACAGGCACGGGGACAATAGCCAACTTCGTTGCACGCAAAGCCAGCAAGGTGATAGGAATAGAATATGTGCCCGAAGCAATCGAAGACGCAAAGATCAACTCCGACATCAATAGCATCAGCAACACGCTCTTCTACGCCGGCGACATGAAAGATATCCTCACCGACGACTTCATCGCCGAGCACGGACGGCCCGACATAATCATCACCGACCCGCCGCGGGCAGGCATGCATCCCGACGTGGTGAAGACCATTCTCCGGGCTGCACCGAAAAGGATTGTCTACGTGAGTTGCAACCCCGCCACACAAGCACGCGACCTCAGCGACATGGACGAGATGTACCGGGTGGCAGCAGTGCAACCGGTTGACATGTTCCCACATACACCACACGTGGAGAACGTGGTGCTGCTTGTGAAAAGAGAAAACAATTCATAAAAAAGAAAGGTGACGACATGGCAAGAACCAACAAGGTGCTCATAATCTACACAGGAGGCACCATCGGAATGGGACAAAACCCCACGACGAAAGCCCTTGAGCCGCTCGACTTCAATCACCTGCGACTCAACGTGCCCGAACTGAAATATGTGGAGACCGACATCGACACATATCAGTTCGACCCGCCTATTGACTCGAGCGACATGACACCCGAGCTGTGGGGCAAGCTCGTCGAGATTATCAGCCAGAACTACGATTGCTACGACGGCTTTGTCGTGCTCCACGGCACAGACACAATGGCCTACACCGCCTCAGCACTGTCGTATATGCTCGAGAACCTGACAAAACCGGTGATACTGACAGGCAGTCAACTACCCATCGGACAGATACGCACCGACGGAAAAGAAAATCTCGTAACAAGCATAGAACTGGCTGCTGCATGCGACGAGGAAGGCAACGCCATCGTGCCGGAGGTGTGTATATACTTCAATGGCAAACTCCTACGCGGCAACAGGAGCACGAAGCAGAACGCCGACGGATTCAATGCATTCAACTCGTTCAACTTCCCCGCCCTGTGCGACGTGGGAGTGAATATCGTCTATCAGAAACATCTCATTCTGAAACCCGACCTGACCAAGCCGATGATACCACACACAAAACTCGACTGCAATGTCATCGTGTTCTCACTGTTCCCTGGCATTCAGGAGAATATCATCCGAGGTATGCTCGACATCGACGCGCTGAAGGGCATCGTCATGAGAAGCTACGGCAGCGGAAACGCACCGACACAGGAGTGGCTCATGCAACTGCTCAGAAAAGCAACAGAGAGAGGTGTGACGATCGTGAACATAAGCCAGTGTGTGACAGGACAGGTGGAAATGAACCGCTACGACACCGGTTACCAGCTGAAAGATGCTGGTGTGATAAGCGGACTGGACAGCACCGTCGAAGCAGCTGCAACGAAGTTGATGTATCTGCAAGCACGATATGACGACCCGGAAACGATCCGCAAGATGATGAATATATCGCTTGCGGGAGAGATAACTAACTAATAAATTAACGAACTAACATTTTAAAAGCAAAGACATTATGAAAGATTTAAAAGGAACAAAAACCGAGAAGAACCTGCAAGAAGCGTTTGCAGGTGAGAGTATGGCACGCAACAAGTACAGCTATTGGGCATCGAAAGCCAAGAAAGATGGCTACCAGCAGATAGCTGCCATCTTCGAAGAGACGGCCAACAACGAGAAAGAGCACGCAAAGATGTGGTTCAAATATCTTGAAGGCGGCGCCATCAAGAGCACTGTAGACAATCTGAAGGCTGCTGCCGACGGCGAGAATTTCGAATGGACCGATATGTACGACCGCATGGCACAAGAGGCCGAGGAAGAAGGATTCGCAGAGATAGCAGCCAAATTCCGTGGCGTTGCTGCCATTGAAAAGCATCATGAGGAGCGCTATCGCAAACTGCTGAAGAACATCGAAGACGCCGTGGTATTCTCTAAAGAAGGCGATGCCATTTGGATCTGCCGCAACTGCGGACACGTGGTGGTAGGTAAGGCCGCACCTGAGATTTGTCCCGTCTGCGCTCATCCGCAGAGCTACTTCGAACTGAAGGCCGAAAACTTCTAAACAACTACTGCCGGAATCGGCTCCTACAAGCAAAAAGCGAGCGAACTCAACAACTGAGATTCGCTCGCTTTTATTTTTGACCATATCGATAATGAACTTACTCCTCCGATGCAACAACACGCCTAAAAATAAATCATCCCCAAGATGACGGTCCACCAAGGATGGTCATAATGGGAATGAAGTCAAAAAATAATAATGTTTATGCGTCTTCGCTAAGACTTTTCAGATAAAGGATTTATGTGTGTTCATACTTTTTCAAGTTCACTATTGCATTTTATCTATACAGATATCTTAATGCTTACAATGCAAAGTTACAAATTCATTTTCTAAACAAGAAAAATACTTAGAAAAAAATCAGCAGCTTAACACTCCTTAACTCCTCACAGCCTCACTTTCCTCAAAATGTCGGCCATCTGTTGCATGGTGGCTATTCTTGTAGGCACCAACGGAAGCCGGAGTTCGTTCTCAATAAGTCCCATCTCACTGAGCAATGCTTTCACGCCCGCAGGATTGCCATCGACAAAGAGTAGACTGTATAGCTCCGTGAACATGTGATGGATTCGTCTTGCCGGCTCATATTCGCCACTGAACTCCAACCGGATCATTCTCGACACTTCCTTCGGCAATGCATTTCCAATGACAGATATTGCTCCCGCTGCACCGCTGGCAACCATTGAGAATGTCAGTGCATCGTCGCCACTGAGCACATCAAAGCCCGACGGCTTGTTCTTTATTATCTGGTCTACTTGCTCGAGATTTCCGCTGGCTTCCTTTATTGCGACGATATTCGCAGCATCAGTAGCAAGGCGGACTGTTGTCTCTGCCTTCAGATTCACTCCTGTACGGCCAGGCACATTGTATAACACGACTGGCAGCGGCGATATCTCGGCCACTTTCATGAAATGACGGTAAAGTCCCTCCTGAGAAGGCTTATTGTAATAAGGACATACGCTCAGTATTCCGTCAATGCCGGAGAAATCGGCATCACGTATCTCTTCTATAAGTGCAGCTGTATTATTTCCTCCACATCCCATGAGGATTGGTACTCTTTCAGCTACCTTCTCCACCACAAACTGCTTGATTGCCACTTTTTCTTCAGAGGAGAGACAAGGTGTCTCGCCTGTTGTGGCAAGTATACAAAAGAAGTCGGCGCCATTGGCCAGCTGGTATTCAACGAGATTTCCCAGCGCGGGATAGTCGATCTCGCCTGAAGAAGTGAAGGGAGTTACAAGCGCAATGCCCAGTCCACGGAATAAATTCTCAACCATATATCGGATTTTATCTGTTGCGACTACAAAGGTAAAAAGAAATAATCCAAAAACTGCAATTTAGCAGATGATATTTTTCTAAATTGCAAAAAGAAGGGCTGATGAAAGGGCTGTTCAGTATGTGATATCCTGCAAGAAGAGTGCTTTGGCTGGTACGCTCTCGCCTGCCGACGTACGTTTGTGGGCCGCGACAATATGCTTGAACTCTTCAACAGACGTTCTTCCCCGCCCCACATCGAACAACGTACCGACAACGGCGCGTACCATATTGCGCAGGAAACGGTTGGCTGTTATTTCGAAATGCCAATGAGCATCACCATCGTCTATCCATCTTGCTGCCGTCACATCGCAAATGGTGGTCTTCACATCGGTGTGAACCTTACAAAACGATGCAAAGTCTTCCACTTGGAGCAGATAGTCGGCGGCGGTGTTCATGAGATTGAAATCGACCGCGAAGGGAAGTCGATAGGAGTAAGCGTCTGAAAATGGGTCTTTTCGGAGCGTGACATAATAATGGTAAGTACGTGTCTTTGCACTGAACCGCGCATGCATATCGTCGGCAACGGGGTATACATCGTTTACGACGATGTCGCGTGGAAGAAACCTGTTGAGTTTGTATGCGAGTTGCTGGCAATCTATGGAGGAAGGATGGTCAAAGTGGGCAATCATTTTCCTTGCATGCACGCCGGCGTCGGTGCGTCCTGCACCGACGATTTCCGTCTCCTGCCGCAAGAGCATGGTCAATGCGTCCTGAAGCTTTTCCTGTACAGTGATTGCTCCTGGCTGTATCTGCCAACCGTGGTAGTTTGTTCCGTCGAAACTGATATCAATGAAATATCGTGCCATCAACGACGTTTCTGTCTGTCAACAACTCTTTTGAATGCCTGTTTATGGAATCTGTCCTCTGCCCGTATGACGCGCATCACTTTTCCTGCCGCAAGCACTTTGAGGAATTTGTTATGATATGTACGTTGTATTTCTTTGAGTTTTATATCTTTCTCGTCGTGCTGACGTATGGCCTCAGCGCATTTCTTATCGTCGTTGAAGTCGATTCTCCGGTAATCTTTTCCCGACTTCATGGTCTCGAGTTGTTTTTTTCTCATCTCGCGCCATAGTGGCAGGAATTTTGCCGATTCTTCTTGTGTAAGTTCTGCTTGCGAAGTGATATAGGTTTCCAAGTCGGATTCAAACTTTGCCGGATCGAACTTACCTTTCTCCTGTGCAGAAATTGTCATGCACATCAAAGCACCAATACAAAAACAGATAATTCGTTTCAATTTGATTTCCTTTTTAGTTAAAAAATTACTTATAGCCTGCTACGTAGGCATAGATATCCTCGTTGTCGAGCATGAGATAGTCGTCAACCTGCTGTTCGTAGCTCGATGCATGTTGAGTAGTCTGTTCGCCAGAATATGCCATTCTGACATCGTCCTGTGTTGATCTATTGAAGAATAATGAAGCGGTAAACACGGCAATCCCTGCGAAAGCAGCAGCATAGAGATATGGCCGAGCCTTGGTTGTGAATCGCGGTGTCATCGTCACCTTCACAGTCTTTGGCTCCTGCTGTGGCAGTTTATTCATCAGCTCTGCCGACAAGCCCTCAAAGTATCCCTGCGGCACCTTGAAAGGATTGTCTTTGCCAAATTGTTGCTTAATGAATTTCTCGTCTTGTTTCATTTCTATTGATATTTCACGTTTATTTGACGTTTTCTTTTTCCAAAAGTTTAATAGTGTGTCTTAAAAAATTCTGTGATTTTCTTTACGGCAATGTGGTAGCTTGCTTTCAGTGCGCCTTCTGACGTACCGAGGATTTTGCTTATCTCGGAGTATTTCATCTCGTCGAAATACTTCAGTGTGAACACAGTGCGCTGCACTTCCGGCAGTTGTGCTATTGCTTCCTGCAGTAGTGCCTGTGCCTGGTCGCCATCGAAATATTCGTCGGCCTGCAAGCGTGCTGCTATGAGCATGTTGCCGTCGGCAGAATCGGCCGAATGGGTTTTCTGTCGTCTGAGGAAGTCCAACGCTTCGTTTGTGGCAATGCGATAGAGCCAGGTGGATATTTTCGATTTGTTTTGGAAATCACCGAGGTTTGTCCATGCCTTGATGAATGTGTTCTGCAGAATATCGTTGGCATCGTCGTGCGACAGCACGAGCCGACGGATCGTCCAATACAGCTTTTCGCTGTATTGCTCCACAATCAGCGAAAAAGCATATCGTTGCTTGTCGGGTTGTCCGAGCATTTTCACTATCTCCGACTCTTTGCTCATCTGCGATTGTCTGACGTTTTTCTTTTCTGTCGTTACATGAAAAGAGGCAGGCGCCATCGTCTGCCTCTAAGATATAGGGATATTGTTTTTATCGTCTTTCCTATCTTACTGATATCTTCCTCACCACTTTTCCTACTTTTAGGATGTAGCATCCTTTTGGCAGATTGAGGTCGTAGTGCTTGTCGGCTCCTTCTATTTTTATGGTCTGCACCATCACTCCGGCGACGTTATATATTTTCAGTGTTTCGCCGTTGGCTCCTGTGATATGCAACGTATTACCTTGCACGGAGATTGTGATATCCTGAAAGTCGTTGTCGATTATTTCTATCGACGGCACTGCCGACGCCATCGTTGGAACTCCGAACAACAGCATCGACGCGAATGTTATCTTGAGTATACCTTTCAACATAGTTTCTACCTATACTATTTGTGGCAAAGTTATCAATTTATTTGAAAACTGCAACCTAAAGCATAAAATATTATTGCATTATTAAGATTATTTAACATCTACAACAAGATTTTCGTCCGATAGAATCGTATTTGGGAATATTTCCTGTGCTTCGTGGAGCAGTAATGTCTCGTCTGTGTATCGCGAGCTGTAGTGGCCGAGCATCAGTTGCCCCACCCCGGCGTCGCGAGCCACCGTGGCTGCTTCGGCTGCCGTCGAGTGGTTATACTTCCGGGCGTTTTCCACGTTATCCGATGCATAGGTCGCCTCGTGGTAGAGCAGGTTGACGTTCTTCAGTTCGTCGGCCAGACTGGGCATGTAGGCTGTGTCGCTGATGTAGGCATACGAGCGTGGTTCGTCGGCGGGGATTGTCAGTCGGTCGTTTGCTATCTTCTCGCCGTCGGCGGTAGTCCAATCGGCCCCGAGCTTGATGTTCTGTATCTGCGACACGGGTATTCCGTAGGCATCGATCATCTCCCGTCGTATATGTGCCAGCCCTTCTTTCTCGCGGAAGATGTATCCGCAGCACGGCATGCGATGGTTCAGCGGCACGCTCTCAATGGTTACGCTCTTATCCTCGTACACGATGCTCCTCGTCGAAGTGTCGACTTCGTGGAACACGACCTCATACCCCAGCGAGAAGCAGAACATGTCCATCTGCTGCTGGAGCATCTGCCGCAGGTTCTTGTGCGCATAGACATGTAGCGGTGCGGTGCGCCCAAGGAGCCCGAAGGTGGATATCATTCCGATGAGTCCGAAGCAGTGATCGCCGTGCAGATGGGTGATAAACACGGCTATGACCTTGTTAAAATTCACCCCTGATCGCCGCAACTGTATCTGTGTGCCTTCGCCACAATCCACCATGAAGCATTTCCCTCTCACCTCGACTACCTGTGCCGAGGAGAAATGTTTCAACGTGGGGAGTGCGCTGCCGCACCCGAGAATGTGTACTCTGAACGGTTCCATTCTGTTGTCTTAGTACTGTCGTTTGTAGGCGAAGATGCCCTTTTCGTTTTCGAGACAGAGGGAGTCGGCTGTCAGGTCGTACACCTTGAACGTATCGCGCCCGAGCACGAGCTTGCCGTTGAATATCTTCCACGATCGCCATTGGTTGGTCTCTGCCGAGGCAGTGGTTGCCACGACGCCGTCGTCTTTTATCTCGAAATTCTTGTCGATGCTTGTCCATTTGCCGAGAAGCGATGTGAGGTTGACCACACACGCCATCATGTCCTCTCCGTCGACTCTCGTTCCTGGCATCAGTGCGAGGTTGTCGCCTACGGCCATTCCGCCTTTCACGGGGTCTTCCACGGCGTCGACATCTTTCATGAAGACGAGCGTGTCGCCCTGTCCTGTGATCAGTTCCACGGAGTTCATCGACGTTCCCTCGCCGCACACTCCGTAGATGGTGGAGTCTTTCTCCTCGGGCACGGCCGACGTGTCGACCGCCATTGCAGGCTCTTTCTTGTCGGTGCAGCCCACGATGAGCAGGCATGCTACCATAGAGATAAATATCTGTCGCATCATATTTCTACTGTTCTGTTTTCTCTTTTGCCTTTGCTTCGTTCCATAGCCGGTCCATCTCTTCGAGGGTCATCTCCGTGAGCGGGCGGCCGGCCTTTATCGAGTGCTCCTCGATATAGTTGAACCGTCGTATGAACTTCTGGTTTGTATGTTCGAGGGCGTTGTCGGGGTTGAGCTTATATAGCCGTGCGGCATTGATTACGGAGAAGAGGAAGTCGCCGAGTTCGCGGGTTGAGCGATCCTTGTCTTCGCGCTTCAGTTCTGCCTCCAGTTCGTCGAGTTCCTCGCGCACCTTCTTCCACACGTCCTGCTTGTCCTCCCAGTCGAAGCCCACGTTGCGTGCTTTGTCCTGGATGCGATAGGCTTTGATGAGCGACGGCAGTGCTTCGGGCACTCCTGCCAATACGCTCTTGTTGCCGTCCTTCTCCTTCAGTTTTATCTGCTCCCAGTTCTGCAGCACCTGCTTCACTTCGTTCTCTTTTCCTTCCGATGAGATGTCGACGTTGCCATACACATGCGGATGGCGGAAGATGAGTTTGTCGGCCTCGTGATTGCACACATCGGCAATGTCGAACTGTCCCTTCTCCTCGCCTATCTTGGCGTAGAACATCGTGTGCATGATCACGTCGCCGAGCTCCTTGCAGATGTTCTGCGTGTCGTCCTTCATCAGTGCATCGCAGAGCTCAAACGTCTCCTCTATCGTGTTTGGCCGGAGGCTCTCGTTAGTCTGTTTTCTGTCCCACGGGCACTCCACCCTCAATCGGTCGAGCACATCGAGCAACCGACCGAACGCCTCAAGTTTTTCTTCTCTTGTATGCATATTCTTTTCGTTTTCCTGATGCAAAGATAATGAAAAAAATAAAATGACGAGCAAAGAATAATTACTATTCATCAAGATTTCGCAACTTTCTTCGTCATCTCTTGATATAACTTGAACAATTCAGCGACACACATACTTTCTGTCATAGTCTTGACATCGAATCCGTAGGCCTGCATAACCGCACGATCGTTAGCTTGATGCGCTTTACGCAATTCTACAGGCATGGTTAGTTCATCGTAAAGATCTGCGAGCGAAGAGCCAGGATAGAGTGCACGAGCATCAAGGATAGCTTGCGCGGTCTGCTCTATTTTTTTGACAATAGATGCTGCATCCGATTTGTTTGCGGGCGAGGACGCCCGCGCTCCCAGATTTGGCCAAGGGAAGTTGTTGTAGACGATGTCCTTCGAATAATTGTAATCACTCTTTAATCGTCCACACACAGCCCGCATCCACGCCATGTGGACATTGGAGTTTAGAACACCAAAATGATATAATGAGGCATCTGGTAAGAATTTTACCCTGTCCGTACAAATAATATCTTTATTTATGTATGCCATCGGTATATAACGACGACGTTCTGATGAAACGACAGGAATAACAATACTATTCTCTGGATTAAGTTGTTCTCTAAATAGATGTGGTGTCATTGCCAGTTTCCTGCGCCCTTCGTCAGGAGCATTTTCCCTATCTTCTTTGCATGCTTGAACACGGCTCATCACTAACGGCATTTTACGCAGTTCCGTAGGAGAAGCACCAACCAGCCACAGGCACCAACGTTCTTTGTTGTTTATAAACTCTGAAGCTCCTAACAATTGCTTGATATATGGTTTTGCTAAGGGTTCCTTTGAAACAAAGTCAGCATAATCCTCAGCCTCGATAATCAAATGGCCTCCATCGGCAGGACGATTGCCTGTAACCATTTCCGGAACTTCACATAAAGGTTGCCTCCTACTTTCTACATAAATGTCAGGTGCATCAATCAGATACGCGTTGATGTTTTCTGCTTTTTTGGCTTTCTCTCCCTCATAGATAACTTTCGGCACATCCACGCAGCTGAATCCCACTATAACACAATGTACATGGGCTTTCAAGGTTGCTTCACTGTCCCATCGGAAAGTGCGGTGAGCAAAGTCGATGTGAATGCCAAACATTTCCTTCAAGGGCTTCCAGATGGCTGCCACCTGCTCGCCTTGCGTGATGCTGTTGGTCGAGACAAGGGCCGCACGGGTGTTAGTGCCTGCAATGAGCTTTGCAGCCTTGTAGTACCAACCCGCCACATAGTCAATCTTTCCCGCTGTCTTAAAGGGCTTTCCTTGTTTGTCGACGAATACTTTCAAGATATCTTCTTTTTGCTCTTTGCTTTGCAACGAATATCCTACAAATGGCGGATTGCCCATAATATAGTCGAATGTTTTTCTGGGAGCGCGGGCGTCCTCGCCCGCATCTATGTCTGAGGCAGAGTCCAAAGGTGTCTCACCTTCGCCAGCACTACTCCAACGCCAATCAGAAGGTGAACTGACGAGACCTGACTTTACAGGATTGTTATCGATATAATCCGCAATTTTATAATAATGCGCATCGTCTCTGATGAAACGATCGTAATATTCTGGCATCCAGAAGTCTCCTGTACGGCATAAAACTTTATTTGCTTCATGTGAGGTGTATGACTTCCATGCATGTACTATATCTGTGAGTAGGTATCCTTCTATGACTTCAATCAAAACATGCACATGGTTGGGCATCACACACCAATTATGAAGTCTATACGTCTTGCCATCGTTGTACTTTAATGCATCTACTACAATTTTTGCAACACGTGGATCGCTCAAGAAGCATTGGCCATGTCCCATGTCTTCATACTGGTCGATGAATTTTTGAAGCTGCAATCTATTTTCTTTTGTTGTACGGGAATCCGAATTCTCTCTGCTTTCTTCCCATTTAAGTTCACGTTTCCAATGATCGATGATATCATTCGGGACTGAATCGTAGAGTCGGAATGTAATCGACTGGAATTCTTTATTCTCTATGTGGGGAAGATAACCTCTACTATGGAAATATGGTTCATCACTTTGTGGGCGAGATGCTGAAGCGTCGCAAGTGGTTTGCGGGCGAGACGCCCGCGCTCCCAGAAGAGAGTCCCACTCTATGCGGAGGGCATTGCCTTCACATATGTTTGAATATGATTTCAATGGCAGAAAATCAATATCTTGCTGAATAATCTTTTCTGTCTCGGCAAGCATCTGTGCTTCACTTATCCAAAGGGCTGTAGTGGCGACTGTAACAGCGAAATCGTTAATCTCTATGCCATAGAACTGTTGGATGCTTACTTTAACTGGATTGATAAACGCCCCTATCATTTTCTGACCATGATATCGCTCGCGAATTACCTCGTTCTCCAGGCGGCGAAGCGATAGATAAGTCTCGGTGAGGAAATTGCCTGAGCCGCAGGCTGGATCAAGGAATGTGAGAGAAGCAAGACGGTCCTGATAGGCAACGAGTTTTTTCTGCCGCTTCTTCTCTATCTTCTCCTCCAATATTTCGTCAAGCTCCTTTCGCAAATCATTTAAGAATAAGGGGTCTATGACTTTGTGTATATTTTCGATACTTGTATAATGCATCCCACCACTACGCCGTGTTTCAGGATTAAGTGTGGATTCGAAAACCGCTCCGAATATTGTTGGCGAAATTTCGCTCCAATCGAAGTCGAGACTGGCATTTTGAAGCAGGACTTGCTTTAAAACTTCTGTAAACTGCGGTATTTCGATTTTTTCTTCAAACAATCCGCCGTTGGTATAAGGAAATGCTTTCAAGTCGTCACGCAGGAAATGACTTCGCTTCTCTACAGGAGTATTGAGCGTATCGAAAAGCTGCAATAATGCCATCCGCATCCCTTCGGCATCAAACTTCATGAGATAGTCGTGGAACTGGTCATGCCCAAAGATACCGGCGTCCTCTGCATAAAGGCAGAAAACTATGCGCACACAAAGTATGTTGAGCCAACGAAATGTAAGAACTTTATCTTGCTCTTTCACCTCATTTGCGGGCGAGACGCCCGCGTTCCCAGAACCTTCGTATTGTTTCAACAAAGCATCGTAGATCCTTCCGACAATCTCACCAGCTTGCATAGAAACTTGCATCTCTTTCGACAAATGTTCGTTTTTACTATCGACGAGGAACATCAACCGATAATATTCCCTACTGAGATTTTCAAGCAAGATCTGCTCGGGGTCACAATTTGGACGTTCCATATCGTAAACAAGAAATTCCGAGAAGTTGCAGGTGACAATCCAACGTGGATGTTCAGACACTGGCAGACTTACCACATAGCGACGTGCCTGCTGAAATGGATTGAGCAATGAGCCATCACTTTGACGAATACCCTTCCTCAAATCCCGGCCCAGAGACTTCTGCTCGATTAGTACGCGGGTGGAAGGAATTCTTCCGTCGATAAAGTTTGAGGCATCGACCATACGATGGTCTTCAAAATTAATAAAACCATCAGATGGCGTTTCTACACCATATACATTCGAGAGCAGGTCGAGCCAAAAGGATTGCGACTCGCCTTTTTCGTATCCTCTTCCTTTCCAACGCTCTGCAAACTTAGCGGCAGCAGCAGCGATTTGCTTTTCTGTTTTCATATCTTAAAGCCAAAAGACAATCTACAGCAGCAAAATTACAAAAAACAAAATAAAGAGCCAAAATTATTTGAATCCTTTAGAGATAAGTATGATATACAGAACTAAAAAACTTTCCTGGCGGCAGTACATGGGCCTTGTACTGGGAGTACATGGGCTTTGTACTGGGAGTACATGAACGTTGTACTGGGAGTACATGGGCTTTGTACTATTGGCGGGCAATGGTCATGCTTCGGCATGCCGGCATATAGGGACGCGAATATCGGCGCCTTATATATATTATATAAGGTGGTGGGTGATGGGTGATGGAGTAAGGGTGATGGTTAGTGGTGGGTTGTCACCACATGGTGGTGAATATTTTCGGCGATACGGTCAGCATTATCCATCCCCAGTGGAGCTCGCGGTCGTCGTCGACGGCTCGCTTGAGTGCTGCCATAGTGTCGGTGCCTCGCATGTAGGAGTATCCTGCCCCGATGCTGACGTCTTTCATGAGATTGTACCTGAGAGCTATCTCCAGTTCGTGGCCGAGCGAGCGGTTGTAGTCGATCAACTTGGCGGCTGTGGCAAGATAGTGGTAGGAAAGGTCGGTGGAGAGTCGCTTGACAGGTATCCATCGTCCGCCGACGTACAGGTTCTGCAGGCCTGGGGTGAATCCGCCGACATAGGTTGTCACGTAGAAGAAGTCCATGGCTCCGTAGAACTTATGGTGGGAGCCGTAGAGGGAGCTGAATCCCTTCACCTTGCGGTGTTGTGTCATTCCGATGTGTCCGTGTGGTGGCACGGCAAAGTTTTTGTCGCCGCTCAGGTAGTCGTAGCCACCGTAGAGGGTCAGGCTGGGGTTGATGTCGTAGGATGCTTTCGCACTTGCCATCCACGCATCTACGGGCAGTCCGTTGCTCTCTGTGCCAAACTGGTAGTAGAAGGCGAGCTCTGCGGTCAGTCTGCGGGGATGGTATTTCACGTATGCACCAACGAGTTGTTCCTGGTATGTAGTAGTGTCGGCAGCGTATTCGGAGTTCTGCACACCGACATTCATGAACAGCAGCGAGGCTCCGAGCGGAATTTTGGGCACGTCGTAGTGATACCACAGTGCTTCCATAGCTTTGTAGGGCTGCAGGCCGCCGGCGAAGTAGTGGCCGCCATTCATGTTACCGATATTCTGATTGTACGACCCTATGATGTGAATCTTGTGTCCGTGTCCTTCGTAACCAATTTTCAAGGCGTCGTGCGACATGGCAGTCATTGCCCAATTGTCGGCTCCGAAGATACGCTGGTCGTCGTAGTTGAGGTTCTGACGGCCTATCTGCACAAACAGTCCTTTCTTCGACTGTAGCCTGGCCCAGGCTTCATAGAGGTTGAAGCTGTTGGTCTCCTTGCTTCCCCACGTGCCGCTGTGCTGCGCGGTGACGCGTGCCGAGAGGCCCGGACGCTCGTACTCCATGCCCAGCAGAGTGCGTTCGATGACGAATGCAGCGGTCTGGTCGTCGTTCTCTGTGTTTGAGAGTCCGCCATTACGCAACTCACCACGAGTGAGCAGATTGACATCAACGGTGAACCTGTTTTCCTTTGCTTTCGGTGCAGACATCGTATCGACTGTCTCCTGCGCCGACACTGCAACAGAGCAAAAGATGATGGATGATAACAAAATGGGCTTCATGAGGGAAAAATTAGCTAATTCAATGATTTAATGTAAATTGGAGTTTATTGGTGTGGTGAAGCGTGAAGATTATCAGCGCCTCGATGAGATAGGCTATGAGGTAGCTATACCACATCAGTTGCGGTGCCCACTCGGAAATGGCCCACATGACGGGAATGACCGTCAGCGAGAGGGCAAAGGAGATGAACAGTGCCATGCGGTGATGACCGTAGAGCTTATAGACTATCATTATCACGTAGATGTAGCAGAACGGGATGAAGCTGAGGGCAAAGATGCGCAGGGCGTCATCGGTCACGGCAACATATTCAGGGGTGTCGGCACCAAAGAGGGCTGCTATCGCCTCGGGGTCGATCCAAACGAACAGGCATGTGACGGCCATGGCTACGGTGATGAAGCGGAACGCCTTGCGCAGCACGAGGCGGAGTCCGTCGGCATCGCGCCGCCCCACCTGTATGGCTCCCAGCGACTGTAGCGTCTGGCAGGTGCCGGAGAGGAAAAGATTGTAGACCTGCAGCAGGTTCATGCAGACGGCAAAAGCGAAGATACCGGCCTGCCCCAGAGTGGAGAGCACAATTCTGTTGGCCGACAGCAGCAACAGCGTCAGGCAGATGGATGCCATTGCCAGCGGTGCGCCCTGAGAGAGAACCTTTTTTAGTGAAGAGTGAAGAGTGTAGAGTGTAGAGTTATCTTGCGACGACCAGAACCTGACAAGACGCAGCCGGGTCCGTTTGAAAACGCCAGCAGTAGGTTCTTCATTCCCTGATTCTTCATTCTTCATTTTTAATTCTTCATTCTTCATCCAGTGGGTCAGCAGAATGGCTATACCGACAAGATGACCAACGACGGTGGCTGCCGAGGAACCGGTTATGCCCCACCCCAACCACTGAATGAACACAATGTCGAGGCAGAGGTTTACTACGTTGTCGATGATGACGGCCAGCGACACCAACCGTGGCTGCCCGTCGACGCCCACCATCGTGGAGAGACCCCACATCAGGATGAACGCAGGATTACCCAAGAGCAACACCTGAAGATACTGGCGCACAAGAGGGAGCAACTGTTCCTTGTTGCAAAGCAAGTGTGTCGTCTCATCGATGAAGACCAACCCACAGAAGATGGCCAGCAGCATCCCGAGGCCGACACTCATCGTGAGTGCAAGGGAGAAATAGCGACGTGCCAAGCTGATGTTCTTCTGCCCCAAAGCATAGCCCACCAGCATCCCTGCACCTGCATTGATGAGCAGGTGCAGGGTGAAGATGAACTGATTGACAGGTTTCGACAGGTTGATGGCACTGACACCGTCGGCACTGATAAGATTACCCACAATGATGCCATCGACAACGTTGCCAAGGCAACCTGACAAAGCTACCAGGACATAGGCCCACAGGTAGTTGTAGAATTGCTTATTGATATCAGAGTTCATTGTTCTGTGTTCATAGGTTACTACTCAAAGAATCCGAATCCTCCCAGGGCTGTCAGCATGCGCTCGACGTAGTCCCATGACGTTGGACTCCATGCGAAGCCTAGCCTGTAGAGCACCTGCGTGGTGTAGTCGTTGTCGCGCACCACATCGGCTGTCTTCTGACCATGGGCCATGTCTTGATAAGCCAGCAGCGATGCCATCTGACGGGCTTTCTGCGGGTCGTCCTTCGCCTGTTCCATTGCATCGGCAAACTCTTCCTGCTCGACGAAGCGAATGCTGTCGCCGACGGCTTTCAGTCCCATCAGCACGTCGCCAAGGAACTGGCCGTGGATGTTGTAGGGATGGAACACGGTGCATTCCTTCGGCGTGGTGGCGAGCAAGACGATGGCACGGCTCACCTCATTGATGGGTGAGAACTCCACACGCTTGTTGCGCATGGCGTATGGACAGCATCCCAACATGTTGTAGACCTTGATGCGTCCCATGAACGAGTTAGTCGAGAAGTTGGCCTGGAACTCGCCATCGGTGCTGCGTGCCGCCAGGTTGCCCACGCGCATGATCTTTGCACTCAGCCCGTGAAGAGCAACGGCATCGAGGATCAGACGCTCGGCCATGAACTTCGAATAGATGTACTTGTTACCAAGATATTGTCCCATGTAGAGTCGTTGCTCGGTGAAAATATCGTCCTTCTTGGCTCCGACCCACATACCTCGTGTGCTGGCAGTGGAGACGTGAATGAGTTTAGCTCCCGTCTTGACACAGTATTCCACACAGCGCCGGGCACCGCCGATGTTCACATCTTCAATCTCCGTTCCTTCGGAGAAGTGCTTCACGATGGCAGCACAGTTGAAGACGGTGTCTATCGGACGCTGTCCTTCGGGTGATCCGGCCGTAACAAGTTGCTCAATATCCTGAGTCACATCGCCCAGCACTACATGCAGGCGAACATCGAAGAGCTCCTTGAAGTTGTTGGAGAAGTAATAGAAGAGCAGTGTGCGTAGGCGTCTTTCGGCTGTTTCCTGATTCTTTCCGCGCACCAGGCAGTAGATATTCTCAGCATCGCTGTCGATGAGCTCGCGCAGGATATGGATGCCCAGATAACCTGTTGCTCCTGTCAGCAGAACATTTCCTAAAGTCTGACGCTCACCACGTCGGAAGCTATCGAGGACATTGTGCTGCAGGAGGTTATTGATGGCGGTATAGTCGAATCCGCTCACCTCATCGGTTCCTGTCTCGACTTTCTCTCCTGTTATTAACTCGGCCAGCTTTCTCGGAGTAGGATTGGCAAAGACGTCGCCATAGGCAATATGATGTTCTCTCTTGTCGGCTTCGATGATGACTTGCATCACGACGAGCGAGGTGCCTCCCAGCTCGAAGAAATTGTCGGTGGCACCGACTCTATCCATTTGCAGTATGCCAGCGAAGATATCGCAGAAGTCGCGTTCCACATCGTTAGCCGGAGCCTCATAGGCTGAACTCACGGCGAGCACAGGTTCGGGCAGCGCCTTCACATCGGTCTTGCCATTAGGCGTCATAGGCATCTCCTTCAGTTGTAGGTAGGCCGTAGGCACCATATACTGCGTCAGACTCTTCGAGATCTCTGCCTTCAAATCAGCCGGAGATATTTCGTGGTCGGCAGTATAGTAGGCGCAGAGATGCTCTTTGTCGTTGAGCTTGCGAATGATGATGACTACCTTCTTCATACCTTCCACCTTCAGCATCACGTTTTCAATCTCGCCAAGTTCGATGCGCAGACCACGCAATTTAATTTGGTGGTCGGTGCGTCCGAGGATGAGCACATTTCCATCAGGCTGCCACTTGGCGTAGTCGCCCGACTTATAGATGCGCGTGCCGTGGTAGTCGACAAAGCGCTCGCGGGTCATCTCGTCGAGGTTGTTATAGCCACGTGCCACACCTCGTCCGCCGATAAAGAGTTCTCCTACGACACCGACAGGCAACTCGTTGCCATCGGCATCGACAATGAACTCCCTGACATTGAGCTGAGGTTTACCCACAGTGACAATCTGGGCATTGGTCAACTCGGCATTGTTCGACGCTACGGTGATCTCCGTCGGGCCATAGCAGTTGAAGATGCGTGCCTTCGTGACGCTGCGCATCTTAGTCAGCAACGCGTCGCTGAACTTCTCTCCTCCGGCACGACAGATCCTGAGGCCAGCTATCGTATTGCAGAAATCTGGGCTTGTAAGCCACGTCTGCCAACGCGATGGTGTTCCGCTTACCATGTCGATGTGCTGGCTGCTGATTAGCTGCGACAGCTCGAGAGGATTATTCGCCTGGTCCTCAGTGGCGAGGATGAGTGTCTTGCCGTTGAAGTAGGCCATGCCTATATCCTGCAAGGCTGCATCAAAAGAGATTGTCGTCACGCTGAGAATGCGGGTAGCATCGGTCAGTACGGCGTGAGCAAATACATTAGCGGGATGACCATAGAGGTAGTTGCAGATGCCTTCGTGCCGCAGCATCACTCCTTTCGGCCGGCCCGTCGAACCGCTCGTATAAATGAGGTACGCCAGATCGTCTTGGGTGATAGGAGCAGGCTGATATTGTTCATCTGCATACTGGACGAGCGTCTCTACGTCGATTGCCTTGTCGGCAGGTACGGTGTCGAGACGATCGGCAGTGGTGATGATATAACGGGCTTCACTGTCTTCCAGAATAAGTTTTACGCGATCGGATGGATAGTCAGGGTCGCAAGGTATATAGGCAGCGCCAGCTTTCATCACACCGAAGAGAGAGAGGATCAGTCGGCTGGTTCGTGGCAGCAGGAGGGCTACGCGGTCGCCGGGGTTGACTCCTCGTTGACGCAGACCGTTTACTATGCGATTGGTCAGATTGTCCATCTCGCTATAAGTATATGTGGCATCGCAGGCCACGAGTGCCTCTTGGTCGGGTTGTGTTTTGGCGAAGTAGCTGATGCAGTCGTGGAAGAAGCGGAAGGGAGCATCTGGAGAATTGAGACTTGCAACGTGTGGGTCAAGCGCTTGCTCACGTAGCCGACCCAGTTGTTCTTCCTGATTCTTGCTGACAATCGAAAGTCGGCGCACCTTACCTTCGGGTTCGGCCATCATGTGCTCAGTTACTGCAACAATACTCTCAGCCAAGGCCTCGCCCAGAGCTGGTGAATAGACGGCGTCATCATATTGCACCACTACTCCGCGTGACTCAATCTTGATATTGATTTTGAACTTCGGTACGTTCAACTCCAGCAGCTCCTGGCCTACAGTCTTCCCGTCGACTTTATATTCCGACAGCACGCCCACCTGATAGGCATAGGCAATGGCCGGTCGGAATCCAAAGTCGGATGCGATGCGGGCAAAGGGATAGTCCTCGTGGCGCAGTGTTGCGTCGAAGGTCTGGCTGGTCTGCCGCAGGAATTCACTGACGCTGACATCCTCGACATTGAGTCCGAGGGCAAGTGTATTAACAAACATACCCACCGTATCGGCAATCTTCAGGTTCGAACGCCCACTGCTCACCGTACTAAGATATACTTCTCGATTGTTGGTGTAACGTGAGACGACATAAGCTGTAGCAGCAAGGTAAAGGTGTGCTGGTGTAATCTCATGTTGACGGCAGAAGGCCGTAATGGCTACCACCCTGTCGTCACTCACTGGACAGACAGCTTCACCGATGAACCCCGTCTTGTCGGTCTTAGGTAGATCGGAAGGTATCTCGCTTGCTCCTTCGCATGTTTGCAGTTTCTCGGCAAAAAATTTCTGCGAGGCCTTGAACTTTTCGCTGTCCTCTGCCCTCTGCTGGTCGGCCACAAAGTCGAGATAAGTGTAGTCTTCTTTCTCCACGCCATGCCCTTCGAGGGTCTGGCAAAGCTGGTGAATGAAAAGGTCGGCAGACCCACCGTCGAAGATGAGGTGGTGTACATCCATCAACAGCGATATTCCTTGTTCGGTTCTCACCACCTCGAAGCGACAGAGTGGTGCTTTCTGCAGATTGAAGGGCTGTACGAAATCTTTCTTATAGACAGACAGTTGCTCTCTGCTCATCTGCGTAATGGGAACCTCGACGGAAACGCTATCTTCAATAGTCTGCACTATCTCCTCGCCTTCAGCACTGAAGTGCACGCTCAGTTCAGGATGGCATTCTACCACTTGTTTCACAGCATCGACGAGTCGACCGGCATCTGTTCCGACAGGGAATGTGAGCATATACGGGATATTGTATATGGTCGAAGTAGGATTCTTCAGACATTCGAAGTAGACACCTGTCTGTGCATATGAAAGGCCCACGGTCGTCAATCCGCCTGCGACTGTTTGCATGGCTGATTCCGGTTTGCCTTCAACAGAAGTAGTATCCGTCTTGATGTCGTTGGCCGACAGGAAGGAGCTGAGTATTTCATTCTCTACACTCTGTATCGAACCACCTTTCACCAAATCCCTCGAATCGAGCGTCACACCAAAGCGTTTGTTCACCAGCACCGCCAGTTTTATGGCAGAAATGGAGGTCAGTCCAACATAACCCAGATTAGTGGTGATGCCGAAATCGCTATTGTTCACGATGCCTGCGACCATTTCCTTAAGCTCCTGTTCAAGAATGTTGAGCGGAGCCTGTTCCTGATTTTGTTCAGAGGCAGCAATCACCGGAACGGGCTTAGGCAGTGCCCGCTTATTTACTTTCTGGTTCTGATTCAGCGGGATAGCGTCAATCTGCATTGTGACGGCAGGCACCATGTATGGAGGTTTCTGGTCGAGGATGAAATTGTTCAGCGCTTCAATGTCGATCTGTTCATCGCTGACGATGTATGCGGCTATAAACTTGCCGTTGCCTCCCTCTTCGTCGAAAGCTTGCACTGTGGCGTCCTTGATGCGGGGGAACTCGCGGATGACTGCCTCAACTTCTTTCATTTCGATACGGAAACCGCGTATCTTCACCTGTCCGTCGCGGCGACCCACGAACTGTATGTTGCCATCAGGCAGGAAGCGCACAATGTCGCCAGTGCGATAGACACGGGCATATTTTTCGTTGTCGGTAAACGGATTGCTGATGTAAACCTCTGCTGTCTTCTCGGGGCGGTTCAGATATCCACGGCTCACCTGTGGACCGCTCACCCACAGCTCACCTGCGGCACCTATTGGCAGTCGTCGTCCTTGAGGGTCGACAATATACAGGCGCATATTGTCGAGCGGGGCTCCGATGGGGATGTCCTTCTGTTTTTTGTCTACAAGATAGGTGGTGGTGAAGATTGTACATTCCATAGGGCCATAGACGTTGTAGAATTGATAGCCCTCCGGCGGGGTGATGCTGGCCAGTTTCTCACCACCTGTCGAGAGGTACTTCAGTGAGTGGTTTTCTATATTCGCAGCAAACTGGAATCCCACCTGCGTGGTCATAAACGAATGAGTTATATGGTTGGCCTCGAAATAGTCGTTGAGTGCTATCAGGTCGAGGCGCAGATCTTCGGGAACGATATATACAGTGGCGCCACACGTCAGTGCCGGATACATATCCATCATGCATGCATCGAAGCCATAGCTGGCGTAAGCCGCCACGTTGTGCTCTGGCTGCAAGCCGTAGAAACGCTGATACCAATGGCAGAAGGCCACCAGATTACCGTGTGTCAGCTGGCAACCCTTTGGCACTCCAGTGGAACCGGAAGTATAGAGGAGGATGAAAAGACTTTGTGGCGACAGCTGAGAAGCAAGAGGCTGGATATTACCTTGCAGGCTCTTCAGGTCTTTTGTCAACAGCACCTCGCCTTCGTATTCGTCTACCAGGTCGCGCAGTTCCCCGTCGGCAATGAGCAGTTTGGCATTGGCATCCTTCATCATGAAGTTGAGTCGCTCTTTTGGATAACTGGGGTCGAGCGGCTGATATGCACATCCGGCCTTCAGCACACCGAGCGAGGCGATGGCCATCCACTCGCAGCGGGGGATGAGCACCGAGACGACATCCTCCAGTCCCAGCCCTTTTTCTGACAGGAAAGCGGCAATGCTATCGCTCATCGCATCGACCTCGGCATATGTGTATCGTTTATCCTTGAACACCACGGCAACACCATCTGGCGTCTTCTCTGCCTGCTGACGGAACAACGACACAATCGTCTGCCGGTCGTCGTAATCTACATCGGTCTGGTTGAAACTGTCGAGGGTTGCCATCTGCGATGCCGTGGTGATGTCCACGTCGCACAGGCGTTCTTTTGTAAGGAATCCTTCCACGACGGCTTCATAGCTCTCCAAGAACTGACTGATCAGTGCCTGCGAATATTCGTTGCTGTTGTATTCGGCCTTCACTTGGTAATGGCCGTTAAGGATGAATGCCTTCAGGTAGAGCGAAGCGTCCAGCGTGCTGTTGCAGAGGTGGACGGTCTTCATCGGCTTGCCGCATAGTTTTTCGTCGGCAAACAGCATGCCGTGCCATGCAAACATAGAGTTGCTCTGTAGGCCCAAGTCGTTGACAACGTCGGTGAAGGAGTATGCCTCATGCTTGCGCACACCACTCATCTGATCCTGACCGGTTTTCAGGTAGTCGAGCACCGTGGTCTCATTGTCAAACTTCGCATATACCGGCAACGTCTTCACGGCCATACCCACGGAATGCATGAACCGCTTGTCGTTGCGCCCGTTGTATATAGTGGTAAACAGCGACTCTTGCTCGTTATTGTACTTAGCCAGCAAATAGCTGTAGGCCATTGTGAAGAGATTGCTTTTGAAGATGCCGTTCTCCTTGCAGAAGGCTTCCACTCTCGCCATTTCCACACTCAGCGTGCGCAGCACCGAGGCTTCGTTGTGTTCAGGCTCCTCGAGGTCGGGCATCAGTTGCGTAAAGCAGTCGCCGCAGTCGAAGTTCTGAGCATACCACTGCTTTCCTTCCTCGAAAGCCTCCGACTGCCGCAGTGCCTTCTCGGCCACCGACAGTTCGGCCAGTGTCAGGCTCTCCGTCTCCAGGGGCTCACCGTTGTAGGCTTTGTCTACATCGGAGAGCAACAGCTTGTAGGTTGTGTAGTCGGAGATGATATGGTGAATGTCGAGGAAGAGGTAGAAGTGGTCTATATCTTTCAACAGCCGGATGTGGAACAGCCGTCCGCCATAGATGTCGAAGGGCTGGATCATCCCTGTCTTTTCGGCCTCGATGTCGGCCACGTGTTCTACGGTCAAATCAAACGTTTCCGTGTCGTCGATGGTCTGCTGCGGGTCACCGTCGCCATCGAGTACGATGCGTGTGAACAGCGTGGGGTGATTCTCCACTGTTGCCACGACAGCCTTTCTGAGTCGCTCTTCGTCGAGACTGCCATCGAGTACATACAGATAGGGGACATTATAGCAAGGCTCACCTATATGGCCCACACACTCAGCGTAGATACCATACATCGATTTACTTAGAGGCGCTTTTGTGATCATAATTCTTTTCGGCTTTTGTGTTAGTCCTCAATTTCGAAGAGGCTTGTGAAGCCTGTCATCTGGAACACGTCTTTGATGTTTTCGTTCACATGGTGCAGCACCACCTTGCTGCCTCCCGCCTTGGCTCCTTTCACGAGGCTAACGAGGATGCGCAGACCGCTCGAGGCGATGTATTCAAGGTCTTTGCAGTCGATGTCTACGTTCTTGCCATTTGCCTGGTAGAGCGGTTGGAGTCTTTCGTTCACTTCTACAGCTGCCACCGTATCGAGTTCGCCTTCGAGTGTCACGAGGAATCGGTCGTTCAATTCTTCAATTGTTGTTTTCATTTTCTATATATTTTTTACTATTTAATTTAAGATTCCGAAGTTAAGTATTATGAGACTTGTCGAGCCCGAGGCGAGACCCTCTGACTGCAAGGAAGAAATTATGCATTATATCTGATTGCCAGGAGTGTGAGGTCGTCGCTTTGCTCGGTGTGCTCGGCATAACGCTTCACGTCGCCGATGATGTCGTCGATGAGTTCCTTTGGTGCCATCCCGTGTCTGTCGGTCAACAGCTGCACGACATTCTCTCGCCCGAACAATTTGCCCTGAGCATTGCGTGCCTCGGTCAGTCCGTCGGTATAGAGGAATATTGTCTGTCCGGCGGCTATGGCCGTCTGCTGTTTTTCGTAGACAAAGTCGTCGAACAGTCCTACCGGCATGTTCGGCTTAATGTCGAGAGGCTGAGCGTCGATCAGCGGACGTTCATGACCTGCATTGCAGTAGTCGAGCACGCCCGTCTTCAGGTCGAGCACGCCAACGAAGAGCGTGACAAACATGTTCGACTTGTTGTTGCGGCATGCCGTGACATTAATTCGCTGCACTATGCTGGCGGGATTGTCCTCCTTCGAAGCGATGCTGTGGAACAGCGTCTGTGCGACGGCCATGATCAGTGCGGCGGGCACACCCTTACCGCTGACGTCGCCTATGCAGAAGAACAGCTTGCCGTCGCGCAGGAATACATTGTAAAGGTCTCCTCCCACCTCGCGTGCCGGTATCAGTCGTCCCTCCACCTGCACCTCGCCAACGCCTCGCAGCGACGGTTCGTCCTGGGGCAGCAGTGCCTGCTGTATGCCGTTGCCTATCTGCATCTCGCGATCGGTGCGCTCCTGTTGCATCAGCGACTGGCGCAACTTTCTGCCGTTGCGGGCAAAGATATAGATGATCAGCGACAGTACGAGCAGTCCTGCGAGAGTGGCCCAGAAGATGTTACGCCGCATCGTGGCCAGCTCGCCGAAGGCCTCGTCGTCGTAGACCACCTTCGCCAGCACCCAGTGGGGCTCATACTTTTTGCGGGCATAATATACGCGTCCCTTGCGCTGATGCTCGTCACTGAAGTAGAAGCACGTCACCCTCCCGTCTGCCTTATCTTCCTTTTTCACCGTCGGGTCGACCACCATTGCGGCTATTCTGTCGGCCAGTTCCTGACTGCATAGGGTTCCCACCGGTGCGGCAATCACGCCGCCTTCCTCTTTGAGTGCGAGTGAGAAGCTCGATGGATGGAGGCGTATGTCGCTCATTGTCTCGCTTATCCAGTCGGTGGTGATATCGATGCCGAGTGCTGCCACGGGCTTTCCTTTGCCGTCGCGCAGGGGCAGCGCATAGGTAGTCACAATGCTTTTGGCGCCATCGGCATCCAAATATGGCGTGCTCCACTTCATCGTGTCGCCGCGCATGCACGTCTGAAAGAGTTCAAGCTGTGTATAGTCGTGCTGAGCCGAACCAATCTGCTCGACGACAACAGAGTCGCCCTGACGATGTGCATAAGGTTCATACCAGCGGCCTTTCTGCGGGTAGAAGCCCGGAGTGAACGACACGGCGACCCCCACTACCTTGCTGCCTCCGTTCTCCACCATACTGCTGACCATCGTTTCCATGTAGCCAGGGTCGTCGAGATGTCGCTGGGCATGCCACACTTGGTTCATCGCCTGACCCACCGTTGAGTTCAGGTTGCCGTCCATGCGCATTGCCGATGCGCGCAGCATGATGAGCACCTGTTGCTCGAGGTTGCGCTCCATCATGCCGCGTGTGTAGCGATACTGAATGGCTGCTATGGCCTCAAGCAGCAGGGCAGCCAGTACGACGGTGACGAGTCCCGACTGCACACTCTTCCTTCGGAAGCGCCTTTTGATGTCTTTTTGTTCCCCTTGCATATCTATATCGCTTTCTCCATTCTTAATATATTGTGTCCTCCGACGCGCTCGTAGCTGAGCCGGTCGGTCATTTTTTGCATCAGTATGATACCCAGTCCCCCTGGCTGACGCTCGTCGGCCGATACAGTCATGTCGGTCTGTGATCCCTGGGTGGGGTCGAATGGCAGTCCGTCGTCGTCGATAGTCAGAAGGAGGCGTCCGTCTGCCACTTCCGCACTGACGACGATGGCCGTTGCATGCCCATAGCCGACTACGTTCACCACAGCCTCTTCCAGGGCCAGCCGCAGCCGATGAGCATCACTGTCATCCATACCAGCCGACGTCGTTGCCTGCGCTACAAAGGCTCGCAGACGTGAAATCTCGTCCATAGACGGCCTGAGGGTCAAGGGATCTGTCATATTGTAGTTCTTTGCCCGGGAAACCGAGGCTATGCCTCTTTGATTTTTTTATACCGTTTAAATTTGTGTGTAAAGTTACAAATATTTTTTAAAACAAGCATCTTATCCATAATATTTATGCCATTTTTTAATAAAATGTACTACCATACTGGCTTTCGATGTCCTGCCCTGCTGTGGCAGCATGCAGGCCGATAGATTGCGGCAATAGGCACCACAGGATTCTTTTTTTTTCATTGCAACGACCAAAGTACATGATTCTTGTACTCGCAGTACAAAGGCCATGTACTCGCAGTACAAGAGCCATGTACTCGCAGTACAAAGCCCATGTACTGTTGCCAGGCGCGCCTGATAGTCTTGACAAAGCACCCGGAAGCGACGGATTGTAACCCTCATAGACGGAGGCCAGACAGGTGGGAAATGTACTTTCTTGTATGCCAAGCCAGCGTATAAGTCAACGAAAAGAACCGGTTTTTATAAGCGGAAATTCAGTTTTTTTGGTTTTTTGATGGCTGTTACACAAAGTTTTAGTAACTTCGCGGCCAAAAGAAAATTAAAACAATAAAATATAAACAATAAAAATATTAAAGTATTAAAAGGTCATGGTGGAATTAGCAACAAAGTACGACCCGAAGGCTGTCGAGGGGAAATGGTATCAGTATTGGCTTGACAACAAGCTGTTCAGCTCAAAGCCCGACGGCAGAGAGCCTTACGTGATAGTCATCCCGCCTCCCAACGTGACGGGGGTGCTGCACATGGGGCACATGCTCAACAATACGATTCAGGACATCCTCGTGCGCCGAGCACGCATGGAGGGGAAGAATGCGTGCTGGGTGCCCGGCACCGACCACGCGTCGATAGCCACGGAGGCAAAGGTGGTGAAACGCCTTGCCGAGCAGGGAATAAAGAAGCACGACCTCACGCGCGAGCAGTTCCTCGAGCATGCGTGGGACTGGACCCACGAGCACGGAGGCATCATCCTGAAGCAGCTCCGACGGCTGGGAGCATCATGCGACTGGGACCGCACCGCGTTCACCATGGACGAGAAACGCTCGAAGAGCGTCGTAAAAGTGTTTGTCGACCTCTACAACAAAGGCTACATATACCGCGGACTGAGGATGGTGAACTGGGATCCGAAGGCGCTCACGGCTCTCTCTACAGAGGAGGTGATCTACAAAGAGGAGCACTCGAAGCTGTATCATCTGAAATATTATCTTGCCGATCAGAAGAACATCACCGTCGGCGAGGGCGACGTGGTGCACAAAGACGAGAAAGGATACTATGCCGTCGTGGCCACCACACGCCCTGAGACGATCATGGGCGACACGGCAATGTGCATTAATCCGAAAGACCCGAAGAACCAGTGGCTGAAAGGACACAAGGTGGTGGTGCCGCTCGTGGGACGAGTCATCCCCGTGATAGAGGACCGCTACGTGGACATAGAGTTCGGAACGGGATGCCTGAAAGTGACTCCTGCCCACGACACCAACGACTACATGCTGGGCAAGACGCACAACCTCGAGACGATCGACATCTTCAATGCCGACGGGACGATATCCACGCAGTCGCCACTCTACGTGGGAATGGACCGCTTCGACTGCCGCCGACAGATAGTGAAAGACCTCGCCGAGGCGGGACTGATGGAGAAGATGGAGGACTACGTGAACAAGGTGGGCTTCTCGGAACGCAACCCCGACACGGCCATCGAGCCGAGACTCTCCATGCAGTGGTTCCTCCGCATGAAGCATTTCGCCGACATCGCACTGCCACCTGTGCTCAGCGGCGAACTGAAGTTCTACCCTGCAAAATACGTGAACACCTATCGCAACTGGCTGGAAAACATCCAGGACTGGTGCATCTCGCGACAGCTGTGGTGGGGACACCGCATCCCAGCCTACTACATCGACAACGACGAGCAGAACTTCGTAGTTGCCGAGACAGCCGAGGAAGCCCTCCGACTGGCAAAGGAGAAAACGGGCAACAACGAACTGACGATGGAGAATATCAGGCAGGACGAGGATGCTCTCGACACTGGGTTCTCGTCGTGGCTGTGGCCGATATCGCTCTTCGACGGCATCAACAACCCGGGCAACGAGGAAATCAGCTACTACTACCCCACCTCCGACCTCGTGACAGGACCCGACATCATATTCTTCTGGGTGGCCAGAATGATTATGGCCGGATATGAATACGTAGGGAAGATGCCGTTCAGGAATGTTTATTTCACAGGCATCGTCCGCGACAAGCTGGGAAGAAAGATGTCGAAGTCGCTGGGCAACAGCCCCGATCCCATCGCCCTGATAGAGAAGTACGGCGCCGACGGAGTGCGCATGGGCATGATGCTCTCGGCTCCTGCCGGAAACGACATCCTCTTCGACGAGGCTCTATGCGAACAGGGACGCAACTTCAACAACAAGATATGGAACGCCTTCCGGCTCGTGAAGGGTTGGGAAACGGCCGACGCCGAGCAGCCGGAGGAGTGCAGGATTGCAGTGAAATGGTTTGAGGCTCAGCTGAAGACCATCAGCACAGAGATCGACGAACAGTTCTCTAAGTACAGAATATCAGAGGCCCTGATGGCTGTATACAAACTTTTCTGGGACGAGTTCTCGTCGTGGTACCTCGAAATGGTGAAGCCTCAGTACGGCCAACCCATCGACCGCAAGACGTATGAAGCCACGCTCGGTTTCTTCGACAGCTTGCTGAAACTGCTCCACCCGTTCATGCCGTTCATCACGGAAGAGCTATGGCAGCACATCTACGACCGCAACGACGGCGACAGCATCATGCGCGAGAAGATGACGCTCGGGCGTCCCGACGACGACGAGCAGCGACTGGTGGCCGACTTCGAACAGGTGAAGATAATCGTGTCGAACATACGTGCCGTGCGCAACCAGAAGAACATCCCGCAGAAGGACAAGCTCGAGGTGCAGGCAGTGGGCGAAAATGCCTTTGAAGGATTCGACTGCATCGTGGCGAAGATGGCCAACACGGGCGCGATTGCCGTAGTTGAGGACAAGACTGCCGATGCTTCCTCGTTCATGGTGGGCACTCATGAGTATGCCATTCCTCTGGGCGACATGATCGACGTGGCTGCGGAGATCGAGAAGCAGGAGGCACAGCTCAAGCACCTGGAGGGATTCCTGGCCGGCGTGATGAAGAAGCTGTCGAACGAGCGCTTCGTAGCAAATGCTCCCGAGGCAGTGGTTGCTCTCGAGCGAAAGAAGCAGAGCGACTCGGAAGAGAAGATTGCAGCTCTGAAAGAGAGCATCGCCGAACTGAAGAAGAGGATATAGACCCAAAGCCAACAGACAGCATTGCGGGGCACGCCGGTAATACCAGCGTGCCCCGCATTTATTGTTGCCTGGCTTGACTAGCTGTCAGGATTGTATCAGAAGCTGTACGACAGTCCGAACGACATGTATTCCTTAAACTGCCAATAGGCGTGATGCTCGTCGCGCACACGGCTGTCGTCGAAGCGCGGATAGATGAACAGGTCGCAGGAGATGTACTTGCTAAATTGGAAGTGGAACGTGTTTTCCATTGCAAGCTCTGCACGCTTGTAGGAGGTGAAACCGGTCAGTCGCACGTTCCAGTAGAAGTTTGTCACCGGGGTCCAGCGTGCCTCTATGCGGAAGCTCGATCCGTAGTCGTCGAAGATGTGTTTACCTTCTTCTATTCCATAGCTCTTCACCAGTTCGCTCCTGCTGCAATATCTCAGGCTGTAGGTGAGCGGTGCAAGGTGGACTTTTCCGGTCAACTTATTCTTGAACCACGATATGTTATAGTCCATACCGAGAGAGAGTTTCGCATTCAGCGGAGCGAATATCGCGGTGTAGCAATTAGGGTTGTTCACACGGTAGCCCTTCACTATCTGCGTTGATGCTTCGAGCTCGACGGTGTAGTACCATTTCTTGGTGGCCTGAAGCCCGAAGTTACTCGTCAGTCGGAGGAGGTTTTCGGTGGCCTTGAGACTGTGGATGGTGTCGCCTTTCGACGTTGCCAGTCCGAGTCGGGCCTCGAGGGTGTTGTCCCATTTTACTTTCTGCTTGTTGTTGTAGTTGGCCCGAAGCGTCGTGCAACCGATCATCGAGTAGTTGCTCTCGCCTCCCTGATACCAGTTGCCAGAGACGTAGTTCTGGTTTATGTGCAGGTTAAGGTCACCCTTGAACGTCCAGAAATTCGGCCTTTTCACCACCACTGGCACCACCGCCACGTCGGACTTCTCCACAACCGGGGCCACCTTGTCCGACATCTGCGGCTTGGCCTCTATCTTCGTCGGGGCTTCGGTGATGATCGGGCCGGCCTTCTCTATCTGCCTGTCGACCACGCTGACGAGGTCGGGGCGGTGGAGGTAGACATTGAGGAGGATGTCGTCGATATAGTCGCGGAAGGGGAATGTCGAAGCATCGCTGTTGCCGTCGAGCGAGAACTTGCGGCCGGAGATGTTGCTGTAGAACGTCACGGGCAGGAACAGACGCGTGAAATCGATGTGCGACGAATTCCCGCTGGCAAGTCCCGCATTGGCATCCTGAATGGAGTCGATGCGCTGACGATAGACGTTTATCGAATCAGTGTAAGCCTTTATGAGCCAGCTCACAGAGTCGGCAGGGACCGTCGGAGTGACCCTCTGAGCAAAGACACCAACCGCAGAAAATAGTATGAAGAAAAAGAAGATAACTCGTTTCATAAATTGACTCTTTACTGTTATTCCTTTGCAAAGTTAGTGAAAACAGCGTGAAGAACAAAATAGAAACGAAAGTTTTTGCTTTTTTACGAAAGTACATGGCTTCTGTACTCTCAGTACATGGCTCTTGTACTCAAAGTACATGGGCTTTGTACTCCAAGTACATGGGCCTTGTACTGATGCAAGAACATACATAAGAATCCCCCTGCCATGCCCACAGATGCATTTATGGTGTGTTCTATAAATTCTGTTTTTATTTTTTTAAAGATGGTTTTCTATATTATTTTCGGTTGCTTTTCGTCTTATTTGTTGCCACTATGTCAAGTCTCATCGCTCACATAGCCTGCTATGTTCCCTCTTCAACTTACATATTGACAAGCAAATAAACACAAAAAATCAACTCTACATTATTTATAGAACCCACCTTAAACATAAAAAATAAATAAATTTCTTTTGTTTTGCGCTCAGCTTTCACTAACTTTGCACATTATTTAATATAAAGAGAAAAATATCACAAGAAGAAATGGATAAGAACACACTTACAGGGTTTGCACTCATTGCATTGGTTTTCATTGGATTTAGTATCTGGACACAACCGTCGGCAGAGCAACGCCGAGAGGCATTCGTGAAAGATTCGCTCCGACAGGTGGAGATGATGCAAGCCGAACAACAAAAGCAAATAGAAGAGCAGAAAAACAAGCAGGAAGAGGAGCAGAAGTCCATCGAAGGCACAAATGCCCTCTTTGCAGCATCGGCCGAAGCTACTGCCGAGCCCGTCGTACTGAAAAATGAGAAACTGGAACTGACCATCAACACAAAAGGCGGCACAGTGGAGAAAGCGGTGATAAAGAATTTCAAAGACCGCGAAGGGAATAAAGACGTGACACTCTTCGACAAGGAAGACCAAAGCCTCTCGTTCATCCTCATGGCAAAAGAGATGAACATCAACACGGAGAATATAACATTCGAAAAAGCTGAGCAGACCGACTCCACACTCATACTGAAAACCACGGCCGGCGAAGGAAAAGACATCACCATAGCCTACACGCTCGGCAAAAACTACATGCTCCACATGAAGCTCCAAGCCAACGGCATGGAAGGCGTCTTCCCGCCAAGCTACAACCAGATGGACATCAACTGGAAAGAGAAATGCAGACAGCAGGAAAAAGGATTCTCCTTCGAAAACAGATACGCCACACTGACCTATCATAAAACAGAAGGCGGCACAGACTACCTCAACGAAATGAAAGAAAAGGTAGACGAACCAATAAAGAAAAAGACCGACTGGGTGGCTTTCAAAAACCAATTCTTCTCAGCCGTGATGATCGCAAAGGACGACTTTGCCGACAACGCACTCATGACATCAATACCGCAGGAAAAAGGATCAGGATACCTGAAACAATACGAAGCAAAACTGAAGACATTCTTCGACCCCAGCGGGAAAAAACCCACAGAGCTCGAATTCTACTTCGGACCCAACGACTTCCGACTCCTGCAGAAAGTCGAAAAAGAAAGCTCATTCAGCAAAAACCTGCAGATGGAGCGACTCGTATACCTCGGATGGCCACTCTTCAGAATCATAAACAGATGGTTCACCATCTACGTCTTCGACTTCCTCACAAACATGAAGATAAACATGGGCATAGTACTGATACTCATCACCATGCTACTGAAGTTCATCACATATCCGATGGTGAAGAAGAGCTATATGTCGTCGGCTAAGATGAGAGTGCTGAAGCCGAAGCTCGAAGCAGCCACCGCACAATACGACAAGCCCGAAGACCAAATGCAAAAACAACAGGCAATGATGGCAGAATACGCAAAATACGGCGTCAGCCCACTCAGCGGATGCCTGCCAATGCTCATACAAATGCCAATCTGGATCGCAATGTTCAACTTCGTGCCTAACGCCATACAACTCAGAGGAGAAAGCTTCCTCTGGATAAAAGACCTCTCAACCTACGACCCAATCATCGAATGGGGAAAAAACATTTGGATGATAGGCGACCACCTCTCACTCACATGCATACTCTTCTGCGTCGCCAACATACTCTACTCGTGGATGACAATGAGACAGCAGCGCGACCAAATGGTAGGACAGCAGGCTGAGCAGATGAAAATGATGCAATGGATGATGTATCTCATGCCACTGTTCTTCTTCTTCGTCTTCAACGACTACTCCTCAGGACTCAACTTCTACTACTTCGTATCTCTCTTCTTCTCAGCAGCCATCATGTGGACATTACGCAAGGCAACCAACGACGAAAAACTGCTCGCAAAACTCGAAGCACGCTATCAGGAAAACAAAAACAACCCCAAAAAGCAAGGAGGATTTGCAGCACGACTCGAAGCAATGCAGAAACAACAGATGGAAATGCAACGACAACGAGAAGAACTGCAGAGGAAAAGAAGAAAACTATAAAACGAAAACCATAACAAAAAAACTTATAAGTCCGACATGAAAATAGGATTCGACAACGAGAAATATCTCCGCATACAATCGGAGCATATCCGCGAGAGAATAGCACAATTCGACGGAAAACTATACCTCGAACTCGGCGGCAAACTCTTCGACGATCATCACGCCTCGCGAGTATTGCCAGGATTCAAACCCGATAGCAAGCTCCGAATGTTCGCACAACTGCGCGAACAACTGGAGATAGTAATCGTTGTCAACGCCGAAGACATCGAACAAAACAAAATAAGAGCCGACCTCGGCATCACCTACGACGAAGACGTGCTGCGACTGCGCGACGAGTTTATGAATCGTGATTTCATGGTAGGCTCGGTTGTCATCACACACTATAACCGCCAGCGTGCAGCCGATCAGTTCAGACATAGGCTGAAAAGAATGGGCATAAAATCATACGTTCACTATCTCATCGACGGATACCCCCACAACGTAGAACTCATAGCAAGCGACAAAGGATTTGGAAAGAACGACTACGTGGAGACTACACGCGAACTCGTAATCGTCACCGCACCAGGACCAGGCAGCGGTAAAATGGCTGTATGCCTCAGTCAGCTATACAACGAGAACAAAAGAGGAATACGCGCCGGTTACGCCAAGTTCGAGACATTCCCCGTATGGAACCTACCACTGAAGCACCCCGTAAACATCGCATACGAAGCTGCAACAGCCGACCTCAACGACGTAAACATGATCGACCCGTTCCACCTCGAAGCCTACGACAAAATCGCAGTCAACTACAACCGCGACATCGAAATATTCCCAGTACTCAATGCACTCTTTGAAGGCATCTACGGCGAAAACCCATATAAGTCGCCGACAGACATGGGAGTAAACATGGTAGGCTTCTGCATCAGCGACGACGACGTGTGCTGCAAGGCTTCGAAAGACGAAATCATACGGCGATTCTACGATGCTACCAACAAGATGGTCAATGGTGCAGACAACGAGAACGAGGTTAGCAAGATACGCTTGCTGTTCAACCAGGCAAAGATTACGACTGCCGACCGACCTGTAACCGTAGCTGCTTATGAACGCAAGATTCAAACCGGCAATCACGCAGCAGCCATAGAGATGGAAGACGGCACCATCGTCACCTCGAAGACTACGGCATTGCTCGGATGCTGCGCAGCACTGCTGCTCAATGCCATGAAATATCTGGCCGGCATCGATCACGACGTGAAGCTCATTCCGCAAAGCATGATAGAACCCATACAAAAGACTAAAATAGAATACCTCGGCGGTAAGAATCCCCGTCTGCATACCGACGAAGTGCTCGTAGCACTGAGTGTATTGTCTCAACACGACGAGAACTGCCGCCGTGCTTTGGAGCAACTGCCACGACTGAGTGGCTGTCAGCTGCACACCACTGTAATGCTCAGTGAAGTAGACCGCAAGATATGGCGCAAACTGGGATGCGGACTCACATGCGACCCCGTAAAGAAGAAATAACGCTACAACACAAGACGGACAACAGAAAAACAAAACAACAACAAAACCGATATGATGAAAAGAAACACCATCCTGACTGCACTATCCGTAGCGATTGTGGCGGTTATTTTTGCATCATGCTCAAAGATGAACAAAGAAGAGATTATCCAGAAAAACGAGATTGAAGTTGCCGACAGCCTCATGACGCCCGAAGCCCTATGGGCAATGGGACGCATAGGTGGCTATGACGTATCACCCGACGGCAAGCACATTGCCTACAACGTGGCATATTACAGCGTAGAACAGAACAAATCGCATCACATCATCTACGTCATGGATGCCGACGGACAAAATCAGAAGCAACTCACTACGAGCGAAAAGAGCGAGACCGACGTGGCATGGCTCGACGACAGCCACCTCTCATTCATTTCCGAGGGAGAGGTATGGAAGATGGACATCGACGGCTCAGGTCGCAAACAATTGTCGAAGACCGACGGCGGAGTGGAAGGATACATCTTCTCTCCCGACAAATCGAAAGTCATTCTCATCAAGTCGATACCTTTCCACGACATCATAAAAGAACAGCCCAAAGACCTCCCGAAGTCTACAGGACGAGTCATCACCGACCTGATGTACCGACATTGGGACCACTATGTTGAGAGCATTCCGCATCCCTTCATCGCCGAAGTGACAAAGAATGGCATCGGTGAAGCGAAAGACATGCTCGAAGGCTATCCCTACGAGTGTCCTATGGAGCCTTTCGGAGGTACGGAGCAACTGGCATGGAGCCCCGACTCAAAGTTCATCGCCTTCACTTGCCGCTGCAAGACAGGCGTTGACTACAGCATAAGCACCGATTCCGACATCTATCTCTACGACGTCGAGAGCGGCGACATGAGCAAGACGAAGAATCTCTGCAAGAAAGGTGGCGAGTTTGGTGTAGTGCCCGACGGAGGCTTTGTAGGTAGCCCCGATAACATATGCAATCCCTCTAAGACTCTGAAGAATCAGTATATCAACACAGGTCTGAAAGACTATAACGTGGGTTACGACCAGAATCCGAAGTTCTCTCCCGACGGACGCTATGTTGCCTGGCTGTCGATGGAGCGCGACGGATATGAGAGCGACCGCAACCGCCTCTGCGTCTACGACCTTAAGGAGAACACGAAGACATACGTGACCGAATCGTTCGATTCCAACGTCGACGACTTCTGCTGGGCCGACAACGAGACACTGTACTTCATTGGTGTATGGCATGCAACGGAGAACATGTATAAGACAAACCTCAAGGGAGAGGTTGTTCAACTTACCAACGACTGGCACGACTTTGGTTCGCTGAAGATGCTGACAGATGGACAGATCATTGCAGAGCGCCACGACTATATGAATGCAGCCGATCTCTACCTTGTCACACCAAACACCGAGGAGCCTGCAAAGACGACCGTAGAACAGATTACATTTGAAAACAAGCATATCTTCGACAAGCTGAAGCGCGGTTCTGTGAAGCAGCGCTGGGTGAAGACTACCGACGGAAAGGACATGCTCTATTGGATTATACTCCCGCCCGACTTCGACGAAACGAAGAAATATCCCACCCTTCTTTTCTGTGAAGGCGGTCCGCAGAGCCCCGTTAGCCAGTTCTGGAGCTATCGCTGGAACTTCATGATCATGGCTTCTAACGGTTACGTGATCATTGCTCCAAACCGTCATGGTCTGCCTGGGTTCGGTTCCGAGTGGTGTGAGGAGATATCCGGCGACTGGACAGGACAATGCATGGACGACTACCTCACAGCCATCGACGATGCTGCCCAGAACCTGCCATACGTGGATAAGGACCGCTTGGGGGCTGTCGGTGCTTCGTTCGGAGGATTCTCCGTCTACTATCTTGCCGGACATCACGACAAGCGCTTCAAGTGCTTCATCGCCCACGACGGAGCCTTCAACCTCGAGTCGATGTACACCGACACCGAGGAAGTCTGGTTCTCTAACTGGGAGTATGAGGACGCATATTGGAACAAGGACCTTTCGGCAAATGCCCGCAAGACTTACGCCAACTCCCCGCATCGCTTCGTCGACAAATGGGACACGCCGATTCTCTGCATTCACGGCGAGAAAGACTATCGCATCAATGCCAACCAAGGATTTGGTGCTTTCAACGCTGCACGTCTGAAAGGCATCCCCGCCGAGTTGCTTTTGTTCCCCGACGAAAACCACTGGGTGCTCAAGCCACAGAACGGTATCCTTTGGCAGCGCACCTTCTTCAACTGGCTCGATCGTTGGCTGAAATAATTTAAAGAAAACAATAAATGACTCAAGTAATTCAAAAGACCCTTCGCGAGTCCGCCGCTATGCGGTGGACCGCTCTGCTGCTGCTCGCTATGGCGATGTTCTGCAGCTATATCTTCATGGATATCCTCTCACCCATCAAAGACCTGATGCAGGAGACCCGAGGTTGGGATTCTACTGCCTTCGGCACGATGCAAGGTTCAGAGGTGTTCCTCAACGTATTCGTATTCTTCCTCATCTTTGCTGGTATCATCCT
>JAFUVV010000038.1 GCA_017477435.1 Prevotella sp.
TTGCTCATATAGTCCATTTCTAACTATGGAAAAAATGCTATTTTTTTTCATGTTTATGACTTCTATTTGATTGTCTTGACTGTGGTAAACCTAGATTCCGCAGCACTTTAGTTTAATAGCTTTTATAAGTTCCTGAGCAACAAAAAGTTCTTCAACGCGCGAAGCGGCAAAGCCGAGCGGCCCAGGATTTTGTCATGTCAGATTTTTCACTTACTTTAGTGCTGCAATTCAAGACAAGCAAAATCATCATTAAGTTTGCAGAGTTCCTTATCAGACAGGGAAAGATTCACAGACTATGCCTATAACTTTGGTGGTGGGGATAATCGATATTGCATCATACCAGTAGTTCGTCACGAAGCCGTTGTCATCGGAGCAATGCGTTCCAACTGGTCTTTGCGTGGCTGAAACTTTCCTGAGCTCTGCCACATGTCTCGATATACAAGACTGAATTCAATCCTTTTCTTCATATTCTTGATTTGTTTCTTTCTGAATTTAGAGTGCAAATTTACGAAACAATTCTGATATAACAAAGTTATACAAAAAGAAAAAGTTAGCCACCATCCATAGGTCCCGTTTCGCACAGGATCTTTATGACATAAAATAATTAAGTTTTAGTGCACAATAAACATAATGTGTTTTTCTCATTTCTGTACAATAAACTCTATCTGTTTGCTGCCGAGCAGTCCGAATCCATTTGTTCCTTCCACTATTCCAAGGAAAGTCCCTGTGTCATCTGAGGTTACGAACGGGATTTCCGCGTTACCTTTCTCATCGGTTATAACCGAGGGGCTCCACAGAAGTGTGTTTCTCGGATCGACAACATTCATGCGAAGGTCATTATCGTCAGGCTGGTAGAACTCCCGTTTTGCATAGTATCCTTTTGTTCGAAGTATATTGTTTCTTCTCATAAGTTCCTTTTCCGAGAACTTTGGAGCAATATATATCGTTTTCATTTTCTTACTATGAGGAATATAGTATATTCCGCCGTCCTGTGGGATGGAATCAGGCAACCCTGGCCAACAGAAAGTGTGAGATTTTCCTAAAATATAATCATTAATATAATAGCGCCAATCTCCGAAGACATCTTTATGCCGGCATAACCATCCTCCGACATCTTGTATCTTTGCCAGACTGTCGAGTCTTCCCATCATCTTATCTGTGAATATTTTCTTTTTGTTGGCCTTCACGGTAACTCCTCTCAAAGCATACGCCCCCAGTCCTGTCGATATCTCGTAGTCTTTCTCTCCGATTTCCTCCGGCTGTCTGAACAGTGGCATGAACATTTCTTTGTTCCTCCTTGCCCCGTCTATCCTTTCCACCGGACTGTCAATCTCAATCTCCGTCTTCAGACCCTCCGCCTTCATCAGCGGCGAGATATATATGTATCCACCTCTGAACTCATCAAGCACATCCGGATGTATAATGAAGTTACCGTCAGAGTCTGTCCAGAGCATCTTCGTCTTACCGTCATGGCTCAAAATCTTCACGGGCTGCTCTTCTATTTCTTTCTTTTTTCTGTTTCTCTTTATCACCGAACGTCCCGTTATGCAGTCCGAGAGCACCTCCCCGTTCTCATCCCCAGCGGCATCTCCGCCTACGCTGTCCATCCAGGTGAACCTCCTCCATCCCTGCGTCATAAGCAGAAGGTCGAGGGCCTGCATCCTGTCGGTGTTTCCCTCGTCGAAGTAGTACGCGGGATTATGTATGTTCCCCCTTACCTGCTCGGAGAGCATGCAGTGCGAGAGAATCGTCTCACGCGCCCTGTCGTTTTTATACCACTTGTCGAGTATCGCCACGCAGAGCTCCGCCTGCACAGGCTTCCCGTCCTCGTCCTCAGCGTGTACGCTCAGCTTTCCGTGCGACACACGTCCGTATCTGTCCTTGTCGGTCTTCACGGAAATGTTCAGTTTCCTCTGAGGGTTCACATAGACGAGCCTTTCAGCCACAGGCCTTCCCTCGCCGTCGCTGAGCGTCACCTCCGCAATGCCCTGCCGGGGGAAGTAACGCATCGGAAGGTTCACCCTCACGCTGTCGCTGACGCTTATCTCGGCTGTGCAGCACGTCACACCCCTCATCTTCGCCGAAAGCGTCATGCTCTCCGGGCCGATACCACCAGCACGCCTGACGGTGATCCCGATGAACCTGTCGTTCTGGCCTGTGAGCGACATCACGGTGCCATTATCTTTAATCTCCGGCAAGCAGTATTCCTCTCCGCTGCTGAGCTTCAACCTGTATTCTTTCCCACTTGCCGGCCTGAGGTAAAAGTATCCCATACCGTCGTGTGTACTCCTGACATCGGCCACCGGCTTGCCGTCCTCTGTCACCGCTCCCGTAACGTCCACCGGCATCCCAGCCCTGTCTGTCGCCTTGAACGCCACACGGCATGTCAATCCGCGCACCAGATATCCGCCTTCAGGGAGAAGGTCGAGACGGAAGGATTTAGCTCCAGCTATGGAGTCAGCAGCGCTTAGGGCTCGTGTGAGGCTGTCTATCTGCGCGATTCTGTCCACGACGATAATCTTACGAGGATGCAGCGCCTCGGTGGAGTCGTTGTGGAAGGAAGACTTCGCGTAGGCCTCCATCCGGTACTCTCCCTCCTTCCAGCCTTCGCCCACGTAGACGTGTCCGTCGGCCCGTCCGTCCTTTATGGGGTACATCTCGTCCCATACTATACTGTCGCCTGGAGAGTATATGCGAAGGTAAAGGGTTCTGCTCCTGCCCGACAGCCCGAGGGATGAACGGTCCAGCAGCCATGCCTTGAACCACATGTCCTCGCCGACCTCATATACATCCTTGCTCGGAAGAAGATATATGAGGTCATGATTTTCTATACTTACGGTATCGGATATATAAGACATAGTATGGGATATCTTTGAAGCATTAGATCCTGTTACTCCAAATGACATTAAGAATAATGAAAAGATTATAACCTTTAACTTCATAAATGAACAAATACTAATTCTCTAGCAAAACTTCTTAACTTATAATAAAATGTTTTTTCCAATTTACATTTAACGCGGATGATTATATCCTTAACGTTTTTGGGGCTTTTGATATACTTTTATCCAATCTATCCTTAGCTCGGTGGGAAGTTGTTCGGGATTACTGACGGGACCAACCCACGAACCTCCTATCTGATTGGAGAGAATGATGTAGAAGGGATAGTCGGCCCAAGGGAACTGATACTCTTTCTCGGGAAGACGAGGATAGGTCATCGTCTTCTTGTCGTTGACGAAGAAGCAGATACTATCGGGATTCACCTCAACAGCATATATGTTCCAGTCGCCGACTTTGATATCTGCCGTCACATAGTGAGGGGGAATGTCCTCTTTCTGGATATGGAGCGAATAATGCGAGTGCACTGTCTGATAGGCTTTCTTATCAGAGTTGAGATGCTCCATGATATCTATCTCGGCATAGTCGGGCGCCTCCACTTTCGTATCGGGCATCAGCCAGATGGCAGGCCAGAAGCCGTTTACGTTGTTGTACTTTGCCTTAATCTCAAAACGTGCCTGCTTGAACGACTTCTTCCCATTGCTCCTCACGCCGCCAGTGACAAAGGCTGTCGTGTCAGCAGAGGAATGGTCGTTCACCTTTCCAAGCAACACCAGCTGCCCATCGCTGACGTATGCCAGGTCGGGGCGCAGCGACATCATGTCGTCCCAATCGCTCAGACCTTTCTTAACTCTTGACCAAACACTCTCGTCAATCGATTTACCATTAAAGTCATCTTTCCACACCAGTTTCCATCCCGGACGGTGTGAGGCACAAGAGGCAAACGCGACAACAGCCACGACGATCATTGCCTTCATACACAATGCAAATAGTCTGTTTTTCATCATATATTATTCTTAACAATGCAAAAATAAGAAAATTAGAGAATATCTGTTCCTCCGCGAGATATTTTTTTCTTTCATTCATGCAATAATCAAAAAAAATATATACTTTTGCACGGATATATAAATAGTTTCCACATAATTATGAATAAGTTTAGTTTTTTTATTATACTCGGAATTGTCCTTCTGGTTGCTTCGTGCCACAAGGGTGAAGCTCCCGGCAACGACGCCGCCCTATCAGATGAATGGAAGCTCCCGGGCGACCGTGCCATCTACGGACTGACGTGCGACGGATGCACCGACTCGGTCTTCGTGCTGCTGCCGCTCGACTGCAGCGACCCCATCTCGTTTAACATCATCAAGGCTCACAAGCAGAAGAAGGTGCTCGGTCATGCGAAGATCGGTGACTGGGTGGCCGTTGTGCCGAGCGAGGAGGACAGCACAGTGGCCGAGCTTGTTGTTAATCTCGACGAGCTGAAGGGCACATGGTGCTACATTGTGATGCCCCGACTGCGCATGGCCCCCGGGGCAACAGCAAAAGACGAGGCAAGGATGATGAGCGAGATGCCCGACTCGGTGAAGGAGACATATTTTATTCCGCGCGAATATGGCTTCGCCCTGAAGCAGCAGTGGCAGGCACATAGCGTGGGCTACGTAAGGCAGAACACAACCATAGAAGACGAGAGTCCGGTGGTGTATCCACGGCTGGCGTATTTCACGAAGTGGAAGATGTGGAACGGAAAGCTCATCATCACAAGCGGCGAGCCGATGATGAACGAGGAGGCGAAGAAGTTTGACGTGATAAATGAGCACAACGACACCTGCGATATTCTCTACCTCATGAACGACTCTCTCGTTCTTGGTAGCGAGGGTGCCACGCGCGGCTATTACCGCCACAACAACATGTCGGAGGTGAACAAAGAAGCAAACGCCGCTGCCGAGAAGATCCACCAGCAAGCCCTCGACGAGCTGAAAAAATAGAGTCTGCTCGCAAAGCTCGCAGAGAAATCTTACAAATCGATTACAAAATCTAACAAAATACAAAATCTAACAATAAAAGAGTTGCTATAACAGCCTTACTTTTATTTATTTCGCCTGAGGCACGCCAGTAATCTTCCTAAAGAAATACCACTTGCGGTTACTCTCATCAATTAAATCCATTTTGAAAGATTTTGTTACCGATTATGAAAGATTTCTGTCCGAAGGACACTCCTTTAGAACACGAATACGAGATTAACAAAGAAATCTGACAAAAAAAGAGTTGCTATAACAGCCTTACCTTTTCTATTTCACCTGAGACGGGATTTCGGTAATACCATTCTGAATACAGACGATCAGGACCGAAATTGACAAGCATACCATACGGGAGGTGAGTCAGGTTCATATAGTTCCACAACTGCCTACGATGCGGAGTGTCTATATGCGACAATGCTTTAAGTTCAACAATAATATCATCGTTGATAACAAGATCCATCCTATAAGTCTGCTCGAGTTTGACATCATCCCAATATATAGGAAGTGCAACCTGATTGCATACCTTATAAGATTTCTTTTCGAGTAAATACTTCATCGCAGCCTCATAAGCAGATTCCAATAGTCCTGGTCTATACTTATTATAAACCATCATAGCGACACCTGTAATCTCTTTAAAAAAATAATACTTGCGATTATGTTCCTCTATTAAATCCATTCTGATTGATTTTGTAATAGATTTTGTAAGATTTCTGTCCGCAGGACACTCCTTATCTAAAACACAAAGCCGAGGTTTATGAAGAAGTGGGCTTTGTGGGTCAGTGTGCTGTAGCCGATGGTTGCTCCGAGCGGACCGAAAAGACTGTTGTAGGCGTACCCCAGCTGTGTGCCGATGAGCGGACCATGGTCGAACAGATTCTTCAGTTCGTCGCCTCGCTGGGCACCGGTCACCTTCAGGATAATGTAGTTGTTTGTCCCCAGCCGTTGCTGCAACTTCAGTCTTAGCGCTATAAACTTCGAGTTTATGGCTTCCATGTGACTTGTTCCTATGAACGGCATTTGTCGTTCCACGTAATGGCCATACCAGTCGCCTCCGACGAAATTGCCGAGACAGAACGGCTGGTCGTTGCCAAAGAGGAACCGTCCGTATATCATGGGCTGGAAAGACAGCCTGCTTCCCAACGGGAAGGCTATGCGCCACGATGCAAAGATGTCGGAGAGGCCGGCGTGGCCCGCATATTTCACGAAGTTGTCGGTATGATATTCATACCCTGCCACAAACCGTGCGCCGCGAGTGGGGAATGTGTAGTTGTCTTCCGAATTATAGTTGACGTGGGCATAGTAGCTCACCAGGTGCTCGTCGGTGATGTCGCCGGGGACGTATTCTGCATCTCGTTCCACGAGCACGTCGATATAGTGGTAATAATCGAAGCGTGCGCCGGCATTGATGATGAAATTTTTCAGGTTGGCCAGTTGCACGGACCAGTCTACGGTATGCTTTGAATATCGCAGGTCGTAGATGCGGTCTCCCTCCTGGAAGATATCGAGGTCGGAGTGCCAGTACTTATATGAGAGTCGCATCACGTCGCGTCCTTTCGGCACATACCGCAGGTCTGCCCCTGCCATGATGCGTTTTCCGAGCCTCAACGTAGCGTCTATTTCCATCGGTCGCCCGGCTGGTCGCCATTTGCCGACCATCTGCAACGACACCCTTTCCTCCGTATCAAATCTTACTCCGAGAGCACCTTTCACCACGTGCGACGAGGTATTATCAAGTGCTTCGGCTTCTGGCAGCGTCATCGAGCCTGCTGGCATCGGCATTCGCTCCGGGCGGTAGTCGTCGGCGAGACCGATTTCCCGCTTCAGTGCCATGAGTTCGTCCCAGTGAGACATTGCCTCCGCCTCGCCCCTGAGAATGAGGGTATCGATGGCCGCATGGGTGAACGAAGCGGCGGAATAGCCTTTAGTGTTCACGCGGATGGCCACATCGGTCATCGCCAGATTATCATCATATTTATTCTTACAGTTTATGTCGACTATCTGTCCGAGCACGGCTGCGCCCGTCTTCAGTTCGTCGACTGTCTTCGGTGCGCCCTGGACAGTGACGCCGATTATCACGTCGGCGCCCATCGCCTTTGCGATGTCGGCCGGGTAGTTGTTGCGCAGTCCGCCGTCGACGAGCAGCATGTCGCCTTTCCTGATGGGCGAGAACACTGCCGGTATCGACATGCTGGCGCGCATGGCCTCGGCGAGCGAACCGCTATGGAAGTCGTACTCGGTGTTGTCGATGATATTCGTGGCTACGCAGGCGAATGGTATCGGGAGCTTGTTGAAGTCCACCGAATCGGGTATGCCGGCTGTGAGTGCTCCGAAAAGTCGTGCGAGATTCTTTCCTTCGATCACCCCGCCCGTGTTGCTGGTCTTCCCTTTTTTGTCGAGCACGATGGTCTTCGACAGCGCATACGTGTTCTGGTCCATTCGCTCATTGAGGAATGGGCTGCGCATACTTTCCCTGTCGGAGAGCAGCAGTGCCCAGTCTTGGAGCTGCACCATGGAGTCGAGGCGCTCGGAGTCGTAGCCGATTGAATAGAGTCCTCCGACGATGGAGCCCATCGAGGTGCCTGTGATGATGTCGATGGGGATGCCAGCGCGCTCGATCACCCGCAGCGCTCCGATGTGGGCCATGCCCTTTGCACCGCCGCCGCTCAGCACGACGGCTACTTTCTTGCGCGCTGTCTGTGCCGGCAATGTATCGACGGCAAACAGGGCAACGATCAAAATGAGAAGAATCTTCCTCGCCTTCATATTTCGGTTTTTTAATGATTCTCAAATCGTTTCTGTGCCAATTGCTCGTATCGGGTGCCCGGACGGCCGTAGTTGGCATAGGGGTGTATGCTTATCCCTCCGCGTGGGGTGAACAGTCCGGTCACCTCTATGTACTTGGGATCCATCAGTCGGATGAGGTCCTTCATGATGGTGTTGACGCAGTCTTCGTGGAAGTCGCCGTGGTTGCGGAAGCTGAAGAGATAGAGCTTCAGGCTCTTGCTCTCCACCATACGCACGTCGGGGATGTATTTTATCACTATCTCTGCGAAGTCCGGCTGTCCTGTTATGGGGCAGAGGGTCGTGAACTCGGGGCAGTTGAACTGCACCCAGTAGTCGTTGTCCTGATGCTTGTTCTCGAAAGTCTCGAGCACCTCGGGAGTGTAGTTGTCGGAGTATTTCGACTCTTTTCCGAGTGCCTGCAGACCTTCATTCTTACGTGTATCGCTCATAATTTATATACTGAATACTTTGAAAACATTGTAACTCACATGCTCGTCGTAGACATCGACGCCTTCCACCTGCTTTACGTACTTTACCACCCTCACCGTCAGTGGCAGGACGATGATTTCGTAGCCGGTCTTGAGCACCACTTGCCAGAGCATCAGCCACGGCAGTTCGCTCGTAGGGATGATGCCGTAGAAGGCGAGTGGGAAGAATATCAGCGAGTCTATCGACTCTCCGAGGACAGAGCTCCACACTGCCCTCACCGTGAAGCGATGGCCTTGGTCCCTTATCTTCATGCGGCTCATCACGTAGGCATTCATAAAGCTTCCGCAGAGGAACGCCAGGAACGAGGCGCATGCTATGCGCGGTGCGAGGCCGAAGATGGCGTGGAAGCCTTCGTGGTTCTGCCAGTAAGGGGCGGCCGGGATGAAGTCGCACAACGCACCAACGGCAACGAAGAAGAAGTTCATGATGAACCCCAGCCAGATGAGAAACCGCGCACGACGGAATCCCCACACCTCGCTCACGCAGTCGTTGATAATGTAAGAGATTGGAAAGACGAGCAGTCCGCCCGTCACTGAGATAGAACCGAGAGCAATCTGCTTGGTTCCCAAAATGTTTGCCAATATCAGGCAGACACAAAAAAGCACGCCCATAATCATGAAGAGCATGCTCACCGATGATGATTCTTTCTTCATTTTCTTGTTTTGATAAAGGGGGTTTAGCAAGCACCCCTGGTTAGTTGTTAAATGCGGAACTACCAAATTCCGGGCGCAAAATTACTAAAAAAAATTAATATAATCGTACTTCTCATGGAAAAAACATAACTTTGCGTTCAAATTTAACGCATAAACATTATAAACGAGATGAAAAGACTATTTACGTTTGCCGTCGTGCTGACCATAGCAGCAGCCGTGTCGGCACAGATGAAGTTCACGGTGAAGGGCGTTGCTGCACCTGCATCGAAGCAAGTCATGTGGGGAAGTATGACTGTCAGAGGAGCTGCTCCCCAGACGGCCGACGTTGCCGATGGCAAGTTTACCATCACAGGCGAGGGCGAGAAGGGCGACATCTGCGTCGTCATCGACCGCGAGAATCGCATGCAGAGCTTCTTTGTCGTCGATGCCGAGGAGATCACCATCGACATGAATACCGACGTGATGACCGGCGGAGAGCTCAACACCAAGCTCACCGAGGCAATGCAGGCAGTCATAAAGATTTCTGAGCCGGGCGGATTTGACAAGTGCCTGGAGGTGCTGAAGAAGAACAAGGACAACTGCGTGGGAGCCTTCATGCTCAGCCAGATACAATACGGACTCAAGTACGACCAGCTGGAGCAGCTCCTCAGCGAAGACGCGCCTTACCTGAAACACCCGCTTGCACAGGGGGCAAAGAAGTATTTGGAGTCGTTCGCACTGCGCAAGCCGGGACAGATGTTCAAGGACCTTGAGGAGAACGACGTCGACGGCAAGCCGCACAATCTGAGCGAATATGTAGGCAAAGGCAACTATGTGCTCGTCGACTTCTGGGCATCGTGGTGCGGGCCGTGCATGGCGGAGATGCCCAACGTGAAGGCAAACTACGAGAAATACCACCCAAAGGGATTTGAGATTGTGGGCTTGTCGTTCGACCGCGACGCCACGAAATGGAAGGAATGCATCGCCAATAACGGCCTCAACTGGATTCAGCTCAGCGACCTGAAGTTCTGGAACAGCATCGCCGCAACCACCTACGGCATACACAGCATACCCGCATCGATACTCTTCGACCCCGAGGGAAAGATCGTCGACTGCGACCTGCGCGGCGAACGCCTCGGACAGACTCTCGCCGAGATATACGGCGAATGAGAGAGCACGTCGGCAGGTGAACACCGCCGAAAGAATATCTCGACGACAACGCCAATATATCCATAGTCAAGTACATGGGCTTTGTACTCACAGTACATGACTCTTGTACTCGCAGTACATGGCTTTTGTACTCACAGTACATGGGCCTTGTACTGCCGTCGACAGGATTTCCTTTCGCCGGCAATAGCACTCTCTAACGCCGCGAAGCGACCCGGGAAGCCGCAGAGAGAAACAGGACAGAAAACGAATGACATATAATAAAGCATCAGAGATATGAAGAAAAACATCGGAAAGTACAACGCCGCCTTCCCCACCCCGATCGTTGTCGTGGGTGCCATGGTAGAGGGAAAGCCGGCATGGTTTGAAGTGGCATGGATAGGCATCGGCGACAGCGACATCGTCACACTGAGCGTCACACCGTCGCACTACACCTGTCAGGGAATCAACGAAAACAAGGTACTGAGCATCGCCCTTACCAACGAGAAGACTCTCCAGCGTGCCGACTACGTGGGTATCGTCAGCGGAAAGAAGGTCGACAAGAGCGAAGTGTTCGCCTGGACACGCGGCGAGCTCGGCGCACCGATCATCGACGACGCCGACGTGGTGATGGAGTGCGAACTCCTCGACACATACGCACAGCACGGCATGCACCTGCTCGTATGCAGAGTGAAGAACACATACGTGGAAGAGGACAAGCTCGACGAGAAGGGAAAGATAGACTACGACAAGGTGAAGCCAATCCTCTTCGAACCGCGCTTCAACTACCTGCGCACGGGAGAAATACTCGGACCGTGCATCAAGCCAGGGAAGGAATACGCAAAATAGCATCATCAGCCAAACCATCGGAAGCATCGCATCGCAGGACACAGACAATGCCAGATGCGATGCTTTTGCAAAGAAAACCATCTACTTAGATACCATTAATCAAAGAAATGAAAAAGACAACAGCAATATTTGCAGCTGCATTCTCACTCATGTGCTCATGCAGCCTGAACCAAAACACCGAATACAACAAGCCATTCCCACTGGAACCCAACCTCGACAACTCGCTCCTCGCTAAATGGGCGAAGAAGGAGGTGCTGGCGTCGAAGCTCATCGACGACATGGAGGGCGACAGCCTCTGGAGCGTAGGCAAAGGGACAGCAAAAATATCGTATACCACCGAGAACTTCAAAGACGGCCGACGGGCACTAAGATACCAAAACTCTATGCTCGACAGTGCATATATCGCATCGGTCCGCACACCGTGGGGATCGTTCGGAGGAGGACAGGGAGGAGAGACTTTCGCAAGCATCTGGTTCGACACGCCGCAGGACTGGAGCCAGTACAACCGAGTATCGGCATGGGTGTATATTCATCCATCGAAGAACCCGAACGTGCACTTCGCCATCGACATCAACGTAGACGACGACCCCGACGAGACACTCACCCCCGGCCGGGAGATGAACGTAGACATACCACAGGGCCAGTGGTGCAACGTGCTATGGGACATCGACTACATGCGCCGCGACAAGGTGCGCCAGTTGCTGTTCTGCCAGACGAACATAGGCTACGACCGCGAAATGGGCGAACAGAACGTGACGATAGACATCGACAGGATAGAACTGCAGCGAGTGGAGCCCGACAACTACTCAGGATGGGACATCCGGGAGGGCGACTTCGCATTCTCACACGTTGGCTACCGGCCAGACGACAAGAAAGTGGCAATCACCGGAGCAGGAAAAGAAGACTTCTTCGAACTCCTCAACGAGAAGGGCACCATCGCCTATACTGGCAATGTCAAGGAGGTGAACAACAAAGGGAACGTCTTTACTGCGCTCGACTTCTCCGACTTCCGTGAGCCTGGAACCTATCGCATCAAGTTTGGAGATGCCGTGTCGCGACCGTTCCCCATCGCCGACGACGTGTGGCTCCACCCCATGTTCAGCGCACTGAACTTCTACTATTGCCAGCGCTGCGGCCACAAGGTGGAGGGCATCCACAGCATCTGCCATCAGGACATGCAGGGTGTCTACGGCGATGAGAAGAAAGTGATAAACGGCGGATGGCACGACGCCGGCGACCTGTCGCAGGGATTCTGGCGCACAGCCGATGGATGTCTGGCCCTGATGAGGTGTCTCGACGCCGTGGAGGGCAACGGAAACCTGAAGAAGAGAATCGCCGACGAGGCAGCGTGGGGAGTGGAATGGCTCCTGAAGACGCGCTTTGCCGACGGAAGACACATCAGCTGGGCAACACAGCGCATCTACTCCGACAACGTCGTGGGCAACTACGACGACGTGGTAGTGCAGGCCGATTGGAACGCGTGGGAGAACCTCCAGGGCACGGTGGTCTTCCTCATGGCGGCCGACAAGCTGAAAGGACTGTCGTCGAAGAAGAAGGAAATGGAAGAGGCTGCCGTCGACAACTGGCAGAAAGTCGTCGACAGCCACACCGACTGGTCGAACGTGGGCTATCAGGAGTCGGCATGGGGAGCAACGGCCTCGGCAATGCTCTACAAACGCTACGGCGACGAGAAATACAAGGAGGCGGCACTGCGCTACGGACGTCTGCTCACAGAGACACAGGAGAGGGAATTCAAGGAAGAAATACCTATCACGGGATATTTCTACAACGACAACGCCCACAATGGCATCATACGCAACAGCCACGCCGCCTTCGACGAGATAACGATGATTGCCTACAGCACTCTCTGCCAGACATTCCCCGAGGAGAAGGAGTGGATCGACTGGTATAGCGGCGCGGCCATCTATGCCGAGTTCTTCCTGAAGCGCGGCAGCGGCTACACAGCACCGTTCAACATCGTGCCCAACTGCGTCCTACGCCGCGCCGACATGGAGGCAATGAAGCCTGCCGACGGAAAACCGAACTACTATCTCAAGCAGTATGAGGACGGCACGCAACTGAATGCCAACTACGCCCTGCGCACGTTCCCCGTGTGGGACAACTACTCCTTCCATGGCGGCAACAACTGCCTCCTGGCCACCTCATGGGCACTGGCCGAAGCTGCCACACTCGTCGGCGACAAGGCAGGACTCGACCTGGCAAAGCAACAGCTGGAGTGGATAGTCGGACGCAACCCGTTCGGGCAGAGCATGATGTACGGCGTGGGATACGACTTCTCTCCGCTGTTCGTATATTGCACACACAACATCGTGGGCGCAATACCCGTGGGAGTGGACTCCTACAAAGCCGACGAACCCTTCTGGCACGGGGCAAACTACGCCACATACAAAGAGATATGGATAGAGCCGGTCAGCCGATTCCTCGGTACTCTCTCTTCCTACCTGTCGGGCATGAAGCGGAAAGCATTTGCAAATGCCATAATGACACACGAAGGCAACAAGGCCAAAATCCACATCGAAGGCAGGGGAAAGCACCAGCTCGAACTGCGGACATACAATGTCAAGACCGACTTCACAACGAAGGAGGTGAAACTGTCGGGCAAGAAGGACATAGAGTTCGGATTCTCCATCGACGACACCGGCAAGCCTTACGTCATCGTACTCATCGTCGATGGCGACACAGAACACACGACCACCATCTGCGGAGCAAGACACTGAGAAAAGTACATGGTCCATGTACTGCAAGTACTGAAACCTTGTACTCCGAGTACATGGGCCTTGTACTTCGAGTACAAAGGCCATGTACTGCAGCCGGCAAAGGCACATGACACAAGAAGGAGAGCACCTCGACCGGTGCTCTCCTTCCTTGTAAAGACGCCACAGCCCGGCCTTAGGAGAGACGAGGGAGTGCATATAAAAAAATGAGAAGCCTTCAACAGAAAACTTCTCAATCGTGGTAGGGACGGCCGGGCTCGAACCGGCGACCTCTGCAATGTGACTGCAGCGCTCTAAACCAACTGGGCTACGCCCCTATTTTCGGAAACCGACTGCAAAATTACACGTTTTTCGCGAATCGCCAAAGATTTTTCCGATTTTTCTGACAGGAAAAACAATTAACAGATATAAAAAAAGTAAAAATGGCTATGTTTCGGGAATTTTGTTGTACCTTCGCAGCCGTATATTATACATTATTTATTTATATGAACGTTTTAGAACTTAGCGAACAAGAGATAGGACGCCGTCAAAGTCTTGAAGAACTGCGGGCAATGGGCATCAACCCCTACCCCGCCGCCGAATATGTGACCGACGCGTTCTCAACAGAGATAAAAGAAAACTTCAGCGACGAGGCCGAGCCACGCCAGGTGAGCGTCGCAGGGCGCATGATGAGCCGACGAGTAATGGGAAAAGCATCGTTTGCCGAACTGCAAGACTCGAAAGGAAGAATACAGGTCTACATCACCCGCGACGACATCTGCCCAGGGGAGAACAAAGACATGTACAACGCCGTGTTCAAGCGACTGCTCGACATCGGCGACTTCATAGGAGTGCGCGGTACAGTTTTCCGCACTCAGACAGGCGAGATATCAGTACACGCTAAGGAACTGACACTTCTCTCTAAAAGCCTCAAACCGCTCCCCATCGTGAAATACAAAGACGGAGTGGCATACGATAAGTTCGACGACCCCGAGCTCAGATACCGTCAGCGCTACGTCGACCTCATCGTCAACGAAGGAGTGAAAGACACATTCCTGCAGCGCGCCACCGTGCTACGCACAATGCGACAGGTGCTCGACGAAGCAGGATATACCGAGGTTGAGACACCCACACTGCAGATGATAGCAGGCGGAGCAAGCGCACGGCCGTTCGTCACTCATTTCAATGCCCTCAACCAGGACATGTACATGCGAATCGCCACAGAGCTATATCTGAAACGACTCATCGTGGGTGGATTCGAAGGAGTGTACGAAATAGGCAAAAACTTCCGCAACGAGGGAATGGACAGAAACCATAACCCCGAGTTCACATGCATGGAGCTCTACGTGCAGTATAAAGACTACAACTGGATGATGTCGTTCACAGAGCACCTGCTTGAGACCATCTGCATAGCCGTGAACGGAAAGCCGGAGCGAGAGATCGACGGCAACATCATATCCTTCAAAGCGCCCTACCGCCGACTGCCAATCCTCGATGCCATAAAGGAAAAGACAGGATTCGACTGCGACGGAAAGACCGAGGAGGAAATACGCGCCTTCTGCAAAGAAAAGGGAATGGACGTCGACGAGACAATGGGAAAAGGAAAACTCATCGACGAACTCTTCGGAGAGTTCTGCGAAGGCACGTTCATCCAGCCCACATTCATCACCGACTACCCCGTAGAGATGTCGCCACTGACGAAGATGCACCGTTCAAAGCCCGGACTGACAGAGCGCTTCGAGCTGATGGTCAACGGTAAGGAACTGGCCAACGCTTATTCAGAGTTGAACGACCCCATCGATCAGGAGGAGCGCTTCAAAGAGCAGATGCGACTGGCCGACAAGGGCGACGACGAGGCAATGATAATCGACCAGGATTTCTTGCGCGCACTGCAGTATGGCATGCCGCCGACAAGCGGCATAGGCATAGGCATCGACCGACTGGTGATGCTCATGACAGGCAAGACATTCATTCAGGAAGTGCTCTTCTTCCCGCAGATGAAGCCTGAGAAGAAAGCACCGAAGAGCACCGTGGCCGAATGGCAGGAGATAGGTGTGACGGAAGAATGGGTGCCACTGTTCAACAAGGCAGGATATTATCTCGTGCAGGACATCCGCGACGTGAAAGCTCAGAAACTGCAGATGGATGTATGCGGAGTGAACAAGAAATACAAGCTCGGACTCGAAAACCCGAAGGTTGAACAGTTCCAGGAATGGATTGATAAAGCACAAGCATAAACAATGTACAACTGCGGACGCATAGCAATCATCGGCGGCGGAAGCTGGGCAACAGCAATAGCCAAGATAGTAGTGAGCCACACTCACCACATCGGATGGTATATGCGGCGCGATGACCGCATCGACGACTTTCGGCGCATGGGCCACAACCCGGCATACCTAACCAGCGTCAGGTTCGACACAAACGAGATATACTTCTCGTCGGACATCAACAAAATCATCAAAGCCTACGACACCCTCGTCTTCGTAACACCGTCGCCATACCTGAAAAACCACCTCAAAAAGGTGAAGACCCGCCTGCGCGACAAGTTCATCATCACCGCCATCAAAGGCATCGTGCCCGAAGACAACGTCACTTGCTCCGAATATTTCCACCGCGCCTACGACGTGCCCTACGAGAACCTCGCATGCATCGGAGGACCAAGCCACGCCGAAGAAGTGGCAATGGAACGACTATCATACCTCACCGTCGGATGCGCCGACCAAGATAAAGCACAGGCAATAGCCGACGTGCTCGCTTCGGAATTCATAAAGACAAAAACCAGCACCGACCTCATAGGAATAGAATACTCCTCAGTGCTGAAAAACGTCTACGCCATCGCCGCAGGAATATGCAGCGGACTGAAATACGGCGACAATTTCCAAGCCGTACTGCTCGCAAACGCCGTGCAGGAAATGTCGAGATTCCTACAGACCATAAGCCCATCGGAGAGAAACGTCTACGACTCCGTCTACCTCGGCGACCTACTCGTCACAGGATACTCCAACTTCTCCCGAAACCGCACCTTCGGCACAATGATAGGAAAAGGCTACTCGGTGAAGTCGGCACAGATAGAGATGGAAATGATAGCCGAAGGATATTTCGGCACAAAATGCATGAAAGAGATCAACCGACACATGCACGTCAACATGCCTATTCTCGATGCCGTGTATAACATTCTCTACGAGCGCATATCGCCGCAGATAGAGATTAAACTTCTCACCGACAGCTTCCGGTAGGGAGTCTTTCTTTTCCAGCAGAAGCACCACCTCTAACCCCTACTCGCGTACATACGCACCCCCCTGACCCCTCCCTGGGGAAAAGAACTCAAAACTATAAAACTGAAAACTCAAAGCTGAGAACTCAAAACTGAAAACTCAAAACTATAAACTAATGAAGAGAATTCTTTTTATCATGCTGCTGGTGGCTACGACAGCCACAGTGAGCGCAAAGGACAAGGTGGTGGTGTTCACCACCCAGCCGCAGATGCATTGTGTGAATTGCGAGAACCGAGTGAAGAGTATCCTGCAGAAGGACGAAGGCGTGACGGATATTGTCACGAGTGTGAAGAATCAGACCATCACGGTGAAGTACAAGAAGAAAAAGACCTCTCCCGAGAAGCTGCAACTACTTCTCGCTGATAATGGCTACACTGCCCGCGAGCTGAAGAAGGGCGAGAAGATCGTGAAGGAAGCCCACGAGTGTAAGGAAATGAAAGAATGTGAAGAGAAATAAAGGCTTTTTGATAAGGACAGAAAAACGGCTGAACCTCAATGTTGTTGAGAACTCAGCCGTTATTTTGTACGATTATTATCGTTATTTCTTTTTTGATTGTCGCACCATTTTTGCTAATTGCTTCTTAGTAATGGTCAGGAATGTAATAGCATATCCGTTTCCGGATGAGAATGATCCGTCCTCGTAGAGTATACCTAAGTCGCCGTTCGGCAAAAGGGTCATCGTTGAGTAGGCTGCGTCTTCTGGTTGCAGGGACATTATTTTACGCCAGTTGCTGCCGTTGTCGTCGCTCACGGCAAGTGACAAGTCGCGACGCAGCGATGGATGGCGCAGGTAGGTGTGGATTAATCCCTGTGGGGTGAGGAGAATGTCTGCATTGCAAGAGTTGCCACTGTATAGTGACTTGGCTCTCCACGGGTCGCGGATTACATCGCCATTCTCTGTCAAGAGATTGAATCCTCGTGCCTCTCTCAGCCTTATGGAGCAAAGAATGTTACCATCGGGCAGTTCTACCAGTTTGCTTTCGTCGCCGCCGCGATAGACTCGGCCGTTGGTAAATTCCCAGTTTTCACCATCGTCCGTGGAGCGAATAACGAAGTTTTCAATCACGTTGCTACCCAATTCGGTAATCACATTCGTGGCGAACATCACGACGCCGCGACTCGTTGTCAGTCCTTTGCCGGAAGCAACGAAAATACTCTTCACCCATTCTGGCATTTCAATCAGCCGCGGAAAAGTCCATGTCAGGCCGCCGTCATCACTTATGGATAATGCTATGTGGTGCATATCCCCAAAGAATGGTTCTTGCCCCACAGCCATCGTGCAGAGCAGTCGACCGCTCGGCGTTTTGACCAGCGACGGGTCACCATAGCCGTACCTGTCGCTATTGGTGGTGTCGCCCACGGCAATCAGCTGTTGTGCCGACCATGACCGCCCACCGTTGGTGCTGCGTCTTATGCTAACGTCAATCTTGTGATTCCCAAGGTCGTCGTTAGAATTATAGCGTCGATCGCAGGCCACTACGATATCGCCCTTTGAATTCAGCGTCATCGCCGGAATGCGGTAGTAACGGCAGTCATCTGATGTGGGGGCATAGACAATACTCTGCGTCTGGAATATGATAGCCTCGCCAACGGGGTCGCCAATGACTGAGGGGATATCGACAGTCTTTGAAACGCCGTCAGCGGAATAAGTTATTGAGAACAGCGATGCATCGATCTGAGCACCGAGTGTGGCGTGCTTCTTCACGTCTACCGTCAGCCAAAGATAGCCAGTGGAGGGAGCAAAAAAAGTCTCAATACACTGCCCGATAGGCTTCTGCGATGAAAGGAGCGTGCGGTCAGTGGTGGCATAAAACTCCGGCGTTGCGGTCTGGTAGATTTTTATTCGGTTTATCTCCTTGCGGCTGATTCCTTTAAGCTGAAATACTATGCCGGTTGCCTGTACTTTGGGATCGCATTTCGAAAGGTCAATGCAAAGGATCACGGCATCGGTATTGCCGCGTCCTGTGGTGTGATATCCCTGTTTCACTTGTATCCCAAGCGAACTAGCGTCGTCCTGTGCCACCACTGGCAGCATGCACAATGCTAGAAAAAACAATATACCAATCCGCGTCTTCATACTTTCAGTTTCCAATAATAAAAATGCCATGACCGAAGCACCTGCCTCGGCCTTCAGCCCCATGCTATTTATCCATGCCTGGCTTCATTGTTATATTGCAGATTTCAATAGTCTGATGGCTGTTGATGTATTCCTGCATGTCGGAATGGGATATTCTTCCGCCGCCGGCTTGATTGTATTCTTTTGCACCCGTGCTCTTTGTGTACCACGACACACCGTAGGAGTAGTTCATGTCGTACCACGGTGTAGACGAAGATATGTTGTAGTTATCTCGTGCCTTAGCCGTGATGATGTAGTAGAATTCCGGGTCGCCTGCCGACTTGTTCTCAATTCGTTGCACCCATCGCTGAGTATTAAGTTTCTCGGTGAAAGACTCTGTTCCGTCGGCACTCTTATAGGTTATGGTCACGTCGTAGAACTGCATGAAGTTTGCTCCCACTTCGAGATTGTATCTCAGGTAAGGCACCTGGTCGTAGTCGACGATACCGTCGTCGTCGCTACACGAGGTGAGACTCAGCGCAAAAAGCCCGAAGAACAATGCGCATAGATAGATAGCAGATGATTTCTTCATAAGTTTATAGTTTTTGGTTTATAATTTTACTGAAGTTCTCATTTATTTCTTTAATGCTGTGGAATAGCACGTCGGCCCCTTCATCAGAGAGGACGTTGTCGGGCAGTGGTCCTGTATTGACGGCTACGGTGAATGCCTTTGCCGCCACTGCCGCCCTCACTCCGAGCGGTGCGTTCTCTACGACGATGGTCTGCCACGGGTGTGTTGCCGTGCGTGCCATTCCCTGCAGGTAGGGGTCGGGAAAAGGTTTTCCTCGACTGACATCGTAGGCCGTGACGATCATGTCTTCCGTGATGTATGGCGAGAAATCGGTAGTGAGTCTGCTGATGAGTTTTCTCTGTCCGCTTCCCGTCACCACGCATATTTTCATGCCTGCCTGTCGGATTTGCTCCATCAGGAGGAGTATTCCCGGCATCAGCGGCGCTGTTGGCATGAGATGGAACAGTCGGGCCTTCTCGTCGTACATGCGCTGTGCTTCCTGCTCGCTGATTTCTTCGCCTCGCTGGGTGCGTACCATCTGGCGTATGGTGTCTATCCCCCGCTGCCCTTCGGTCATGTAGGCATCGTGAGGACTCATATCGATGCCGAAGGTCTTCATCGATTCGTGCCATGCCTTGGCGTGATTGCCCATTGAGTCGAGCAGCACTCCGTCCATATCGAAGAGGACGGCTTTCGGCTTGAAGGCGTCGAAGCCGGTCCTCTGGAGATATGTAGCTATTGTATTCATTTGTTGAGGAGTGAGGAGTGTGGATTATCGTCCTTCGCCTTCGTTCCTGTTATCGTTTTCGTTATCGTTCCCGTTATCGTTATCGTTTCAGTCGCTCTTTTATGGCGCGGCTTTCTTCTTCGTATCCTGGTTTGTCGAGCAGTGCAAACATGTTCTTCTTGTATGCTTCCACTCCTGGCTGGTTGAACGGATTCACTCCGAGCACGTTGCCGCTGATGCCGCATCCGATCTCAAAGAAGTAGATGAGTTGTCCGATGTAATACTCGTTTAGCTCTGGCACTGAGATGTGTATGTTTGGCACTCCTCCGTCAACGTGAGCCAGTCGTGTGCCGAGCTCGGCCATCTTGTTCACCTCGTCGACTCTCTTTCCTGCGAGGAAGTTGAGTCCGTCGAGGTTTTCCTCGTCGCTTGGGAAGAGGAGCTGGCGGTTTGGCTTTTCGATGCTTATGACGGTCTCGAAGATCGAGCGCTCGCCGTCTTGTATCCACTGTCCCATCGAGTGGAGGTCGGTGGTGAAGTCGCACGCTGCTGGGAAGATGCCCTTGCCGTCCTTGCCCTCGCTCTCGCCGTAGAGCTGTTTCCACCACTCTGCGATGAAGTGGAGCTTGGGTTGATAGTTCACCATGATTTCTATTTTCTTCCCGTTCTCATACAGTGCGTTGCGCACGGCGGCATACTGCGCTGCGATGTTCTCCTCGAAGGGAACGTCGATGCCCGCTGCCTTTTCCATGTCCTGAGCTCCTGCGACGAGCTGTCGGATGTCGAATCCAGCGATGGCAATTGGGAGCAGTCCCACCGGAGTGAGCACCGAGAAGCGTCCACCAACGTTGTCGGGGATGACGAAGGTCTTGTAGCCCTCTTTCGTGGCGCACTTGCGCGCTGCGCCCTTCACTGCATCTGTCACGGCAACGATCACGTCGCGTGCCTCTTCCTTGCCGCGCTGGGCCTCGCACTGCTTCTTCAGAAGGCGGAACGTGAGTGCAGTCTCGGTGGTAGTACCGCTCTTCGAGATGTTGATCACGCCGAATCTCTTGTCCTTGAGATATTCTGTCAGTTCGGAGAGATAGTCTTCGCCGATGTTGTTGCCGGCAAAGAGAATCACGGGATTCTTCTTGTCCTGAATGAGCCATGCGAACGAATTGCCGAGGGCTTCAATCACCGCACGTGCTCCAAGGTACGACCCTCCGATGCCTGCCACGACGACCACGTCGCACTTCTCGCGCAGCGTGTCGGCCACGGCCTGCACTTCGTCGATGAACTCCGGCGTGATGCCCGACGGCAGATGCAGCCATCCGAGGAAGTCGTTACCAGGGCAGGTGCCGTTCTCAAGTGCCTGCCGCGCGTCGTTCACTTTTGGCCCGAAAGCCTCTACTGCGCCTGCCTCAAGGAAGCAAGCGGCTTTGGAAATGTCAAGAGTTATATTCTTCATTTTAATGTTATATGATGTTATCCAACAATATAGTTTCTATTTCGACCGCAAAATTACGAAATAATGCTGACGCAGCAAAGCAATTTTGGAGAATTAACGCAATTCGCCCCATAAATAAAGGCAATTCAGAGAGAAATGGGGAAAATCTGAAAGTTGGCATTAAGCAAAATTATGCGGTTCGATGAAAGAGTTAGGTCTCTTATTCGTAACCCATATCCCCCCTGTCTGAGAGTTAATCTTTCATAAATCCAAGTGCATAAAAAAGGAAGAATGACGAGTTCCGAACCGAATGGTTTTCGATGACATGATCTGCACTGATTTGCTGAAAAGGCAATTTCCAAAATGGTATTATCTTTGCAGCCGAAATTAAAAAAAAGGAAAGAATTATAA
>JAFUVV010000039.1 GCA_017477435.1 Prevotella sp.
TGGGGGCTAGGGGGCTCCGTCTTTTTCCGTGTATTCCGTAGTTAAGACCTCCATAAATCCAGAAATAAGAACATAAATGACTTCATTTTCGAGAATTTTCGGAGGCAAAAAACACTCCCTCTGGGGGCTAGGGGGCTTCGTCCTTTTTACTACGGAACCCGCAGAACAAGCGGAGTTTTTCGTATTTTCCGTGTTATCTGTAGTTAAAGTTTTTCGTCATCGTTTCATCGTCCTTCGTCATCCTCCCCCTCTGGGGGCTAGGGGGCTCCGTCTTTTTCCGTGTATTCCGTAGTTAAGACCTCCATAAATCTCCAGAAATAAGAACATAAATGACTTCATTTTCGATAATTTTCGGAGGCATAAACACCCCCTCTGGGGGCTAGGGGACTCCGTCTTTTTCCGTGTCTTCCGTAGTTAAAACCTCATGCAGATTATGCAGATTTATCCTTTATCATTTAGCGCCATTGGGTCTTTTTTCTGTGCTTTTAATAAAAATTAACGGAAGATCGTAGCACGCAATACATATTTTTACGTAATTTTGCATCGCTTTATGCAATTTTGCGAGTGATAATCAACGATTTCGGCTTACCGTATGAGAGACACAACAACAAGAAACCGCCCCTCGTCGCAACTGTCATTTGCAGTCTACTAAGAATAAGAAATTAAAAACAAAAAATAAAATACTATTATGGCAAAAAAACTTAGATTTTTATTTACGCTGCTGTTCATCATGGCAGCCACCCTGTCGTGGGGAGAAGATAGATATGTTAAGGTAACTTCCATTGATGATGTTACCGAAGGACAATATCTAATTGTTTGTGAAAGTAAAAAAGTTGCTATTACAGGTTCGGGAACAACAAAAGATAATATACCAGTAGGAACTTCTGTTTCTATAAATAATAATTCAATAACCGCAACTACTGAAATTGATAAAATATCTGTATTAATTTCAGGAAGCACAGATAAATATCTTTTGAAAACTCAAAGTGGATATTATTTTTATCATACAAGTACTACGTCAAATGGTTTTTCAGTAACGCGAAACAGTAGTACGGCACGTGAGGCGAAAATAACGTTTGATAATGATAATAATGTTAATATTATTTCTTCTGGTTATTTAAGATATAATAATTCTACAGGAAAATTCAATTTTTATAAGCCAGCTACATATACAGGTCAAACTGCTATTCAACTATATAAGAAGGTTTCGGATTTTGCCACAAAAACAGATATTGCAACTCTAAATAGTATTTCTCCTACCACTGTTAATGTAGGTGCTATAGGCGAGTTCTCTCTTGATGCTACATTTGCAGAAGGCACTGTGGCTGGTACAGATTATACGGTTTCATGGGAAAGTAGTAATACAGATGTTCTTGATGTAGTCGGTGGTACTTATGAGGCAAAAGCTGTTGAAACGGCTAACGTAACAGTAAAAGTTACTCCGACAGATACGGAAGCCTATAATGAGGTCAGCAAGACTTTTGCTGTTACTGTAATTCCTGCGCCTTTTGAAAGCATTGCTAAACTAACAGAACAGACAGATAATGGAACTTATAAGGTGCAGTTAAATAATGCAGTAGTTACTTATGTGAATGGAAACTATGCTTATATTCAAGATGAAAGTGGTGCAATAGTTCTATATAAGAGTGGTCATGGTTTTACTGCTGGTCAGATTCTTAATGGAACAGCAGAAGTCACATTCCAAATTCGTAATGCTAATCCTCAGATTACAAGTATTACAGGGTACACCGCAACAGAAGGTGCTGATCCTGAGCCTACAGTTATTACAGCGTTAGAATGGAACACGGGAATAGCAACAGTGTTGAGCCAATGGTTTAAAATAACTGGAGCTACAATTACGTCTGAAAGTGACAAATACTATGTACAATTAGGGAATGAAACAGTTCAACTTTACGGTCAAGGTGAAGCAAGAACAATTTCAGTTAACGATCTTACTGCCAAATACACCATTATTGGTTTCCCAACAATGTTTAACACAATACCAGAACTTCAGATATTTGTGCAGCCCGAGGTAGAAACATATAATATTACAGCTACTTCGAATAATGAAGAATGGGGGACAGTTTCACTTGAAGGAACAGTAATCACTGCTACTCCTAAGGCAGGTTATCGAGTAGCGCTGGAGAATTCGTTTGTCGTAACATCAGGAACCGCAACTGTTAGTCAAGAAGGTAATGTCTTTACTGTGAATGCTGAAACTGATTGCACTGTGACGATTTACTTTGAGGCAATACCTACGCACAAGGCAACGTTCAGCGTGAATGGAGTCGTGACAGAAAAAGAATTTGCAGAAGATAGTGCTATTACATTTGATACTCCTGAAGATGTTGTGCTTGGTAAGAAATTCGTCGGTTGGACAAAGGCCGCCATCGATGGCACGACAAACGAAAAGCCGGTGCTCGTCGACCTCGGCACCATGGGCACTGCAGATGTAACCTTCTATGCTGTGTTTGCAAATGTTACACCAGGAACTGCCACTCAGGTTACGGATGAACTGACTCGCGAGACAACGGGAGTGAAAGAAGAGGCTACATATTCTGATTGGTCGGATAAGAAAGTAGCTTCTGATGCTGTCTATGCAGGTCAGAGCGCAGGAGACCATAATTCAATACAATTACGTTCGAATAATAGCAATAGTGGTATTATAACTACAACCTCTGGTGGAAAATTGAAGAAGGTTGTTGTTGAATGGAATAGCAGTACTACAGACGGCCGCACCTTGGATGTATATGGTTCAAATATAGATTACAAGGCAGCCACTGATTTGTATAATACATCGAAGCAAGGAACAAAGCTCGGCAGCATCGTATATGGTAGAAGCACAGAGTTGTCGATCGATGATGAATATACCTTCATTGGCTTGCGTTCGAATAGTGGAGCCATGTATCTTGATAAAGTTTCTATTACATGGGAAACCGGTACACCTGCTACCTACTCCGACTACTGTACAACGGTTGTAGAGCCAGTTAGCGCTGTTTCTGCTCCTGTCATCTTCCACGATGAGGGTACGTATGAAGGTGCACTGACTGTGGCTATTGCTGGCGGGGGTACGATTAAGTACACGTTGAATGGTGGTACTGAACAAACTTACTCCGCTCCTTTCACCATCAGCGAGACGACTACTGTCAAGGCTTGGACCGAACAAGATGGCAATAAGAGCGACGAGGTGAGCAAGATATTCACTATCGTGGAGAAGACTGCTGGTGTTGAGGTTGCTGAAGGCTACTACACCATTAAGAATAATGGTAACGGCAAGTTCGTGAATGTGGCCGGACGCAAGACAGTGACGTTCACCGATGCTATCGACGACAAGGCTGGCACTGTGCTGAAGGTGAAGACTGGCGAGAACGGACAGGTGGAGGTGCTGCGCTCACAAGGCATCGACCTGCCAGGATATGCTGACAGGGCTATGAACTACGTGCCGAAGATTGTCAAGCTCGTGGTAGAAAAGCTGCATGCTGCAGGCAGTGGCGAGATTCTTGGTGAGCATGGACTCGACGCAATAATGCAGAAGTTCAACGATTCGTTCGACTACCATCTGTATATTGAGAACGCTAACGGGACCGATAACGCTAACGGCTATCGCATCTACGGTAAGACGCCGAGCATGAAGCCGGTTGTTGACTTCTACGCAGAGAACAAGACTAACGTCGACATTAAGCTCCCACAGCTTGAGGAGTTTATCAATAGTGCTATCCAGAAAGTTCTCGATAAGACTGGTGGTCGTGGCTCAAGCATCTTAACCGAGTTTAAGTTGCATGATATCTGGCAGAAGATGGGTGAAACACTCACTGAACCTGTTGAGGATGATGCCGCATCGATTGCTAAGTTCTACGAGGAAGTGCTCTCCAGCGAAGCAAACGTATGGAACTTCGCCTACCAGACAGCAATGATCTACTGGGGGAATGTTAAGAACCACCCACGATATGCAGAGATGAAGGGTAAACTCGGCGAGTATGCGAAGTACATCGAAAAGGTGGAGAACATCCGTCCTAACTTCAAGTACTACATCGTGGCCAACGAAGCTGGCAACGACGTCGACTTCATCAGCGAGGGCAACACCGACATCAATGCCGCCCGCGCCACATGGACCCTCGAGAAGCGCACAGACTTCAAGGTGACATTCAACAAGGAGAATTCTATCAACCTCGGCCGCGAGCTCTATACCACCCTGTATACCGACTTCGCTTACACAGTGCCAGAGAAGGTTAAGGCTTACAAGGTGACAGCCATCGACGAGAAGACAGGCTTGGCAACGAAGGAAGAGATTACTGGCGTGATACCAGCTCAGACTCCTGTACTGCTGCAGATGATTGTTGATCCTAAGACTGTGACAGACGCAGATTTGATTCAGACACTCACACTGAGCATAGAAGCCGGTACTGCTGTGGCAGGCAACCTGCTGCAGGGACCAGAGTGGTTGATAAACAAGTATAGCATCACGGCTAAGCAAGTTGAGGATTTGTTCGGGTATGTACATGATTTCCTTAAGTTGGCAGATGTCGAGGCATTGTATGATTCGTATGTGAAGGAATACGAATATCTGATGATAAGAAATGCTGGCACTGTTAACAATAAGTATTTCTTCGGACTTTCTGGTGATGATATTGCAGAGGCAGAAGTGAATGTTTGTCAGCTTGCAAAGCAAGGTAATCCACGACAGAGACTCGCATTCTATCACAACCTTGGAAAGGTTGAAGCAAACAAAGCTTTCATTCCGAGTGAGACGATTGATCATGTCTATCTGTCACTTATTGGTGATGTAAACCGAGATGGTAAGGTTAATATTACTGATGTCACTTGTCAGATAGATATCGTTCTTGATAAGGATAAGCCAGAAGACAACTATGATTATGACGCAGCAGACCTTGATTTCAACGACGATGTGACAATTTCTGATGTGACAGATCTTATTGATGTTGTGCTTGGAAAGAAAACAATAGAGTAAAATGAAAAATCGAATTTTGACAATATGCTTGTCGATGCTGTGCTGCCTGCCAATGGCAGCACAGCTCAACGGCACTGGCTTCTATCGTTTCCGCAATTCGCAGAATACAAGCGACTATATTAGCCTTGCTAACGACAAGTTTAATTATACAACGATTATCAGTTCTGCAGCTGGAGGATTGGGCAAATTGATGTTTGATCGTACGAATGCTATTAATAGAGCAACTGTTTGTGCTACAAATTACTTGCAGACGGATATTCATCTGGTTGTAGATGAAGAAACGATAGATCCTTCTACTGTGATTTATGCAAAGAACACCACTGGTAATTACTATGATTTGATAGGCCAAGGCACGAGCTTGTTAAGTCTTACTACTGGGCGATATCCAGGTACGGTGGAGCTGGATTTTGAGAATATCACAGCATTACTTTCTAAGGTCAGTGGTAGTGGTGCCAGTGCTTTATATACTTCCCGAGTATCGTTGAAAGCATCTAATTATAGTTCAGCAGACTTAGGAGATAGATATTTCATCGACAATGCAGGAAAGTTTGATATAAGCGAATCGGGCTCTGCACAGAATGCAAAATGGTATATCGAACCAGTTACACACTTCAATATTAAGCCGGAAGTGGAGTTTGGTGGGAAGTATTACACTACACTTTATGTTCCGTTTGCTTTCACTTTAAGCAATAATGTGGAGAAGGCATACGCCATAAAGAGCATTCCGTCGGATGGCAATCTTGAGATAGAAGAAGTTGCTACGAATGGAGGTACAGTGCCAGCAGGAACACCAGTGTTGCTTGAGTGCAGCTCGAATGTTGCAAGTGAATGTCAGCTGATACCTCAAGGAGAGCCTCGCACAGATATGGAAACTGCATATACTGGTACAAACCAGATGAAAGGTGCATACTTCTGTAATCAAGATGGAAATGTGTATTATGATACTACGGCAGGGACAAATAAAGGTAGCTTTAATGCCAATAATTACACGGCTCCGACCAATCCGCAGAAATATGTGGTCGGTATTACTGCTTCAGGCAAGCTTGGCTTTGTGAAGGCTACGGGCACTGCAATGCCGGCGAATAAGGCATGGCTTGAGTATACTGGGACGGCCGAGCTTGTGCTGCCAATAGAGGCAACGAAGATTGGCGATGTGAACAGAGACGGAGAGGTGAATATCTCGGATGTTACGGCAATGATAGATATCATTCTCGGAAAAGAAACTGCCGATGACAACTATGATCATAAGGCTGCCGATGTCAATACAAACGGAACAATTAATATCTCCGATGTGACAAGTCTTATAGATATTATTCTCGGTAAAAATACCCAGCCATGATGTCTCAAAAGGTAAGAAAATGCGAAGAAAAAGAGTTAAAATGACATATAATCAAGGTTTATTAATAAAAATTAACAGTAGCGTTAAATATCTAAACAAAGTAATTTACTAATTTTGCACGACGATGTATCATCATCTTGCAATATCTAAGAGAAAGCGTTAACAAAAACAGAAAACAAAAAATAAAGAAAACGATATGAAAAGAGTTTTATTCTCATTATTAGCAGTGTTCGCAGTCGGAAGTCTGTGGGCACAGAGTACAGTAGAAGAGACAGATTTGTCTGGTTTCAATGATGCCTTTTACAATCCCGCAACAGAAGTTGTTCAAGGAAAAGAGACTTTATTGCCTATTTTCATGAAGAGTTCTGCAGCTCTAACTGGATGTCAGGTTTCAATTGTGTTGCCAGAAGGTGTTGAATTTGTAGAAGTCGGCGAACTGAATGCAACTCGATATGTTAAGAACGGGATACTTGAAGGCAATGTTAAAGATGGCGTTCTTACAATATTTGGTGCTGTAGTTGAAGATCACGGCTTTAATGCAGGAGATGATCTCTTAGGGTATATTAAGATCAAGGTTTCAGAGAATATGGCTACTGGTGAATATCCAGTTGTTTATAAAAATGCTACAATGAGCGGTAGACGCAATGTTACTGATGGCGTTGACGAAGATAACAAACCGATAGCCATTGTTGAGAAGTTAGATGAAGTTGCGATTTCTCAAGAAGTTACATCTAAGATAATCGTAACAGACAGATTAACTCTTGATGAAAATGCAACAGAAGTTCCTGCTGCTGCTGAGAATGTAAATGTAAAAGTAAAGCGTACGATCAAGGCTAATACTTGGAGCACAATCTGCTTGCCATTTAATATGACTGCAGAACAGTTTAAAGCAGTATTTGGTGATGATGCTAAGTTAGCTTACTTTGATAGTGATAATACTGCTACGGTTACCGTAGAGAAAGAAGGCTCTAATATAAATAATATTACTATTGATTTTACAGTAGATGATCTTTCGCTTGGATTCTTTGGAAATTATCCATATATTATTAAATTAAGTAAAGATATTACTGAATTTAATGTGGATGATGTGAATGTTACACCAAATGAAGTTGATGCAAAAGCTACTTATACCACAGGAAATAGCAGAACTGGTTTTAAGAATTATGGCTTCTATGGTACTTTGCATTCAGGTGTCAAGATTCCTGTAGACGGATTGTTCCTTAGCGGTAATGAGTTCTGGTACGCTACAGAAAATACTAAACCTTTAAAGGGTTTCCGTGGATATTTTGAATTTGATGAAGTACTGTCTGATAAAACCAAGTCTGCAAGTAGCATGATATTCCGTGTTAATGGTGAGGTCACAGCAATCGATGGTATAAATGCAGAACAGCGTGTGACAGAAGGTGTCTACGACCTGCAGGGCCGTAAGGTGATGGTTAAGGATGGCGACATTAACAACCTTCAGAGAGGTCTTTACATAATTAACGGAAAGAAAGTTGCAATTAAATAAAAAGATTGGAGGATAAAGATATGAAAAAGACAATTTATTGCAAACCAGAAATAGAGGTTACGAAGTTGAATTTGAATCAATTGTTGAATTCCGTTAGTGGTAATGTTGGTGATGATAATATTGGCTATGGCGGAGTAGACAATGGCGAAAACGAAGGCGATGCCAAAGGTTTCTGGGATGATGAATATTAATAAACGATAACGATAACGTTAACGGGAACTGTACTCTCTGCAGGGCGAAGGCCTTGCAGAGAGTTTTTTTGCATATTTAGATTCCGAAAAAAGGCGAAAATACTAAAGCAATCCGAAAAGAGGTTTTAAACCACAAATAACGCGAATTGAACGAATATAAAGTTGGTATTTAAGAACCGCCTAATCTGCACTATCTGCATGAGTAAGAACACGAGACTTGTAGCAGACCCACTGACTGTATAGGAAGTAAACCCGCGAATGGAACGAATATAGAATAATGTTTATAAAAAGTGGGCTTCCGCGTAATCTGCGTGGTGTGTGAAATATTTTTAACACTCTGATATTAGTGTATTTGGGAATATTTTTGTAATTTTACAGCCAAATATTACTAATATGAGAAAATCGTTTTCACTTGGGGTCTGTGTGCTCCTTTCGATGATTGTAACACTGCCTGCTCTTGCTATCGACCGCCAGAGCCTCGCATCGTATGCCAGTGCGCTGAACGGCAAGAAGAAGGAGGCGCTGAAGACGGCGATATATAATATAATAAAGGAGCCCAATACACTTGATTATGGTAATGGTTATAAAAGGACTTGGTGGGGTTTTTACAGAACGGATCGTGTTGAGAGTACCAATGAGTGTATAAACAGATATAGTTCAAAAAAGTTTTATTTTCCTGCGTCTTACAATAACAGACGACTTTTAGGAATGAACATAGAGCATTCGTTTCCTAAGAGTTGGTGGGGTAGTCTTGAAAACGTGGGGGCATATATGGATTTATATAATTTATATCCTTCAGATTCTTTGGCAAATTCCTCAAAAAGTAATTTACCTATGGGTGTGGTTACTCAAATTGATGAAGAGGAAGAAGGATATGATAAGGTTGGGCGTGGTATTATTGATGGAGTTTCAGGTGTAAAGTGTTGGGAACCTGGCGACCAATATAAGGGTGACTTTTCCAGAGTATATATGTACATGGCTACATGCTATCAAGATTTGGAATGGAAAGGTACACAAGGTCTGCAACAATTGCAAAACGATGTTTGGCCGACGCTGAAGCAGTGGGCTTATACGCTTTATCTACAGTGGTTGAAGTCAGACCCTGTGGACGAGTTGGAGATTGATAGGAATAATGCTGTGAATGCCATCCAGGGCAACCGTAATTTATTTATTGATTATCCTTATCTGGCAGAATATGTGTGGGGCGACAGCGTAGATGTGGCGTTCAATCCTTATAGCTCTATTTCTACTGCATCGGATGATGACAGATATTTTACAGTGGCTCCCTCTGGCATCGCAACACCGACATTCTCACCAGAGGCAGGTGTATTTATAAATCCACAGACTGTCACAATATCATGTGCCACAGAAGGAGTGACAATTTATTATACCACAGATGGTTCGTCTCCAAAAGACATGAATAATGTCTATACCGGTCCGTTGACTATCGATAATTCTTGTATTCTTCAGGCAGCAGCATCGGATGGGAATGGCAATTGGAGCCTAATTGCGTATGCTAATTACACTATAGTCAACAGTTCACTTCTGTTCTATGAGAGTTTTGACCAATGTTCAGGAACTGGTGGAAATGATGATAAGGGCTTTACTGAAGCGAGTACGTACAATAATACTTTCAAGCCAGATAATGAGGGTTGGATTGTTGCAGATAATAGATATTATGCAGCTAATAAATGTGCTAAATTCGGCACCGGTAGTGTTGTAGGTGTTGTTACTACTCCGACGTTTGCTGTTAATGGTAAATCTACATTCTCATTCAAGGCTGCCCCATGGGGAACAGATGGAACGTCACTTACTTTGGCTGTGAATGGCAATGCAACGCTTTCGGAAACCAACTTGACAATGAAGCAAGGTGAGTGGACGGAGTATGTGCTTACGCTGACGGGCAGTGGGCAAGTGTCGATAACATTTACGCCAGCGAAGAGATTCTTCCTCGATGAGGTGATGGCGGTGAGCGAGAGCATGGCGGGCGACGTGAACAAAGACGGACGTGTGGACATCAGCGACGTGACGGCTCTCATCGATATCGTCCTGGGTAAGGACAGCACGCAGCCGTATCAGTATGATCATGATGCTGCCGACGTGAACGACGACGGAAAGACTGACATCAGTGATGTGACGGCACTCATCGATATCATACTGGGGAAGGAGTAAAACCCACTCTTGGTTCCAAACTCACCCTCAGTCCCTCCCTAAGGAATAGAAGGTCCTCCTTTTGTCCCTTAGGGAGGGAAGTTTTATTTGAGGACTTGGGCGAGGCTGTTGATGAAGCGGTCGGCGTCGGAGGTAGTTAGGCATAGCGGCGGTAACAGACGGAGGACGTTGGTGCCGGCGCAGCCTGTGAAGATGTGATGCTCGTGGAGCAGTTGCTGGCGTACGTCTTTGTAGGGCATGTCGAGTTCGATGCCGAACATGAGTCCCCGTCCGCGAACGTCGACGACATGCGGTAGTTGCATCTCTTTTAGTTTGTCGATTAGGTAGTTGCCTGTCTTAAGCGCGTTTTCTGTCAGATTTTCTTTTTCCATCACTTCAGCCGTTGCTATTGCTGCTGCGCAGGCGAGGTGGTTCCCTCCGAAGGTTGTACCGAGTTGTCCGTACTGTGGTGTGAACTCGGGCGAGATGAGCATTGCTCCCATCGGAAATCCGTTGGCTATGCCTTTCGCCATGGTGATGATGTCGGGGCGTATGTCGAGCCATTGATGTGCGAAGAACCGTCCGCTGCGACCGTAGCCACACTGTATCTCGTCGGCGATGAGCACCGTGCCATGCTCCCGGCATAGCGCTTGCAGCCCTTGCATGAACTCTCGCGTGGCGAGGCGTATTCCACCCACTCCCTGTATGCATTCAACGATCACGGCGCAAACGTCACCTTTTTCTATCTCTGCTGCCCATGCGTCGAGGTCGTTCAGCGGCAGTCGGCATACGTGTCCGCCGTCGTTTATCGGTGCGATGATCTTTGCGTTGTCGGTTGCCTCCACGGCGAGCGATGTGCGTCCGTGGAATGCCTTCTGTGCGGCGAGGATGCGTGTGCGGCCAGTGTGGAACGATGCCAGCTTGAGAGCGTTCTCGTTGGCTTCGGCTCCGCTGTTGATGAGAAACAGCTGATAGTCGTCATACCCGCTCAGTCGTCCGAGGCGATCAGCTAGTTCTTGCTGAAGAGGATTTACCACCGAGTTGCTGTAGAATCCGATCTTCTTCACCTGACATGTTATGGCATCGATGTAACGGGGGTGGCTGTGTCCGATGCTGATCACTGCATGGCCGCCGTAGAGATCGAGATATTCTGTGCCGTGGTCGTCGTAGATGTGGCATCCGCGACCGCTCACGATGTTTATGTCGAAGAGTGGGTAGACGTTGTATAAGTTCATAGTTTATAGTTCATAGTTCATAGTTATGGGGAACTTCAGAATGCCGATGCCTTGAGGCGGAGGCCTGTGATTTCGTCGATGCCGGCCATGATATTCATATTCTGCACGGCCTGTCCTACGGCTCCTTTCAGCAGGTTGTCGATTGCGGCAGTGATGAGCAGCCGACCAGCGTCTTTCTCGCAGTGGATGAGACACTTGTTGGTGTTCACCACTTGCTTCAGCGAGATGTCGCCATCCACGTAATGAGTGAACGGTTCGTCGGCATAGAAACTTTTATATATGTCCACTATATCTTCTGCCGTTGCCGTACACCGTGTCACCATCGTCGCGAAGATGCCTCGTGCGAAGTCGCCTCGCCATGGTATGAAGTCGATCGTAGGGCGTGAGCTGTCGCCGTCGAAGGATGAAATGTTGGCCCCTAACTCGTTGAGCGACTGACATATCTCTGCGAGGTGCTGATGGCGGAATGGTTTATAGACGCTCATGTTGTCGGTTCGCCACGAGAAGTGAGTCGTCGGTTGCGGCTTCTGTCCTGCTCCAGTGCTTCCCGTGACGGCGTTGACGACCACGTCGGAGTCAATGAGTCCAGCCTTGGCGAGAGGCAATAATCCGAGCTGCAGGCATGTAGCAAAGCACCCTGGGTTGGCTACGCAACGCGCGCCGGCAATCGCCGTACGATGGATCTCAGGCAGTCCGTAGACGAATGGATTCCCGTCGCGGCGGATGCGGAAATCCTGCGCGAGGTCGATGATTTTCACCCTCGGCGGGATAGCGTGCTCTTTCAGAAACGCCTCGCTCTTCCCATGTCCGAAGCATAGGAAGACGAAATCGGCGTCGTCGAACGGCATGTCGGTAGAGAATCGCATGTCGGTGTCGCCCACGAGGTCGGTGTGCACGTCGCTCACCGGTCGTCCACCGTTGCTCTCGCTGTGGGCGAAGACTATCTCTGCCTGTGGATGATTCACGAGCAGCCGTATCAGTTCGCCGCCGGTGTAGCCGGCAGCGCCAAGAATGCCAATCCTGATCATGCGTTCCGATGTTAGAAATTAGGCGACTTTGGAGCCAGTATCCACAGGAGGATGTAGGCCAGCAGTCCTGTGCCGAAGCCGAAGAAGAGGACCACAAAGCCGATTCTCACGAGCAGCGAGTCGATGTTGAAATACTCTGCCAGTCCTCCGCATACGCCACCGATTTTCTTGTCGGTGGTCGACAGATAAAAGCGTTTTTCCATAATTGTTATCTTTTTTCGTCGTTATGAATTCCGTAGTATACGCGCAGCGGCGTTGAGCTTACCTTTATGAATCCCTTTGCCTCTTCGCTTGTCCATCCGTGCTGCATCTCGCCATATTCTCCGAGTTTCGACTTCAGCAGGTCGTCTTTCGAGTCCACTCCCACGGTGTCGAATCCGTAGGGCCGCAGTCGTAGGATAGCAGTGCCGTTCACGTTTCGTTGCGAGGAGGTGAGCATTGCCTCGATGTCGGGCATGACGGGTTCGAGGTACTGACTCTCGTGGAGGAACATGCCGTACCAGTTAGCCACCTGGTCTTTCCAGTATTGCTGCCATTTCGAGAGAGTGTATTTCTCCAGCAGTCGGTGGGCTTCGATGATGAGCATTGGTGCTGCGGCTTCGAATCCCACGCGCCCTTTTATCCCGATGATGGTGTCGCCGACGTTGCAGTCGCGTCCTACGGCGTATGCGGCTCCGATTTCTTCTATTCGCTGTATGGCTTTTATCTTGTCGGTGAACCGCTCGCCGTCGACGGCAACAATCTCTCCTTTTTCAAACTCAATTTTCAGCAGTCGTTCTTCGGTCTGCGTGACGTGTTTGAGGAATGCCTCTTCGGGCAGTCCCTGCGCCGAGTCGAGCAGTTCGCCGCCGCAGATACTCGTGCCCCAGATGCCTACGTTGTAGGAGTATTTCAGCTTGGCGAAGTCGGCATTGAAGCCATGGGCATTGAGATAGTCAACTTCGTCTTTTCGCGACAGTTTCTCGTCGCGGGTCAGTGTGATGATTTTCACCCCTGGTGCCATGACAAGGAATGTCATGTCGAAGCGTATCTGGTCGTTGCCAGCCCCTGTCGATCCGTGTGCAATGGCATCTGCTCCCACCTCGTTGGCGTAGCGTGCGATGGCGATGGCCTGGAAGATACGCTCTGAAGATACGCTGATGGGGTAGCAGTTGTTGCGCAGTACGTTGCCGAAGATCATGTATCGGAGCGATTTCTCGTAGTATTCCTGTGTCACGTCGAGCGTCACGTAGTGCTTTGCACCGAGCTTGTAGGCGTTTTCTTCGTTCTTCTTCAGTTGCTCCTGTGAGAATCCTCCTGTGTTTGCACAGGCGGCATAAACTTCCCAACCCTCGTTTGCCAGTCGCATTACGGTGTATGATGTGTCGAGCCCGCCGGAGAATGCAACGACGACCTTGGGGGCGGAGCCCACCCCCGACCCCTCCCTGTGGAGGGGAGTTTCGAAAGTTTGATTTGCTTTCATATCTCTTTTTTGATCTTTGAAATTACGTTTTCTGTATTGGCAATTATTTCTTCGTTTTTGAAGCGTATGATTTTCCATCCTTTTGAGATTAACCACTCACTTCTCTTTTCATCATATTCCTTTTGTTCTGGCTGGTCGTGATATCCGCCATCTATTTCGATGGCTATTTTTTTTGTAGGACAAGAGAAATCAACTATGTAGTTTCCTATAATATGTTGTCTTCGGAAGTGCAGCCCAAGTTGTTTTCCTTTCAGATAATTCCATATTATAGCCTCAGCCTCCGTAGGATTTTTCCTGTTTTTATCTGCCAGCTCTTTTAGAACATCATAGTTTGCGCAATCCGCCGTCTGATATGATTTGCGTATGGAGCCCCCCTCCCCAGGGAGGGGTTGGGGGTGGGCTGTTCTTATGGAGCCCCCCTCCCCAGGGAGGGGTTGGGGGTGGGCTTCCAGCCGTTCGATGCGGCGTAACACATCTTCCGGTATCTTTGCTGGGAGGTGTTCCTCGGGATCGAAGAGCATTGCCGTGCAGATGCAGTAGTGTCGGTCGGTGCGGCGTAGGATGTCAACGTTCTTACATCCGTTGCACCCGTCCCAGAAGGCGTCGTCGTCGGTGAGTTCGGCAAACGTCACTGGCTTGTAGCCCAGCTGCGTGTTCATCGTCATCACGGCAGCGCCGCTGGTGAGCGAGAATATCTTCGCGTTGGGCCATCTGGTGCGTGCGAGGGAGAACGTGAGGTCTTTTATCCGCTTGGCTATTCCCTGGCCGCGGAAGTCGGGATGTACGATGAGTCCGCTCGTGGTGACGTATTTTTTGTTTTCCCATGTCTCGATGTAGCTGAACCCTGCGAATCTGTCGCCGGCAAGGGCAATGACGGCCTTCGCCTGCAGTATCTTGTCGAGCAGATACTCGTGTGTGCGGCGTGCAATACCAGTTCCGCGCACGCTGGCAGCGTCGCTGATGGTCTGGAGTATCGAGTCGACATATTTCTCGTGGCTCTCATCGGCCACTACGATTTTTATTTCTTCCACCTTATTTATATTTATTGGGAGTTATGGAGTTGTGGAGTAAAAGGAGTTATGACATGTGAATTGCATTTATGTGCGATATGTGCCTGCCGATGCTAAAATGGTCGCCTTTGCTCCTCTGTTTCCTGATTATTTGTCTTTATACCTTTTCTTCTGAGCGTTCATTCCGGCGAGAGTATCTCTCCGAGCCTCCTCACTGTTGTTTCCTTGTCGCCTGCCTCGTCGAGGGCGAGGAAGATGGTGTCGTCGCCGGCTATTGTGCCGAGGATTCCCGCGATGTTGGCCGTGTCGATGTGATAGGCTATGCTGCTGGCGTAGCCCGGTTTTGTGCGTACGACGGCGATGTTTCCCGACACCCGGAGCGTGAGGAATCCCGTGCCGTTCATCATCTCGCTGATGGTCTGCGGGACGGGTGAGCGACGCACGATGCTCGTCTCGGGCAGTTTGTAGCAGTAGCCGCCGAGCGAGGTGGGCTGCTTCGTCACTTTCATCTTCTTCATGTCGCGGCTCAGCGTGGCCTGTGTGACGTTGTGTCCCACCTTGCGGAGCTCCACCAGCAACTCCTCCTGGCTGCCGATCTCTTTCTCGGAAAGAATCATGCGGACGTATTCGAGTCGTTCTTTCTTTGTTTTCATGAAATGTATATTTATTCTGTTTTCTGCCTGCAAAATTACATATTCTTGCACAAACCACCAAATGTTTATGCGTTTTTCTGTTGTTTTATGCAGGTTAAATGCATGTTTTGTTGCACTGGGAATATTTTTCTGCTGTGTCGGGAAGGCCGTCAGGGTGGCTTTGGTCGGTGGGTGGGGGAGAGTGCATGGGCCTTGTACTGTCGCCGAAACACGTGGACGGTTGTCCATATTGACTGCCAATACGCCGTTTTTGTGTTAAAATAACGCTGTTTCGCAGAAATTTTTTACAAAATGAAACAATTTTCTTGCGAGAAATTAAAAACTTTACTACTTTTGCAGCTAGTTTTGCCGAAAACGGCGTTTTGACAATGGAATAAAATTATAGTGAAAGAATAATAAAAAGTATTAGAATGAAGAATTTCAGGAGAAATCTGTTGCTGCTCATCGTTGCGGGCTTCTCGCTCGCCGGCATGGCACAGAACAGCGTAGATGACAAGATGTCGGGTGCGACACATTTTTTTATCAAAGATCGTGATGCAAAGACGGTCAGCAAGCCCACTATCAAGTTGAAAGACCTTACGCCAGATGCCAATTTGTCGGCACCTGAATTCATAGGTAAGCGTATCCAACCGCTTTATGCTAAGCCTGACACTATCAATGGAAAAGCTTACATTTCGTCGTTTGTCCGATTGGACAACGAAAACAATACCTCTGCCATTGAGGCAAAAGGTGCCATCGTTCAATGTAAGTTCAGCAATGGGCTCGTCACAGCCCTTATTCCGGTCGACTCAATTGAGAGCGTTGCTGCTATTGCACAAGTGAAGAAAGTGAGTGTGGGTCGCAGAATGAGCATGATGGGGAACAAAGCTCGTCAAGCCACCAACGTTGACGATGTCCTTACACAATCGACTGATGCAATTTCAGCCGGTCTTTCAAATAAATACGATGGTTCTGGCGTAGTACTCGGTGTCATTGACACAGGTATCGACTTCAATCACATCGCATTCAAGGATGCAAGTGGCAACAGCCGCATCAAAACGGCATATGTCTATGATGGTAGTTCGGCAAAGGAATATTCTGGCAGCAGCATCACAAGTTCCCTTACTGATGACAGCACAGAAGATCATGGTACCCACACTTCCAGCACAGCTGGCGGATCGAGTGTCATCTTCAGCGGCACTGAAGGTTCTTCGTCATGGGGCAGTACCGTCACCGTTACCACCGACCACGCTAATGCCACCTTTGGCGGCATGGCTCCCGGTGCCGACCTCTATCTGGCTGGTGTCAATGGACTGTCAGACACTTATCTGGCAAACTCGTTCCAGAAAATTGTCAACTATGCCGATGGTCAAGGAAAGCCCGTGGTGGTAAGCAACTCATGGGGCGCGTCGGTAGGTCCGCGCGACGGAACAGGAGACATAGCCGATGTCGTGAACACTTATTTTGGTGATTCTTACCCCAATCATATTTGTCTTTTCGCCGCCAGTAACGATGCCGGCAACGGCGGAATGTATATTAGTGGTTCGGCATCGAGCAGCAGTCCTCTCGGAACTGTTATCAAGTCGAACTATAATAACTACTTTGTAGGTGTGATAGCCGATGCATGGACACGCACTTCTTCGTCGGCCACCATGATGTGTAAGATTATGACCATCAACAAAAGTACAGGAGCTATCGTCAATACCTACACCGTTACTCCTACGACAAACGGAGCTTCGACAGGTATTTCTGGTCTCTATGCCATCAAGGAGACCTCAAGCAGCGGCCATGCCGGATGCTATCTGTATGCCTATGGAAGTGGAAATGGCTACATCACCAGCAGTTACTACATTGCCGTGCAATTCTATCCCAGCAGCGGTAGTGCAACGGTAGACGTGTGGAGCCCTGGAGGCTATACTTATTTTGACAATTCTCCAAGCATCTCCGGTTATACATGGCAACTCGGCACTGACGATTCGTCCGTCAGCGATGAGGCAACAATCAAAAACGCCATCGCCATTGGTGCTTATGTGACCAAGAATAGCCTCTACGACCACAATGGAACATCGCGCAGTCTTACGAGCAGCTATCCCAATGTGGGCGACATTGCCTATTTTTCGTCTTATCAAGTGGAAGGAAAAGGCGCCACTCAGGAACTTCTGCCATGGATAACTGCACCTGGGGCAACCATTGTTGCTGGTGTTAACCACAATCATACGTCAGGCTCCTACAGCTATATGAACGATAATATGGCCGAATATAACATGTATCGCGTTAACAGCAATACCTCTAATCCCTACGGCTCGATGGAGGGAACATCGATGGCTACGCCATGTGCCGCAGGTATCGTGGCTCTCTGGCTGCAGGCAGCACAAGAGGTGGGCAAGGATCTGACTGTTAATGATATCAAGGAAATAATGAAGGAGACCGCCATCAACGATTCCTACACCACCACAGGAGCAAATGCCTCCCACTTCGGAAACGGTAAGATAGATGCTCTCGCAGGAATAAAATACATCCTCGGTGCTACTTCCGAACCGACCATCAAGGCAGAGCCCGCAGAGGTGAACTTCACGGGATACGTGGGCGATACCTACACCCAGAAGGTCAGCGTGAAGGGACTGAACCTCGAAGCAGGCATCACCGCCACCATCAGCGGCGACAGTTCCTACAGCATCGACAAAAGCAGTATCACGCAGAGTGCCGCTGCCAGCGGAACAGACATCACCGTGACATGGAAGCCGACAGCAAAGGGAAACACGTCGGCCGTGCTCACACTGAAGAGCAATGGTGCTGAAGACGTGACGGTGAACGTCTCGGGAAGCGTCCTCTCTCCTGAAGTCATCGTCGACGCAACAAACAACACGGTGAACATGACCGCTGAGGCAGGTCTCACCTCCACCTCCACAATCGGCGTCCTGGGTTCCGACCTGAAAGATGCCGTAACCCTGACACTCAACGATGCAAACAGCGTCTTCTCGCTCTCCGCAACCACCGTGAGCAAGGCCGATGCCGAGGAAGGAAAAGACGTGAGCGTGACCTTCTCGCCGACCACCATCGGTAGCTACACGGCAACGGTCACAGTGACATCGCCAGGGGCTGAGAGTGTCGTCGTCAACCTCAACGGTACTGCCACCGCACCCGTCCCGACACTGACGGCAAGCGAGACAGAACTCTCATTCTCTGCCGACTTGTCGACAGAACAGACGAAGACATTTGTCGTCAGTGGCCATGCACTCACGCAGGACGTCACGCTGACATTGGCCGACCCGAACAAGGTGTTCACTGTCACACCTGCTACAATCGCCGCAAGCGACATCACTGCCGACGGCGTTGAGGTGACAGTAGCGTTCAACTCAAGCAAGGAAGGCACGTTCACCGGAACGCTCACTCTCGCCAGCGAGGGAGCAGAAACGATTACCATAAACCTCTCTGGTGAGGCCACCGACGGAGGCACAGCAAGCGATCCATACCTGAATATAGCCAAGTATGCCACCATCGACGACGCCGGCTGGAGCACCACCTATGTGAACACGCTCTACAAGTATACGGAATATACCGATGAGGAAGTAGGCTGGCTGACACTTCCTGTGTATGGAGCATGGACTTCATGTAACTTTTCTCCAAAGGCTCAAAAGTGGATAAATGCAAACTTTACGTCTAATAATAATACGTATGCCGGAACGACATGGAGCTCGTCGGACGTCCTTTTAGGAAGCAGTCCATATTTCACGAAGACTTCAAATGTCGGTTCTCCACGTGCTATAGGCTATAATTCCAGGACCAACTATACTCAAGAGGTTGTTTATTTCTACGTGACAAATACTACAGCTGTAAAACTCCTGGGCTTAGGGCAGAGCCGTTCTTCAAGTACATACCCTGCTTCTCTGAAGATTTACGAGTGCACGAAGGCTGCCGACGGTACGTTGACAGACGGTACGACAGCTGTGAAGAGCTACACCAACTCTGCCACATCGGGCACGTTTGTCCTTTCTGCAACCGATCTTGATGCCTCTAAGATCTACAAGGTTGAGGCAGCAACCTATCGCAGCTATATTGCCGAGATTGCTTTCTGCACGCCGCTGAAGAAGGCTTCTGTCGTCGGCGATGTGACCCGCGACGGGAAGGTGGACATTTCCGATGTCACGGCAACGATAGACATCGTGCTCGGTAAGGACAGCACGGAACCGTACGTCTACGACCATGTGGCGGCCGACATGAATCAGGATGGGACGATCGACATATCCGACGTCACGTCGCTCATCGACTTTGTCCTCGGAAAGACTGAATAGTTTACATTTTCATATAATCTGGTTTTGTCTCGGGTGTGGCTGTTGAAGTCGCATCCGAGATTTTCTTTCATTGCAGCTATAGCAAAAAGAGAGTTGATACATGCCATAATATCCCGTTTCTTGGTATAATGACCGATTTGGGTTAAAAACTTAGCACGATTTTTGCATGATTAAGGAAAAAGACTTATTTTTGCTACAAATTTAAAAGACTATCGGAAATTATGGAACTTACAGAACTCGAAAGAATGATCAACGAACGCGAGGGATATGTGTCGCTTGCGTTTCCCGCACTGATGCGGAAAGTGTATGTATGGATGGCCCTGGCACTTGCCATAACGGGTGTGACGGCCTTCGGAGTGGCAAATTCTCCTAACATAATGATTGCCATCTACTCCAACCGTGCCGTGTTCTGGGGACTCATCATCGCTGAGCTGGCGCTGGTGTTCGTCGTCAGCGGAATGATTAATCGTCTGTCGCTGACCACGGCGACGCTGCTGTTCACGCTCTACTCGGTGCTCAACGGCGTGGTGCTGTCGTCGATATTCGTCATCTATTCAGGCACTTCCATCGCCAAGGTGTTCTTCATCACCGCCGGCACGTTTGCCGCAATGGCCGTATATGGCTACACCACAAAGCGCGACCTGAGCACGATGGGACGGCTGATGTTCATGGGACTAATCGGTCTCATCATTGCCAGCATCGTCAATCTCTTCATAAAGAGCTCCGGGCTCGACCTCATCCTGAGCTACATCGGCGTGATCGTCTTCGTGGGTCTCACCGCATGGGACACGCAGAAGATAAAGCAGATGCTTGCCATGCAGGAGGACATCGACGAGGGTGCACAGAAGATAGCACTCGTGGGAGCACTGTCGCTCTACCTCGACTTCATCAACCTCTTCCTCTACCTGCTGCGCATCTTCGGAGGAAGCCGCGACTAAGGGTTGATGGGTGATGGCTGCAGGGTGATGGCTGGTGGCTTTGTGCCCCCACGCTCTCGCCCGGATGTCTTTAAGAGTATATTATCCATTAAACAATACAAAAAGATGAAAAAACTAAACTATCTCGTGGCATGTGTTGCCACATCACTGCTCGTCGGCTGCGGCGGACTGGGCACACTCGGTACTGCTGCGGGCTCGTCGGCCGGCTCAAGTATTCTCGGTGGCGTACTCGGCGCCATCACTAACGGCGATGCACTCGGCAATATCCTCACAAGCGTGCTCGGCGGTGAGCGCCCGTCAGCCGAACAACTCATCGGCACGTGGAAGTATGCACAGCCAGGCGTGGCATTCACAAGCGACAACCTGCTCGCAAAGGCAGGCGGAGAGGTGGCGGCATCGCAGATAAAAGAGAAGCTGAGCACATACTACAGCTCCATCGGAGTGAAGGCGTCGAACACCTATCTGACGTTCAACCAAGACCTTACCTTCTCGGGCAAGATAGCCGGGAAGAGCCTCAGCGGAACGTATGTCTACGATCCTAACACGGCGCAGATAACACTGAAGACGCTCCTCTTCAGCGTCAATGCCTATTTGAAGCGTTCGGCAACGGGAATGGCAGTGCTCTTCGAGTCGAAGAAGCTCCTCACCATCCTGCAGACCATCGCAAAGATAAGCGGCAACGGAACGCTGCAGTCCATCGGCGACATCAGCACCAACTACGACGGTGTGCGCCTCGGATTCGACATGGGAAGGTAGTCCTGAAGGTTCTTAGCAGACAAAATGGCGGTCAGATAAATCCGTATCTGGCCGCCATTTTTTGTGTGATGACATGTTCTTTGGCGCGGGTGGTCAAGTCAGATTTGGGTTTTATGCGCATTGGTGGCTGTCATTATTGTCGTCTCCCACCACCCCTGCCCCTCCTCAGGTAGGAGGGGAAAGCCCGCGCCCTTTTGTTTTTGCAGTGTTGTTCCCTGACCTCGGGCAAGCTGTGTTTCCCCTCCTTTCCGAGGAGGGGACAGGGGTGGTGCTGCTATCTGGCTTTGATAGTGCTGCTATCTGGCTTTGATAGTGCTGCTATCTGGCTTTGATAGTGCTGCTATCAGGCCTTGATAGTGCTGCTATCAGGCTTTGATACTGGTAGTATCTGTGCTTGATACTGGCGGCGGAAGATTTTTTCGCTTTTATGACCCGCCCCTTTCAGGATATTTCTCTCTTTGCGCCGCTTGACGCAGGGCGATGCCCTGGGCTGACAGATGCTGCACTTTCAGTGCGTTCGGTGGCAGAGGCGGGACGGCTTTTGCAGGCTGGCGATGCAGCTGCGCGAGAGGGGACGCGCTCCTCATGCGGCGTTTTTTTTTGTGGCGAAGGAGAATATTTTCCCGTTCTTTTTCCTTCTTTTCTTTTTTTTCCTTACCTTTGTCACCACTGAAGAGCAGGCAAGCGTGCCGCCTTCGGTACTTTGTGGGTAAAATATTAACAAGCGTTTGCTGTTATTCGGAATGTCCTAAGAATCTACCAAATTCAAAAAGAAACAAAACCGAAGAATAAGTCGCAAGCGCCTGTGCGATACGCATGGGCGTGACTTATCTGGTTTTGTAGGCTTTGGTAGAGCCTTTAGGACATGGATGAGAATCGTCCATGTCTTTTTTGTGCTCTGCAGCCTACACCTCCGAAGATAAGCAATACGCCTAGATTTATAGCGTATGGCAAATAAAAACCTAAACCAAGCCAAAGAAGCAAAGAAAGATGAGTTCTACACTCAGTTGGTAGACATCGAAAACGAGCTTCGCCACTACTCGGAGCATTTCCGGGGAAAGACTGTGTTGTGTAATTGCGACGATCCCTACGAGAGTAACTTCTTCAAGTATTTTGCACTGAAGTTCAACGCGCTGGGACTGAAGAAACTGATAGCTACATGCTACGACGGTTCGCCAGTGATGGGCAACGAACTGATGATTGACTTCGGCGACTTCACTGACGAGCCTAAGAAGATAGCCTATAAGGTGGAGATCACGGAAGTGAAGGATGTGAACGGCGACGGAGTGGTGAATCTCTCCGACGTTCAATACCTGTTGCAGAACGACAAGAATGTGCTCACGCTCCTCAAGGGCAACGGCGACTTCCGCAGTCAGGAGTGCATCGAGCTCCTGAAAGAAGCCGACATCGTCTGCACCAATCCCCCGTTCTCCCTCTTCCGCGAGTACGTCGCGCAGCTGATGAAATACGAAAAGAAATTCTTAATTATTGGAAATCAGGGAGCGATGATTTACAAGGAAATATTTCCGCTGTTTAAACAAAATAAAATTTGGTTAGGTTATGGTTTTAAGGGGGGAGCAGGTCATTTCGTATCTCCGTATGAAGATGTTGCAACTGCTAGTGACCATAGAGAAGGAATGATAAGGGTGTCTGGAGTACACTGGTTTACTAATTTGGAACATATGAAGCATCAAGAGCTTTTAGTACTATATAATAAGTATACACCTGAAATGTATCCGAAATATGATAATTATAATGCCATTAATATTAATAAAACATCAGATATTCCTTATGATTATGATGGCGTTATGGGTGTCCCGATAACCTTTATGGATAAATATAATCCGACACAATTTGAGATAATCTGGCAGGCTAGTGGAAACACTCGTGCTTCTACGCCAAAAGAAGTTTTGCTTGAGCTTGGCTATACTCCTCACCCTGAAGATAGAGGAGGGTGCGGAGTTGTTAATGGAAAAAGGGTATATTCGAGAATTCTAATTAGAAGAAAGTAATCTTTATTATATGCAAATCGAACTTCGCAAAGTGACCGTTCGCGAGCTGACGGCAGGATATGAGAACAATGAAGAGGGTGGCGTGCGCGGCTACGGAGGCAGGCTCGATATCAGGCCGCCGTATCAGCGCGAGTTCATCTACGACGACAAGAAGCGCGAAGCAGTGATCACCACCGTCAGGGCAGGATTCCCCCTGAACGTGATGTACTGGGCCACGCGCGACGAGGACGCCGACGTGCCTTTCGAAGTGATGGACGGACAGCAGCGGACAATATCGCTCTGCCAGTATGTGAACGGCGACTTCGCCTACGACTTCCAGTATTTCGACAACCTGACAAAGGCAGAACAGGACCAAATCCTCGACTACGAGCTGCACGTCTACGTCTGCTCGGGAACGGACAAGGAGAAGCTGAAATGGTTTGAGACAATCAACATCGCCGGCGAACGACTCACGCAGCAGGAACTCAGAAACGCCGTCTACGCCGGTCCGTTCGTCTCCGACGCAAAGCGATACTTCTCCAAGTCGAACTGTGCCGCCTACAACATGGGCAAGAACCTCATCAACGGCTCGCCCATACGGCAAGACTATCTGGAGACAGCCCTGAAATGGATTGCCCGCAGCCAGAGCACCCCACAGCAGCGACTCACCATAGAGGGCTACATGGCAAAGCATCAGCACGACCCCAACGCCACGCAGCTGTGGCAGTATTTTGCGGCGGTGATAACGTGGGTGACGGCAACATTCGACGTGGGCAAGCGCAAGCAGATAATGAAAGGCGTGGACTGGGGACTGCTCTACGACCAGCATCACGACCGCATCCTCGACAAGAGCGAGCTGGAGAAAAGAATCTCGCGGCTGGTGATAGACTCCGAGGTGCAGAACAAGAAAGGAATATGCCCCTACGTCCTCAACGGCGACGAGCGCGAACTGGGACTGCGCGCCTTCCCCGACGACATAAAGCTCGCCGTCTACGAACAGCAGTTTGGCATCTGTCCGCTGTGCGGCAACCACTTCGAGATAGAACAGATGGAAGGCGACCATATCACCCCGTGGCGGGAAGGCGGACGGACAGTGATGGAGAACTGCCAGATGCTCTGCCGCGACTGCAACCGCAGAAAAGGCGCGAAGTAGACCTTCCCTCCGGCTCCTCCGGAGATGTGGACGCAGACTACGATGGGGAGAATCGCTTCTACCACAGATTGCGCTGATCTCACTGATTATGTGTGCATGGCGCAGATAGGAGAGGTGGAGAATGACAAAAGGCAGCAAGAAGATCAATAGCGATCTTTTTGCTGCCTTTCGGATGGAGACCATGCGGCCTCTGACGGGGGCTTACTTGCCGTGATTCTCGTCGGATACGGTAAGCTTCTTGCGACCGTGACGACGGCGCGATGCCAATACGCGGCGACCATTCTTGGTTGCCATTCTCTCACGGAAACCGTGCTTGTTTACTCTGCGCCTGTTGTGAGGCTGGAATGTTCTTTTCATTTTCTTCTATATTTTTTTTATTCGTTTTTCTCCGTTACGGGGTGCAAAAGTAGTCATAATTTTCGAATTGGCAAAGAATTAAGCTAAATTTCGTAAGAAAAAATGCGTTTTTTTATATTTTTGTACTACCTTTGCAGTCGCTACAATGCTAACGGACAATAAAAATTGAATAAACAAAATAGAATAACTTATGATTAACTCACAAGACATTAAGAAGGGTACTGCCATTCGTATGGATGGCGGAATATGGGTGTGCATCGAGTTCCAGCACCGCAAGCCGGGCAAGGGAAACACAGTGATGAACACAAAGTTGAAGAACGTCACCGACGGTCGCGTGCTCGACCGTACGTTCCTCGTGGGCGTGAAGCTGGAAGACGTGCGCATTGAGCGTCGTCCCTACCAGTATCTCTACAAGGACGGCGACGACTATATCTTCATGAATCAGGAGACCTACGAGCAGGCTCCCATCGCCAAGGACTTGGTGACAGGCGTGGAGTATATGAAAGAGAGCGACATCGTGGAGGTTGTCAGCGATGCTGATACCGAGACAGTGCTCTTTGCCGAGATGCCAGTGAAGACCGTTCTCCGCGTGACTCATTCCGAGCCAGGCGTAAAGGGTGACACCGCTACCAACGCCACAAAGCCGGCCACACTGGAGACGGGCGTGGAGATCCGTGTGCCTCTGTTCATCAATGAGGGCGACCTTGTCCAGGTGGACACACGCGACGGCAGCTACCTGCAGCGCATGAAGGAGTAAGATCCGATATTTCCTGCGAGGATTGTGTTACGCGACATTGTCAGCCGAAGGCAGCATGCCAGCCGGCAGAGGCAATGGGGAGAAGAACGTAGCCCAATCCTCGCATTGTTTTTATTGATCAACACAAGAGAAAAGCATGAGATATTCAGTCATTGTACCAGTGTTCAACCGTCCTGAAGAGGTGAACGAGTTGCTCGCGAGTCTTTGCCGTCAGACGCTGAAAGACTTCGAGGTGATTATCGTCGAGGACGGTTCCGACGTGGAGAGTCGCGATGTGTGTCGGCGCTATGGCGACCGTCTCGACATTATCTATTATGCCAAGGAGAACGGCGGTCCGGGTCTGGCACGCAACACAGGTGCCGAGCATGCCAGCGGCGAGTATCTCATCATCCTCGACTCCGACGTCGTCCTGCCCGAGGGATATCTGCAAGCCGTCGACGATGAGCTACGCCGCCAGCCGGCAGATGCATTCGGAGGACCCGACGCTGCACATCCCGATTTCACCCCCGTTCAGAAGGCCATAAGCTATTCGATGACGTCGTTCTTTACCACCGGCGGTATCCGCGGCGGGAAGAAAAAACTCGACAAGTTCTATCCGCGGTCGTTCAATATGGGCATTCGCCGCGAGGTCTACCGCTCGCTGGGAGGGTTCTCGCAGATGCGATTCGGCGAAGACATCGACTTCAGCTACCGCATCTGTGAGGCAGGATATAGCACCCGGCTCTTCCCCGAAGCATGGGTGTGGCACAAGCGACGCACCGACTTCCGGAAGTTCTACCGCCAGGTGTACAACTCAGGCATCGCACGCATCAACCTTGAGAAGCGCCACCCAGGCACAATGAAAGCCGTCCACCTGTTGCCTGCAGTGTTCACCGTGGGCACTCTCGCGCTCGTCTTTCTCTCGGCAGTGGGGTTCGTGGCCGGCGTATGCTGGCTGATGTTGTTGCCGTGGGTGCCCATCGTGCTCTACGCGCTCATCATCTTCGCCGATTCTGCGCTGAAGAGTCGCAGCCTGCGCGTGGGTCTGCTGTCGGTGCCGGCAGCCTTTGTACAGCTGATGGGCTATGGCATGGGATTCATCAAGGCGTGGTGGAAACGCTGCGTGAAGAAAGGCGATGAGTTTGCTGCATTCGAAAGGAATTTCTATAAATAACACTTGTTTTGCCTATGAAAAAGATCTTGTTTTTTTGCATAGCCTTGATTTTAGGTTGTGCGACGGTTGTTGCCCAGACGGTTGTCAAGGGCAAGGTGCTGGACGAAGACAGGAATGTTGTCATCGGAGCCACGGTGGAAGTCGTCGGCACGAAGACGGCCGTTATCTCCAATATCGATGGTGAGTTCACGATAGAGATTCCGAAGAAGAAATCTAAGTTGCGCGCGAGATACGTCGGCTTCGACGATGCGACGGTCGATGCCAAGCAGGGCGTGGAGATCATATTGAAGGAGCCCGTTGCGGTGGTGACCCGCAAGGAGCGGAGAGACATCAGTCTATCTGACGCCGACAGGAAGACTATAGCCAGCATCAACGATTTCTCGTTCAAGATGATGAAGGAAGTCGGCTGTAAGAAGAGTGCGATTGTCTCGCCGCTGAGCGTTGCCTGTCTGCTTGCAATGACTTCTAACGGTGCGGCAGGAAAGACTCTCAGCGAGATGCAGACATTGCTTGGCAGCTCGCCGGCAGAGCTGAATGCCTTCTACAAGAGGTTGATTCCTTTCCTCACCGACAGCCAGTGGGGCAGCTCCTTCAGCATGGCCAACGCACTGTTCACTAACAAGTCGTTCCCCATGAGCAGCCAGTTCGTCGCAGAGGCAAGCGACAACTATCAGGCCATGGCGCGGAGCATGAACTTCGGCAGCAGCTCTCCGCTGAAGGCGATAAACGATTGGTGCAAGGAAAAGACTGGCGGAATGATTCCCAAGATAATCGACAAGACCAGCCCCAGCGCACTGATGTATGCGCTCAATGCCGTCTATTTCGATGGCAAGTGGAAGCATGAGTTCGATCCGTCGAAGACGAAAGATGAGAAATTCACGCTGCCCGGTGGGAAAGAAAAAACTGTGCCTATGATGCGACAGCAGCGGGTTCTCAGATATGCCAAGGCGAAGAATTGCGCCATGCTCATGCTGCCATATCAGGGTGAGACGTCCTACGAGATGATCGTACTGCTCCCCGACAAGGACTGCTCTGTGGAGAAGATGCTGGAAGACTTCGACTATGCCTCGTGGAATGAGGCTTGGAGCACAAAGACGCTCTGCGATGTGAGCGTGAAGCTGCCGCGGTTTGAGATTGACACCGACCAGCCGCTCAACGCCCTGATGAGTCGCATGGGCATACCGTCGGCCTTTGATGAGCAGCGAGCCGACTTCAGCCGCATGGCCGACATGAAGAAGATGGCTCCTGACAGCCGGCTCCATATCTCGAACATGAAGCAGATGGCCCGCATCGAAGTGGAGGAGACAGGCACGAAGGCCGCTGCTGCCACCCTCGAAGAGATTGTGGTGACAGGCGCGGCACACCCCGTAGTGCCACGATTCAAGAAGGTGGACTTCCACGCCACACGGCCGTTTGCATACATAATCACCGAGCACGCGACGGGCATGATACTCTTCATGGGCGTGTACAACGGAGAATAGAAATTAGATATAGAACAACAAATTGCTTAATGACAAAGCTTAACATAAACCAGTGGGCAGAGGAAGACCGGCCGCGCGAAAAGCTCATGCGGCTTGGTGCCGAGGGTCTGTCGAACGCCGAACTGTTGGCAATACTGATAGGGTCGGGCAGTACCACCGAGAGCGCCGTCGACCTTATGAAACGACTTCTGAGCGAGTGCGGCAACAATCTGAACACGCTTGGCAAGAAATCCATCGCCGACCTGATGGCGTATCGTGGCATCGGCGAGGCGAAGGCCATCACGATCCTTGCCGCCTGCGAGCTGGGCAAGCGCCGCCAGCAGGAGAAAGCGCAAGAGAGGATGAGGATGGATAGCTCGCTGGCAATATACAACTATCTGCTCCCGAAGATGCAGGACCTCGACACGGAAGAAGCCTGGGTGCTGCTCATGAACCAGAACTACAAGCTCATCAAGGGCGAGCGGCTGAGCCGTGGCGGCATCACCGAGACAGCCGTCGACGTGCGGCTGATCATTAAGCAGGCCGTGCTGTCGAACGCCACAATAGTGGCCATCGCCCACAACCACCCGTCGGGCAGTACGCGGCCGAGCAAGGACGACGACCGACTGACGGAGCGAGTGAAGAAAGCGTGCGAGGTGATGCGGCTCTACTTCGCCGACCATGTCATCGTGACCGACGGCAGCTACTACAGCTATCGCGACCAGGGACGCCTCTGATGACGACTGTCGGTGGCAGTACAAAGCCCATGTACTCCGAGTAGAAGAGTCATGTACTGAGAGTACAAAGCCCATGTACTGAGAGTACAAAGCCTTTGTACTGGGTCCTTTCTATACGTATAAGCCTGCCTTTAGTGGCGGCGGCGATGAAGAAAAAGCGCTAAAAGCAGCGCTTTTTCTTTTGTTATACCAAGACTTTTCGTAACTTTTCCATCCTTGCGGATGAAGAAGTTACTTGCACTCGGCATAAAAAAGAAACACGTTTCTTTTGTTCTGCTCTCGTTTTTTCGTAACTATGACTTTGTCGAAGTTACTGCGTCTCGGTATAACAAAAATGAAAAAACGAGTTTTTTCTTTTGTTCTACTCTCGACTTTTCGTAACTTTGCCCACAAAATAGCTAATATGACACAAGAAGAGAAAAGCGAACTTGAAGGAAGAATCGTCGATATTATCAAAACCGTATACGATCCCGAGATACCTGTAGACATCTGGAACCTCGGGATGATCTATCGCATCGAGGTGAACGACGACCACTCCGTGGACATCGACATGACGTTCACTGCGCCCAACTGCCCCGCTGCCGACTTCATCCTCGAGGACGTGCGCACGAAGGTGGAGAGCGTGGAAGGAATCACGTCGGCTAACGTCAACCTTGTCTTCGAACCCGAATGGGACAAGAGTATGATGAGCGAAGAAGCCCGTGTAGAACTCGGATTTGAATAATTGAGAATGGAAGGCCCCCTGCAATCGCTCAAGGGGGATGCTGGAAGCAGAGTCATCTTGTTGCATTTTAAAAAAACATACCCTCTGATGAAAAATGTTTATTTTCTTTCCGATGCTCACCTTGGGTCGTGGGCGATAAACCACAAGCGAATGCAGGAGCGCCGGCTGGTGCGCTTCCTCGACAGTATCAAGCACAAGGCAGCGGCGGTGTACCTGCTCGGCGACATGTTCGACTTCTGGAATGAATACCGCTATGTGGTGCCGAAGGGATACACGCGGTTCCTCGGGAAGATTTCCGAGCTGACCGACATGGGCGTGGAGGTGCACTATTTCACGGGCAATCACGACATCTGGACCTACGGCTATCTGGAGCGTGAATGCGGAGTGATACTCCACAGACAGCCGCTGACGACGGAGATCTACGGCAAGGTGTTCTATCTTGCCCACGGCGACGGTCTTGGCGACCCAGACAATAAGTACAAGTTCCTGCGGCGGATGTTCCATAATAAGACCTGCCAGCGTCTGCTCAACTTCGTGCATCCCCGCTGGGGAATGGCGCTCGGACTCACGTGGGCAAAGCACAGCAGACTGAAACGGGAGGACGGAAAGGAACCGCCATACATGGGCGAGGACAAAGAATTCCTGGTCCTCTATACAAAAGAATATATGAAGACCCACCCCGAGATCGACTATTTCCTCTATGGACATCGCCACATAGAGCTCGACCTAACCCTCTCCGACAAGGCACGCATGATGATCCTTGGCGACTGGATATGGCAGTTCACCTACGCCGTCTACGATGGCGAACACATCTTCATGGAGCGATATATCGAAGGAGAGACACAGCCATAAAGCCTGTCGCCATCACATCAGGCACCGCATTTCTCATGCACGCGCGCGTAATATACGCGTAATATATTTATAATGTGGATGGTAGTTTGATTATTGAAAACACCTTCGCGCTGCCTCTCGATTGACAACAAAAAAGCATCCGCCACATCTGGAACTGACCAGAAGTAGCGGATGCTTTTATCACATAATCACTATACGATTGTCTATCTCATCTTTTCGATTACGGGAACGATGAGACTCTCCATCACATCGTAGCCAGCCCCGTTTGGATGCACCTGCTCTGGTGTGTATCGTCCGTCCATGCCCTTGCCGTCGGGCGAGAGCATAGCGCTGAAGTAGTCTACGTATGGTATCTTCTTCTCTGCGGCGTATGCTTTCACGCGCGCATTCAGGCGGCGAATCTTCCCCATCACGTCGGTGAGCTCGCGACGCCATGGCATGAACTCTGCAGGAAGCGTAGAGGTGAGTATCACCTTTATCTTGTTTGCACGTGCCAGCTCAACCATCGACACCACATTGCCGAAGGTCTGGTCTTCGTCGTACTTGCCGGTATTCTCGGCAATATCATTAGTGCCATAGTTTATCACAACAATCTTCGGTTGAAGATCGATGACATCCTGACGGAAACGCAGCAGGAACTGATATGAAGTCTGTCCGCTGATACCACGACCGATATAGCCATGCTTCTTGAAGAAATCGGGATGATGGTTCACCCAACCCTCGGTTATCGAATTGCCCATGAAGACAACTCTCTTCTCTTTCTTTCCTGGCTTGCCGAGCTGGGCGTTTTCCTTTGCATAACGCTGATAGTTGGCAAAATCGTGGCGCTGTGCCGACGACGACTGTGTGCCTGCTATGATCATAAATACCACTGCGGCACTGAGCATAATTATTCTTTTCATCTCTGTAAATGTTATGGTTCGGTTGTTAATAATGGAATCCTTTTATAAAAAACTATTCGAACTTGAAGCTATCGGGGAAGACAAGATTCTGAGTGATGTTGCCACCCTTCTCGTGTATCCACGACCTGAACGTCGTGTTGTCTTCTGTGAATTCGAATATTCGCGCACCATTTGGTTTCAGATGGTTATACACTGTGTCGCCACCACTGAATCTTCCGAAAAGAAGGAACATCTCTTTCCACTTCATAGCATAGTCGTTGTCGTGGTCATGACCGCATACAAGTGCTTTCACATCGTCCATCTCTTTCATCGAGGTGAACAGGCCCGAGTTGATGTATGGCGGACAAGGCTCCTCTCCCAGATTACCTTTCATCAGACGGTGGAAGTGTCCTTCTCCGTCGTGTAACGAATCGATATACTCCGGAACAGGAATATGCATGAATGCCAAGGCAGGCACAGGGACGTCGCCATTCATCTTACGCAACCGTTCCGACCACTGGCGATACCAACCTATCTGATCGAAATGAACGTAATCGTAGCTCCATCCACCAATGTTCTTCAACGAAGTGCTGTCGCCTGAATCGAAAAGATAGAAAGCCCATTTAGGCACCCCACCCTTCTCTGGAACGAGAGTGATGATATCGTTAGAATCGCCATAGATGCCTTCAATACCTCGGTTAATATTGTATGGCAACTTCTTTATTTCCTCAAAAATATCATGACGACTCACACCGAACTGCCCATCGTGGTTGCCTAATGCAACGGCAAAGGGCACTTGATGATCGGAGGCCACGCTGAGTATTTCCTTCATACTGGAAATAGCATCAATCTTATGTGAAGGATTACCGTCAGATATTATGTCACCAGTATGTATGAGGAAGTCAGGACGCTCACTCTCGATGATCTCTGTCACAGCGTCGTACGACCGCTTGCTGCGTGCATCGCCAGCAATGTAGTGGGTGTCGGTAATCTGCATTATCTTGAATTTCCCGTTCCTGAATCGGAACTCATGCGTCACCGTCTCCATGTCGATACGCTTGCCATCGGCATTACTCTCTGCAAGACTCTGCGCAAAAGGCACGTTCGCAGCTATTCCCGTAAGTCCCAGAGCTGCTGAGTTTTTCAAAAAAGTCCGTCTGTCCATAATGATAGTTTCTTACTTAAGACACTTTAAACAAAAAAGAAAAGAGAATTAGTCTACCTGCTTTCCAGTGACTATTGCCATGGTGTCGCGTGCGATGACGATTTCCTCGTCGGTGGGTATCATCACGACTTTCACTTTTGAGTCGTCGGCCGAGAGGATTTGTTCCTTCGAGCGTACGTGGTTGCGCTCGCGGTCCATCTTCACTCCGAGGTAGTCGAGTCCTTCGCAGCTGTCCCAGCGCACGCCTTCCTGGTTCTCGCCTACGCCGGCTGTCCAGACGATGATGTCGACTCCGTTCATTGCTGCGGCATAGGCGCCGATGTATTTCTTTATGCGGTAGTTGTACATTTGCAGTGCGAGATGAGCTCGTTCGTTGCCCTCGGCGTCGGCGTTTTCGATCTCTCTCATGTCGGAGCTCAGGCCTGTGATGCCCAATACGCCGCTTTGCTTATTGAGGAAGTCGGCCATCTCCTGCGGTGCCATGCCTGTCTTCTGCATGATGTATGTCACTGCGCTGGGGTCGATGTCACCGCTTCGGCTGCCCATCATCACTCCTGCGAGCGGTGTGAGACCCATTGAGGTATCGATGACCTTGCCGTACTTCACAGCTGCCACCGAGGCGCCGTTGCCTATGTGGCAGGTGATAATCTTTTGAGTCTTGATGTCTACACCAAGGAATTCGCACACACGATGACTCACGTAGCGGTGGCTGGTGCCGTGGAATCCGTAGCGGCGGACGTGGTATTTCTCATAAAACTCATATGGCACACCATAGAGATATGCGTATGGAGGCATTGTTGAGTGGAATGCGTTATCGAACACCGTCACCTGCGGTACATCGGGCATGAGTGCGTCGACGGCGCGGATGCCTTTCAGGTGGCCGGCATTGTGGACTGGTGCCAGGTCGCAGAGGCTCTCGATGCCGTCTTCCACGCTTTTGTCTACGAGGCAGCTCTTCTCGAAGAGGTCGCCGCCTTGCACGATGCGATGTCCCACTGCGTCTATCTCGTCGAGCGACTTGAGTGCGCCGATCTCGGGGTCGAGCAGGGTCTTGAACACGAAGTTGACGCCTTCCTTGTGGTCGGGCATGTCGTGCATGATTTTCTTTTTCTCGCCGTTGGGCAGGGTCAGCTTGAGGAATGCCTCGTCGAGCCCGATGCGCTCAACGCCGCCTTGTGCCAACACCGACTCGTCATCCATGTTGTATAGTTTATACTTTATCGATGAAGAACCACAGTTCAATACTAAAATTTTCATAATGACTATACTATATTAATGTAACATTTTCACTTCATTCTTATTTGGCATCCATTGCTTGGCAGGCGGTGATGGCGACCATGTAGTAGATGTCGTCGACGGAGCATCCGCGTGATAGGTCGTTCACTGGGCGTGCGATGCCTTGCAGGATTGGTCCTATGGCGATGGCTCCGCCGAGTCGTTGCACGAGTTTGTAGCCGATGTTTCCCACTTCGAGGTTTGGTGCTACGAGCACGTTTGCCTTTCCTGCTATGTCGCTGCCAGGGGTTTTTTTCTGTCCCACCGACGGCACGAGTGCAGCATCGGCCTGCATCTCGCCGTCTATTTTCAGTTCGGGAGCCATTTCGCGGGCCAGTGCTGTGGCTTCTATCACCTTGTCGACCACTTCGTGTTTGGCGCTGCCTTTAGTGGAGAAGCTCATCATTGCCACTCTTGGCTCGCTGAATCCTGCCACGCTCTTGGCCGTCTGTGCCGTGCACACGGCTATCTGAGCCAATTGGTTGGCATCGGGCATAGGTGTTACGGCCACGTCGCCCATTACCACCACTCCATTCTCGCCATACTGTGGCTGATTGGTGATGAGGAGCATTGCTCCGCTGACGCATGTGATGCCCGGGGCACATTTGATTATCTGCAGCGCGGGGCGCAGTGTCTCGCCGGTGGTGCTCAGTGCTCCTGATATCTGTCCGTCGGCGCCTTCGGTCTTGATGATCATGCAGCCCAGGTAGAGAGGGTTCTTCACCAGTTCGCGTGCCTCTTCGATGGTCATGCCTTTCTTCTTGCGAAGCTCGGCCAGCAGGGTGGCATATTCCTCGCTCCGCGGATTGTTAAGCGGATCGATGATTGTGGCTTTCCCGATGTTCTCAAGTCCCCACTCCTTGGCGAGGGCAAAGATCTCGTCGGGGTTGCCGATGAGGATAATGTTGGCAAGATCGTCTGCCAGCACGCGGTCGGCAGCACGCAGAGTACGCTCCTCGGTTGCTTCGGGGAGAACGATGCGTTGCTTGTTGGCTTTTGCCCGAGCAACGATTTGTTGAAGTAAATCCATAGTTGTATTTATATTAATGATATGTATGCCAAATCGGGGGGCATTTCAGGTTAATGCTCCCGCGTCCGCAAAGTTACGAAAAGTTGAGTGTAAAACAAAGGAAAAGAATCTTTTTTTCCGTTTATCCCAAATAGGTCATTTGACTTTATGATAGAGCTGTGCTTGTTTTAGTCGGATTATCGGTTTTATCTTTGGAGGCATGGCAGACTACGTCAAGGAGATAACAGCGGTAAGATGGCAAAACAGGCGCTGATATAGCATAAAGAGGGCTATTTCAATCTACAACATATCGTATCTCTGCCTGATGACCGATTCGGGTTTATTCGCCGAGACGGAATGACCACTTCAATGTCGAAGCTGCAAGTATAACCAGTTTAAGGCAAAATAAGCGCATGTTTCTTTTGCAGCTGCCGGCTCCTTTGCCTGCAGTACATGGCCCATGTACTCTCAGTACAAAGCCTATGTACTCGGAGTACAGCGTTCATGTACTCACAGTACAAAGCCCATGTACTGCAGCCAGACAGTATCTCCTCCGCTGCCGAAAGGCTTTTCCTGCTTTGGCGTTTGTCCGTCGTGACACAAAAAAGAGAGCCTCCTGCCACGTTGGCAGAAGACCCTCAGCTTATGAAAAAGAAATCTATTATCTGTTTATTGTCTTCTTTCCGCTTTGTATGATCACTCCCTTCGCATCCTTTCCTACGCGCTGCCCCTGCAGGTTGTAGCGTGGCGAATCGGGGTCGGTCGTGCCGATATTGACGGCATCGATGCCTGTCGGCTCGCTGAAGGTGAACGTCAGTTTGTCGAGGTCGCCCATGTCGGCTGTCTTAGGCAGGTAAACCTGGTTTGCCCCGAGACTTGCCACTGTCGACTTCTCCATTATCGGCGTTGTGCCGTCGGCGCTGAGTATGTAGTACTCGCCGGCGGTCATGTCGGTTCTGCCGAGGTAGTTGCCGAGCAGATTCTTTGTGTCGATCGGCTCTGCGACGTATGCCTTCACAGCGAGAGAGTAGGTAGTGGATGGAGAGCCGAGAAGGATGAGCGGCGTGCCGGCAGGTATCACCTCGGCTGAAGTCTCAACGGCGTCGATCACTCCGTCGGCATCAACTCCACGCACGGTGTATGCCTTCAGCCCCTCGGGCAGGGTGATGTCGAAGTCGTAATAGAGAGGTGCCAGTCCTGCAGCGTTGGTGGTGATGTCGAAGGTGTTCACTTCTTCGAGCCACCACTGGTTGGCTACCTCCGTCGTCAGTCCGTTGCGGCATGAGGTTTGCGATGCTGCTCCGAGACCGTAGGTGGCAGTTGTCGACGATGCGATGACATAGTGGAAACCGCCTTTGTCGTAGACGGCTGCCTTCACGGCCTCTTCTTTCTCTGTCACTTTCGGCGAGCCTGTCTTGTTTTCAATTAGTCCCATTGCTTTGCCTTGGACGTTGAGGAAGTAGTAGTCGTCTTTTCCCTTGAGCACCCATATCTGAGAGGCGTTGTCGCTTTTCGGTTCAGTTCTCAGTCCTAATCCATCGCGCAGCTGTGCCATAGGTGCTGCGGCGCGGTTGGAGTAGCAGGAATGAAGGCGGTAGGCTTTCGAGTCGGGCTGAAAGGTGATGCGGCCTTCTCCCGATTTCAGCGCATCTGCCACTTCTGCCATTTTCGAAACACCGACGTTGCCATTGTTGTAGAGGTCGATGATCTCTTGCCTACGTGCGGGATCGGTGATGTATCCCACGCAGCCTTCGGGAGTGTCGAGCATTTTTCCGAGATTATCCACGTTTGCCGCGAAGTCTTTAAAAGCCTGTACGGCATTGCGGGCTTTGTCGGATTCCGACAGTGCCGGCTGCATGGTGATGTTGTCTATCAGATTGAAATAGGCCGTGGCGGTGAGGCTGGAGTTCATCACCACGGTGTTGTTTATCGGGTCTACGGCAAGGTATTTGTTGTTCTTGCTGAAATAGAACTTGTCGCCCGACAAATTCAGAGAGAATCCTACGGGGATGTCGGAAAGCACCGGGACGTTGGTCATGTCGAGGAATTTCTTCTCCGCAATGTTGTAGAGATAGTATTCGTCGTCGCCGTCGAAGTGGACGATTGTCCAGTTTGTTGCGTTGTCGGTGTAGTCGATCGGTGTCTTGGCAGCATCGCTGGCCGAGGCTCTTGTAGCTCCCAGCACTGCCAGCTTTCCGTCTTTCACGGTGATAGACCCCATGCCGTTGGTATTTGTCAAGACATAGGCGTGAGCACCTCCGATGTGACGCATCAGGCCCACCTTCCTATATATGAGAGGCATCGACGTCTCTGCAAATTCCACGATGGCGTCGAACAGAGTCCCTGCCTCGGCACATGTCCCGTCGGCATATACTGCCTTCAGCGGAGCCAGGTCGGCAGTGCGATATCCGTCGAGGTCGTTCTCGCTGTCGATAAGCGCTTTGGCGATGGTGAGCAGTTGAGGTAGCTTGGCATTCTTGCGCAGCGACGCCGTTATCTTGTCGGGGCCGCCGCGATGGATAATGTCTTGACCATACATGAGTAGCATGGCATAGATGGATTCAGTAGTGATATTGGGGCTACCGTTGTTATACACACGTTTCAGATTGTCGTATTCCACCTTGCGGAACGTGTACCCTGTGGAGTCGTTCACAGCGCTTTTGATGGTGTTCATGATTGTTGTCGTGTTCGACGACTCTGCGAGTTTCGTGAATACTATGGAGCGTCCTTCGCCGACGATAGCACCTTCTACGTTTTTCCACAGACGGTCGAGATTGATGGTGTCGACGGGGGTGAAGTCGCTTGTGGCAGGGACTGTGAATGTCTTCTGCTTTCCGTCGTTCACGACTCCATACCCTCCGGCCATCATCCAGAAGCAGTTGTCGTACTCCTCGGCAATGCCATGGTCGAAGTCGAGACGTCGGTCGCGCTGGTCGGGACGCAGTCTGCTCGGGTCGTAATAATATCCCGTCTTCACCTGGTTGCATGGATACCACTTGTTCGATCCTGCAGTCTTCATGAACGAGTTGCGATAGTACATCTTTCTGGGGAACGCGCCATTGTCGGGCGACCAGTTCTCGAGGAATGCTCCCCATCCCTCGAAGAAGTTGGTGTTTGCACTCTTCCGGTGGGTTGCCATGTAGTACCATTTGTCGTCGTTGGCCATTTTGTACCACATGGTAACGAGTGTATAGTGATAGACGAAGGTGCTGTCGGAGCCGTCTGTTTTCTTGTAGTTGATGACCATGTCCTGTGGTCGTGCGGCCGTGAGTATCTGTACCCACTCTCCCGGGCGCCACCAGTTGTCGCCTTCGCCATATTCGAGGAACGCTTGGCAGCCTGTTCCCTCTCCGCCGAAGCGACGGCAGTTCACGTCGGGACTTGCGTCAAGCGTGCTCGACTTCAGGTATTCAGGCAGTGTGGGATTCTTGTCTGTATCGCCGCTGTCCCACATCGAGAAGAGCACGTTGTGGTAGAAATTGTCGTAGAAAGATGTTGTGTTCCCGCGTGGAGTCTGCAGTCCGAGGTATCCTCCTATGAAGTTCATCACGGAGTAGTAGGTGTTGATCTGCTCCATGTTGGCAGGTGTCATCACCTCCGTGTAGCACCATTCGTAGGCATCGCTTGATGGAGCGAGCGGGTCGGTGGGTTTCTGCCAGTTCAGATATGATGCCAGGGCGCTCTGTATGCGTGCTGTTGTGATGCCCTTTGAGCTTTCCCGCTTGAAGAGCCAGTACCATATCTCGGCAACGGCACGCGGTACGCTTGCCTGATCTACGCACGACAGCTCAAGCCGGTACCACGTGTCTTCGGGGAACACCATGTCGGGAAGCAGGGCCAGTGTGTCGACACCGTTTCCTACGGTACACTTCACCCGATTCACGAGCAGCGTGTCGCCGCTGACAGGATTGGATAGCACGAGTTGCATCGTGGGATACCTATTGTTGCGAGTCTTCATCACAAGGTCGGCCTTGACGTGTCCTTCGGGAATGTGAACGTAGTAGCACAGGTGCTGCTCGCCCACGGCTTCTGAAGGCTTCGTAGGGTAGGACAACAGTTTGGCATGCTGGTCGGAGCATTCCTTTGTGGCATGGCCGTCGATTTCGGCACTGTAGTTTTTGCCCCATATCGTGTCGGTCACGTTGCGATAGTTCTGTGCGTCGACAGTGGTAGCAAGGAGGGCAAGGAAAGCAAATGTCAAAAGATAGATTCGCTTCATGGTTTTTTTCATCGGGACGCTTTTTTCTGCCTCTCCCGGCGATGGTCCCTTTATCGTCGGAGGCTTGTGTATTTTAGGTTTGTTAGTATATGTTCCTATGGCATTGTGGGCATTGATTTCTTCACAATTATTACGCCCTGCAAATTTATATAATTATTTGATAAATCTGCAAGCGAATGCCGATTTTTTTTTGTTATCAGCTATTTATCATTTCGACATTTCGTGTGCCAGTACGCTCTCCAGCTGTTCTGCAGAGAGTTTTCTGCGTAGTTCTCCGTGTATAGCCACTGCGATGTGTCCTGTTTCTTCCGACACTACGACTGCGATGGCGTCGCTGTCCTGCGATATGCCGAGAGCGGCGCGATGCCGTAGTCCGAGCTCACGAGGGATGTTGAGGCTGTGCGACACTGGCAGTATGCATCCTGCTGCCTTCACCCGCTTGTGTGAGATGACCATGGCACCGTCGTGCAGTGGGGAGTTCTTGAAGAATATGTTTTCGATGAGTCGTTGGTTGATGCGGGCATCAATCACGTCGCCGGTATCGACTATGTCGTTGAGTGCGATGGCCCGTTCTATCACGATGAGGCTTCCCACGCGTTTCTTGGCCATGTTCATGCATGCCATCACTATCGGGAGTATCGTCTCTTTGTCTTCCTCTTCTGGTCGGTCGCTGCTCGAGAAGAATTTCTTTATCGAGCGGAAGCGCTGGTGGGCACCGATGGTGTAGAGAAACTTTCGTATCTCTTCCTGGAACAGGATGATTATGGCGAGGGCTCCCACGCTGACGAGTTTGTCGAGTATCGAGCCGAGCAGTCGCATCTCGAGTATCTGACTGACAAATAGCCAGATGAGCATGAACACCATTATTCCGATGAACACGTTGAGCGAGCGGCTTTCTTTCATCAGACGATAGATGTAGTAGAGCATTGCTGCTACGAGCACTATGTCGATGATGTCTTTTATTCCGATTACAAATGGCATGGCTTTAGTTGTTTTTGTTCATTTCGTTGTATATTCTTACAGCTTCTGCAGCCTCCTTCACGTCGTGCACTCTCAGTATGCTGGTGCCTTTCGTCAGTGCGATGGTGTTGGCGACTGTCGTAGCGTTGAGAGAGTTGTCGGGCGTGGTGTCGAGCAGGCGATATAGCATGCTTTTCCGCGATATGCCCACGAGGAGTGGCAGTCCGAGCACTCTCAAGGTGTCGATACCGGCAATCACCGCGTAGTTCTCCTCCAGTGTCTTGCCGAATCCGAATCCTGGGTCGAGGATAATGTCTTTGGCACCCATGGCGTGCAGTTCTGCCGTTTCGCGTCCGAAGCGTTGCAGCATGGCTTCCACCGTTGCTTCCACCGATGTGAGCACGTAGGGCACGCGCATCCTGCTGATGCATTCAAACATTGTCTCGCCGGAGCCGTCGTCGAACGTCCCTTCTGTCACGTCGTTCACCATGTCGGCACCCCATTCTTCCACTGCCCGTCGCGCCACTTGCGGTCGGAACGTGTCCACCGACACGATGGTCTCGGGGAAGTCGGCCTTGATGCGTCTGAGGGCCATTTCCAGTCGGGAGAGTTCTTCGTCTTCGCTCGCTATATCGCCGCCGGGACGGGTGGAACATGCACCCACATCTATAATCGTTCCGCCTTGACTGAGTATCTCGCTGGCGCGACGTGTCACTGCCTCCTCGCTCTCCACACGGCTGGCGGAGAAAAACGAGTCGGGTGTCACGTTCAGGATTCCCATCACGAGCGGACGGGACAGGTCGATGAGTCGGCCGCGGATGTTTATGGTCGTGTGCATGGCGTCTTTTTGTCCTGAGACGAGGGCATGTTGCCCGCGCTGCGAATAGTCAGGGCAAAGATAACACTTTTTTCGTAACATAAGGCCGCCCGGGCACGTTTTTTTGCAAAACTATCTGTGCGCGGGAGGATGGCATGATTGTTTTCCTCGTGTGAGTGGAAAAATATCTATAGCATCTATAGAAACTATAATATCTGTATTTTTTTCAATTTTCTCCCATTTCATCGGGAAAAACAATGAAATTTATCTCTTTTTTTTCTTTGCAGTGTGAACATTAACATTTAATTTTGCACATGACATAAAGCGTGCCTCACGTGGACAGAAGTCCTCGCTTGGCAGGCTGAAAAAAGCGAAAACATGGATAAGACGATTTTCGATCTATACCTGCGTCAGGGCAGCCTGACCACCGACAGCCGTCAGTGTCCTGCCGGGAGTATCTTCTTTGCCCTCAAGGGCGAGTCGTTCGATGGCAACCGTTTTGCAGCGTCGGCGCTTGAGAAAGGCTGTGCCTACGCCGTGGTCGACGATGCCGCGATAGTGCCCGAGGGCGACAGCCGCTATATTCTCGTCGACGATGTCCTCACGGCTTTCCAGCATCTTGCACGCGACTATCGCCGGCAGTTTGACATCCCTGTCGTGGGTATCACCGGTACCAACGGCAAGACTACTACGAAGGAGCTCGTCAGCCAGGTGCTTTCTGAGCAGATGAACGTGCTCGCCACGGAAGGCAACTTCAACAACGACATCGGTGTTCCGAAGACATTGCTGCGCCTGAACGGCAGTCACGACATTGCCGTGATAGAGATGGGCGCCTCCCATCCTGGCGATATCCGCCGCCTTGTCGAGACGGCCGAACCCACCTGCGGACTTATCACCACCGTGGGCAAGGCTCATCTGCAGGGCTTTGGGTCGTTTGAAGGCGTCTGCCGCACGAAGGGAGAGCTCTACGACTACCTCCGGCGGAGCGAGAAGAGCGTGGTGTTCATCAACAGTGCCAATCCCCACCTGATGGCGATGGCTCAGAACCTGACTCTTGTCGACTATTCCTCCTCGCCTGCCGAGGGACTCTACGTCGAGGGCCGTCTCGTTCGTTGTGCTCCGCTGCTCACGTTCCGCTGGCGCCACGCCTCGGGGCGGTGGCATGAGGTGGATACGCAGCTGGTCGGGGCCTACAATATCGACAACATGCTCGCTGCCGTGGCTGTGGGGCTCTACTTCGGCATCGAGCCCGAGAATATCGACCATGCCCTTTCCTCATATCGTCCGACGAACAACCGCTCGCAACTGACGCTGACGGCGCACAACCGCCTCGTCGTCGATGCCTACAACGCCAATCCCATGAGCATGGCGGCGGCGATAGACAATTTCCGACGCATGGAAGTAGACCATAAGATGGTCATCCTCGGACAGATGGGAGAGCTCGGAGCATCGTCCCACGAGGAACACGTGCGCATAGTGCAGTTGCTCGACGAGGCACAGTTCGACTCGGTGTGGCTCGTAGGGCAGGAGTTTGCCTTCGCCGACGGCAAGTATCGCGTGTTCAGCAACGTCGAAGAGGTGAAGGCTGTACTCCGCGAAAACCCTGTCGAGGGCATGTATATCCTCATAAAAGGCAGCAATTTCACTCGGCTATATCAGTTGCCGGAACTATTATAAAATCTGTTCTATCCTGACATGAAATTCTCGTGGCGGCCGATCATCCTCCCTGGCGACAAGAAAGCCATTGCTTTCCTGCTCGCTATCATCGCGCTGGGCATTGCGGCTTTCCACCTGCTCGGCGACGACAGCACCGTCGCCACGACTTCTCTTCCTTCAGACTCTACTGCCGTGCACCGTACCTACAGCCACGGCTTTCAGCGGCAGCAGGCGTATGTCTACGACGAACCACAGCCGAAGGCAGAACGCTTTTTCTTCGACCCGAACACCGCCGACAGTACACAGCTGCTCCTCCTTGGGTTGCAACCGTATCAGGTTAAGAATATATATAGGTATCGCGCGCGAGGCGGAGTCTATCGACAGCCGTCGGACTTTGCACAACTCTACGGACTTACGCAGAAGCAATATCGCGAGCTGGAGCCGTATATCCGTATCTCTCCCGACTATCGTCCTGCTGCAGAGACGGTTGCCGATTCCACTCCTGCACCACGCGACACGACACTATACCCCCTGAAACTGCAGGCCGGCGAACGCATCAGTCTGAACACGGCCGACTCTACAGCGCTGCGCAAGATTCCCGGCGTGGGCCACTATTATGCCCGCCAGATAGAGCGTCGGCGTCGGCAGCTCGGGGGATTTGCGAGTGCCGACCAGCTTAGCGAGATAGACGGGCTGCCCGAAGAGGTGCGCGAATATGTCGAGGTGGATGCCTCCGAAGTGAAACGGATGAACGTCAACCAGCTGACTCTCAACGAACTGAAGCGGCATCCATACATCAATTTCTATCAAGCGCGGGCCATCTGCGACTATCGCAGGCTGCGCGGACCGCTGTCAAGCATCGACGATCTGCGCCTCATGAAGGAGTTCACCGACGACGACCTCCGACGCTTGGCGCCATATATAGAATTCTGAAAGACCTTCATCTCTTTCTCTTGATTTCAGTACACGGGCTTTGTACTCTCAGTACATGGGCTTTGTACTCGGAGTACATGGCTTTTGTACTCACAGTACATGGGCTTTGTACTGGTGCAAAGTGACTGATGCGCCTTCCTTGTTGCAATCTGTTGAACGCGTCTCCCTGCCGCAGATTCAATCGAATCTGCGTAATTTCCCCGTGCTTTTTTCCAATGACGTCGGCTTAAAATCAGTGAAATCGGTGAAATCTGTGGTAGAACAAATCTCTATCTGTGGTAGATTAAAAATCTTATCCTTGTCTGGAGAACAGGGTCTATCTGCGGAGTAGGATGTCGGCAAGAATCCTTAAATCCTCGTCGGTGGTGGCCCACGACGTGACAAACCTGCATAGCATCGAATCCTTGCCGTGTGGCTGCCAGATGGTGAAGTCGACTTCCTTCTTCAGCCGGGCGACGAGGCTGTTCGGTATGATGACAAACTGCTGGTTGGTGGGCGAATCGATGTAGAACGCGAACCCTGCTTTGCGTAGTATGCCTTTCAGCTTCTCGGCCATGGCAATGGCATGACGGCTCAGCTCTGTGTAGAGCAACAGTCCGCTGTCGGGGTCGGTGGTGAAGAGCGCGTCGAACTGTACTCCCGCCAGTCGTCCTTTCGCCGAGAGTGCTCCGTGACGCTTCACGTTGGAGAAGAACCCTCGTGGCGTGGGCACGTGGTGACCTGTGAAGACGACTGCCTCGCCGCAGAGGGCACCGCATTTGGTTCCGCCGATGTAGAATGCGTCGCAGTGACGGGCGAGCCACGGCAGGGTGACGTCGGCGGAGGCAGCAAGGCCATATCCCAGTCGGGCACCGTCGACGAAGAGAGGCATGCCGTGGCCGAGGCACACGTTGTAGATGGCTTCTATCTCAGCGGCGGTGTAGAGCGTGCCCATCTCGGTGGGGAAGGTGATGTAGACCATTCCTGGCTGCGCCACATGCTCGCGACTCTCATCGTGAAGATACACCTGCATATATCTCTCGAGCACGTCGGCACGCAGCTTCCCGTCCACGCTCTCCAGTGCTATCACGCGATGGCCGGCGGCTTCCACGGCCCCGGCTTCGTGGACATTGATGTGGGCTGTCTCGGCACACACCACTCCCTCATACGACCGCAGCAGCGAGTCTATCACCACCGCGTTGGCCTGGGTGCCGCCCTGGAGAAAATACACTCCGGCGTCGGGGCAGCAGCATGCCGCGCGTATCTTTTCGCGTGCCTGCTCGCTCCAGCGGTCGAAGCCGTAGGTGAGGCTGATCTCTGAATTTGTATCAACAAGGTGTTGCAGCACCTTGGGATGGGCGCCGTTGTTGTAGTCGCATTCGAAAGATATCATAAAAGCCTGTGAGTTTTGTTTATGGTTGAAAAAGTTGTCGGACGTGGTCTTTGCCTTAGTCTTTCGATGCTATGCACTCCATTTCGATGAGCCATTCCGGCCGGCACACCTTAGCCTGCACGATGACGTGGGGGACAGCGGGGAATCGCTCGGTCATAAACTTATGGATAGGCTCATAGTCGGAAATATCTCTCAGGTAGACAATGAAATATTTCACGTTGCCGAGACCTGCTCCGCCGTCTTTCAGCAAGGCGTTGATGTTCTCCAGCAGTCGGTTGGCCTGTCGCATCACGTCGCCTACGTAGATCACGTTGCCATGCTTGTCGATGCTTGCCGTGCCAGAGATGAAGAATGTCTGCTTGCCGTTGTGGCTCAGACGCGTGCCCCGCTCGAAGGCAACGCCGTATTCATGCGTCGGGCTGAGATAGTCGAGCGCTTTCAGATAGGTCTTGTCTGTTTCCTTGATGCTTGGAAACGTCAGGAAGTCCATTGCCACGCATTCCGACCGCGTCTGCGTCTGGCCGCCGATGCCTGTGGAGGCAATGAAATGAGTGTCGACGGTAAGGCCGTAGTGGTTGAAGATGTCGTTGCGCGCTTTCACCACGCCAGCGTAGTTATTATCGATGTCGCCCACATAGATCCAGGTCCTCACGCAGTGGGTGTCGAGCCTCAGATTGCGATCCTTCATCATGCGGAGATACTTTTCGAAAAGCATGATGGTCTGGGTGTAGGAGTTCATTCCCTTCGTCTCGCCGTCGGTCAGTCGGAGGCTGTGGAAAAGGAAATCGGGCTCACCCGCGGCGGTCTTTATCAGCAGCGTTATCTTACTCCCGTCGACGGGAGCTTGCTCCACGACACTGATGGCTGTCTCGCCGAGCATGTTCTGATAGAGTGACGACTCCACCAGGCGTTGATACTGGTTCTGGGCATCGCTGAGGAAAATCTTGGTGTAATGCAACTGGCGACCTTCCAGCTTTTCCTCTTTCAGATAGTCGCCTACCTTTGTGCAGAGAGAATAAAGGCGCTCTGCAAAACTGCCTTCTTTCTCTGCCGCAATGATGGTATATCTTTCCATTGTTATCGTTCTTTATGGTGCAAAGGTAAGGTTTTTCGACAACAAAAGAAAAAATAGGATAAAGAAAATGCGGAAAATCAATATTTATAGGTATCGATTCTCCGCATTTGGCTGTGTCGCTGTCTTGATTACAAATCTTCGAGCATTCGTTTTAGTATCACCTCGGCTGATATTTCGCGGTTTGCTGCTTCTGGTATGACCAGCGAGCGTGGACTCTCAATCACGTCGTCGCTGACGATGAGACCACGACGCACGGGCAGACAGTGCATGAAGAAAGCGTTGTCGGTCCACGACATATGCTCTGCGTCGACAGTCCAGCTCATGTCCTCCGACAGGATCTTCCCATAGTCCTCCTTACGGCTCACCCCGGGGCAGCTCCAGTTCTTTGCATAGATGAAATGTGCACCTTTGAAGGCTTTCCGCTGGTCGTGCTCCACTCGGCAACTGCCTGCGAACTTCGGATCGAGCTCGTAGCCCTCGGGATGAGTGACGACGAGGTCGACGTCGGCTGCTGCCATCCATTCGGCAAACGAGTTGGGCACGGCCTGCGGCAAGGCACGGCAGTGGGGTGCCCAGGTGAGAACGACCTTCGGACGGGCCACGGGCTTATGTTCCTCGATGGTGATGAGGTCGGCAAAGGCCTGAAGGGGATGCACCGTGGCCGTTTCCATTGCCATCACGGGTCGGCCGCTGTATTTGACAAATTGTCCGACGACAGTCTCCGCGTAGTCGTAGTCGCGGTCTTTGAGTCCGGCGAACGACCTGACGGCGATGATGTCGCAGTAGGACCCCATGACGGGGATGGCCTCGAGAAGATGCTCGCTCTTGTCGCCGTTCATTATCACCCCGCGCTCCGTCTCCAGCTTCCACGCACCGGCGTTCACGTCGAGCACCATGACGTTCATTCCCAGATTCATGGCCGCCTTCTGTGTGGAAAGACGGGTGCGGAGGGAGTTGTTGAAGAAGATCATGAGCAGTGTCTTGTTCTTGCCCAGATGTTGATATGCAAAGCGATTTTGCTTCACTTCGAGTGCCTCGGCAATGGCTTTGTCGAGCGGACCGAGGTCGGTTACGTTGAAAAATGTCTTCATTTCGAGTTGTCTTTTTGTCTTATCTCTACGCGACGTATTTTTCCCGATATGGTCTTTGGCAGTTCGTCGACAAATTCTATTATTCGCGGATACTTATACGGAGCGGTCTCGTGTTTTACGTGGTTCTGCAGTTCTTTCACGAGCTCTTCACCGGCACGGTCTTTCCATTCTTTTCCGAGCACGATGGTGGCCTTGACGACCATTCCCCTGATCTCGTCGGGCACTCCCGTGATGGCACATTCCACAACGGCGGGATGCGTCATCAGTGCGCTCTCCACCTCAAACGGGCCGATGCGGTAGCCCGAGGACTTTATCACGTCGTCGGTGCGACCGACAAACCAGTAATAGCCGTCTTCGTCGCGCCAGGCCACATCGCCAGTATGATAGATGCCGTCGTGCCATGCTTCATGGGTGAGTTCCGGATCGCGATAGTATTTCTTGAAGAGTCCGATAGGCTTGCTGTCGCCCACACGCACTACAATCTCTCCTTTCTCTCCGTCCTCGCAGGGAGTGCCGTCGGGGCGAAGCAGATCGATGTCGTACTGAGCGTTGGGCTTTCCCATCGATCCAGGCTTAGGCTTCATCCACGGCATCGTGCCCAGTGTCATCGTTGTCTCCGTCTGGCCGAAACCCTCGTAGATGGTTATTCCCGTCAGTTCTTTGAAGCGGTCGAACACGGCGGGATTGAGTGCTTCGCCGGCAGTGCAACAATATCTGAGCGACGAGAGATCATACTTCGAAAAGTCCTCACGTATCATGAACCTGTAGATTGTAGGCGGAGCACAGAACGACGTTATCTTGTACCGCTCTATCTGTCGGAGAATCTTCTCGGCCGTGAATTTCTCATGGTCGAACACGAACACCGTTGCCCCGGCAAACCACTGACCGTAGAATTTCCCCCATACAGCCTTTCCCCAGCCCGTATCGGCCACAGTCAGGTGGATGCTGTCCTCTTTCAGGTTGTGCCAGAACACTCCGGTGGTGAGGTGTCCGAGGGCATACAGGAAGTCGTGGGCAACCATCTTCGGCTCACCGCTCGTACCACTGGTGAAGTACATAAGCATCGTGTCCTCGTTGTCGTTGGGATGCCTAGGTTTCACAAACGGCGGAGCATAACCAATTTCGCGATGCCAGTCGTGGAACCCCTTTGGAACGATAGGTCCTACGCTGACGAGCGTTTCCACTGTAGGACTCTCGTCCATGGCGGTCTCCACCTGACTGAGAACGTATTCCTCACCTACGCAGACGATGGCCTTCACCGATGCACGGTTGTTGCGGTAGATGACGTCGTGACGCGTGAGCATGTGAGTTGCAGGAATCACTATGGCCCCGAGCTTGTGCAGCGCGAGCATGGTGATCCACCACTCGTAGCGACGCTTCAGGATGAGCATCACTTTGTCGCCCTGCCCGATGCCGAGGCTCTGCAGGTAGCTCGCAGCCTGGTCGGATTCTTCCTTCAGACGGCCGAACGACGTGATGCGCTCCTCGCCATCGTCGTTGGTCCAGATAATCGCCGTCTTCTCAGGCGCCTCATCGGCCCACGCGTCCATAACGTCGTAGGCAAAATTAAAATTCTCGGGTATCTTGAAATGCAGGTTCTTTTTAAAATCTTCTTCCGAAGAAAAACTTGTCTGCGTCAGAAATCGCTCTATCATAAGTCTAATTTATAACAAAAATGCTAACATTGCCAGAGTCTGTCAACCTCCAAACGTTTTCTATTATCTATCACACAAAAATCAGTCAATCGCCACGGCTACGAATCTCACAGCCTTGTCGCCTATGGCCTTCATACCATGAGGGGCTGACGACTCGAAATAGATGGAATCGCCCTCGTTGAGACGTATCACCTTCTCGCCGATATACACCTCCATCGTACCTTCAAGTACGTAGTTGAACTCCTGCCCGCTGTGGCTATTCTTATATATCCTCGTTGCATCAGGCTTAGGCTCCACGGTTACGATGAACGCGTTAGCCTTACGTTTCTGGAACCCACTCGTCAGACTTTCATACTTGTATGCCTTCGTGCGCTCCACGCTAAGTCCCTGACCACGACGCGTCACGTAGTAAGACTTCATTCGCGGCTCCTCGCCGAACATCAGCTCGTCGGCAGAGATACCGCAGCGGCGAGCTATCTTCATCAGATTGCTGATGGTTATGTCCGCCTCGCCACGCTCTATCTTCAAATACCTTTCTTCCGAAATGCCGCACAGCGCAGCCAGCTCGCTCACCTCTATATCGACAATCTCGCGCAGACCACGCAACCGCTCGCCAATTTGCTTCATAGCTTCTTCCATAACAAATATTTTAACTGTTTGAGGTTACAAAATTAGCAACATTTTTTCCATTACGGCAATATATTGTCGTTTTTTGTGAATTTCTCGTAAAAGATATGTCAATGCGGAAGGACGCCCGTAACTTGCATGTAATGTAGCCTATGCAGTGACGAAGCAAAATATGTCGCATGACAGCTAGGCATAAATTTTCATATTCAAAGAAAAATTTTCTGCTATATTCTTGCAGATAATATAAAAATTATTACTTTTGCACGCAGATTAAAAATGAACACAATTAATTGACATTAGACTATGTATTGGACACTTGAATTAGCATCAAAATTGGAAGACGCACCATGGCCAGCAACCAAGGAAGAACTCATCGATTATGCGATTCGTTCCGGTGCACCTCTTGAGGTTCTCGAGAATCTTCAGGAGATAGAAGATGAGGGCGATGTATATGACAGCATTGAGGATATCTGGCCCGACTATCCAACAAAAGAAGACTTCCTTTTCAACGAGGATGAGTATTAAGGCTTACGTCTAAGCCTAAACCATTTAATGCCAGCGAGATAAGCAAAGATTTTTTGTTTGTCTCGTTGGTGTTTTTATTTGAGTATGTTGAAAAGAATCTGCCTGCGCTAATATTGCACAAGTTGGGTTAGAGGGCATTGGAAAAAGTTTATTCCAGTGTTAAATTAAACTTACCGTTAATACTAATCTTGCCGTATTCTTCGTCGGGCTGGTTCTCTAACGTGTACTGGCCGCTATAGTTTACCTTCGTGCCGTCTTTCGAAGGCATGGAATTGGAAAAGGTCAAAGTGCCACTTAATGTTATGAAATCGATGGCATAAGGAATCTTCAAGCCTACTGTGAAATTATCAGAAAGAGTTCGTAATCTTTCACTTTCTTATGTTTTTTCACTACTGTCCAAAGAAATTTTTCCATAAGGTCAGCTGACCATTATCGGAGTCATTCTGAGGATGTTTTGGTTTAACAAATAGCTCGCCTAAGGGTTTCCTCTCAAAGAGTACTTTCCCTATGGCAGCCGATAAAATATAA